>NZ_JAFLRJ010000001.1 GCF_017315755.1 Streptomyces beijiangensis
CTCGTCGAACCGCACCTGCAGTACGTACTGCCCGCCCCCGAAGCTGAACCCCCGTACGTACTCGCCGCTCACGCCCCCGGTCCCGTCCTCGAAGCCGTACCCGAAGAGATAGGTGTCCCCGGCGCGCAGCCGCGCGTCGAAGAGCAGCTCCGCCACCACAACCCCGCTCTCGCGCTCCCAACGGACCCGACCGGTCCTGCAGTTCTCCCCGGCGCGCACCACCACGCCCGCCGGGTCGCACCCCGGATCGCCGCGGTGGATGGCCAGATAGCGGTCGATGCCGTCGCGGTGGGCGCGTACGACATGCTCCGAATCGCGCCCCCGGAGCTCACGCCCCGCCCCGATCCGTACCCGCTCGTGATGCCCCACGGTGTGCAGCCCACCGTCGGCCGGCAGTTCCAGCTCGCCGAGCAGCCGCTCGACGGCCCCCGACGACTCGACCAGCGACCGGTAGGAGCGGGTGGCGGGCCGCTCGACCTCCGCCCGCGCGCTCTCCGCGCCCAGGAGCCGCAGCAGAGACTCGCCCGGCAGCTCCAGTACGTCCTCCAGCGCGCGCACGGCCCGCAGCGACTCGGGCCGCTGGGGGCGGCGTGCGCCCTGCTGCCAGTAACTCAGGCTGGTCACGCCGACCTTGATGCCACGACTCGCGAGCCGGTTCTGTACGCGCTGCAGGGGCAGCCCGCGCACCGCGATCGCCGCGCGCAGGGCCAGATGGAAGGGCCCGGTGTGCAGCATCTGCGCGAGATCGGCCTCGGGGTGTCCCATCCGGACTCCTCAGGTGAACGTTCACAACGGGAGCGTGGCGGCGCCGCCGGGCGACCGACCGTACCGGCAAGGGCCGTTCACACTCCACCCGCACTGTTCACAGCGCCGTGCCACCCCGCATTGAAGCGTGTTGACCTGAACCCGACAACCATCGATGCTCCTCAGCAGCGTCCGGACGCGCTCCTCCAACCCACCCCCCGCCTCGGGAGGAACGCGATGCGCAACAAGAAGAGATGGCTGTCCGCAGCCGCCCTGCTGGCCGCGGCCGTCTTCGCCGCACCGGCGACGGCGGCCTCGGCCGACCAGACCGCCCCCGCCGCGGCCGCCAAACGCCTGAACATCACCATGCAGTCCCAGCAGAAGACCAACTGGTGCTGGGCCGCGAGCGGCAACACCATCGCCACCTGGTTCGGCCGCACCTACTCCCAGAACCAGTTCTGCAACGCGGCGTTCGGCCGTCAGCAGGGCTACGACTGCCCCAACTCCCAGGCCAGTCTCGGCGACGTCCAGAACGGTCTCGACTGGGCGGGCATCAACGCCGGTTCGTATGTCACCGGCTGGCTCCGCTACACCACGGTCCAGAGCGAGATCGACGCCAACCGCCCGGTCGAGACACGCATCCAGTGGTCGAGCGGCGGCGGCCATATGCACGTCCTGTACGGCTACGACCCGGCGAACAGCTGGGTCTACTGGGGCGACCCCTGGCCCTCCAACGACCGCTACAACTGGGCCTCGCACGCCTGGTACGTGAACAACAACGAGTTCTCCTGGACCCACTCCCTCTACCGGATCGGGGCGTGACACCGATGAACGGACGTCTCTGCCGGTCGGTCCTCGCCGGCTCCGCGACCACGCTCCTCCTGCTCGCGGCCCCGCACGCGTCGGCCGACACCCCGGCCCCGGACGAGAAGGCCGCCCACGAAGCGGCCACCGCCCCCGCCACCCTCACCACCCTCTCCCGCTACTTCGCCCGCGACGGCAAGGTCGCGGCTGCCGCGGCCGCCCCGCACATCGAGGGAAGGGCCGTCCCCGTCTACACCCTCGCCCCGGACTTCGTCGCGGGCCGCCCCGGCGCCGCGGTCGCCCGCCTGGACTTCATGGCCAGTACGGCGGTCTCGTCCGACGGCCGGAAGGCGTCCCTGTGGACCGCGCGGCAGGGCTCCTCCTGGCAGGTGGTGAACATCGCCTCAGGCGACGACGAGACCCGCTACAGCGCGGCAGGCGCCCGCAGGCTCCCCGGCGGCACGGTCTTCCGGGAGCCGCAGGCCGACGCCTGGTACGTACAGAAGGGCGCCAGGGTCCTGCCCCTGGACGAGGACGCGGTACGGGCGGTCGGCGCCGGAGGCACCACCCTCACCGCCTACCAGCGCCAGGTGCGGAAGGCCTACGGGGACAAGCTCCCGGGCTCCGCCTACGCCAAGTCCGGCAAGGCGGGCGGCTACGGCGCACCGCAGGCCGCGAGCGGAACCGAGGCCGCACAGGCCGCCCCGCCCGCCAAGGACGACTCCGCCCTCGACCCCGCCGCCGCGGGAGCCGCGGGAGCCGTCCTGCTGGCCCTCACCACCGCGGCCGTGCGCCTGCGCCGCCGCTGATCCCGGGGCCCGCCCGCCTCCCCGGGCGGGCCCCACTGTCAGCCCCCGCCAGTAGGCTGTCCACCATGGCCGACCCCTCCAGTTACCGCCCGAAGCCGGGACAGATCCCCGACTCGCCGGGGGTCTACAAATTCCGCGACGAACACCACCGGGTGATCTACGTGGGCAAGGCGAAAAGCCTCCGCCCGCGCCTCTCGTCGTACTTCCAGGATCTGGCCAATCTCCATCCGCGTACGCGCACGATGGTCACGACGGCAGCCTCGGTCGAGTGGACGGTGGTCTCCACCGAGGTCGAGGCGCTGCAGCTGGAGTACTCCTGGATCAAGGAGTTCGACCCGCGCTTCAACGTCAAGTACCGCGACGACAAGAGCTATCCGTCCCTCGCGGTGACGCTCAACGAGGAATTCCCCCGCGTCCAGGTGATGCGCGGACCCAAGAAGAAGGGCGTGCGCTACTTCGGTCCGTACGGCCACGCCTGGGCGATCCGCGAGACCGTCGACCTGATGCTCCGCGTCTTCCCCGTCCGCACCTGCTCGGCCGGGGTCTTCAAGCGCTCCGCCCAGATCGGCCGCCCCTGCCTCCTCGGCTACATCGGCAAGTGCTCGGCCCCCTGCGTCGGCCGTGTCACCCCCGAGGAGCACCGCGAACTGGCCGAGGAATTCTGCGACTTCATGGCCGGCCGCACGGGTACGTACATCCGCCGCCTGGAGCAGCAGATGCGCGAGGCGGCGGAGGAGATGGAGTACGAGAAGGCCGGCCGTCTGCGCGACGACATCGAGGCCCTCAGGCGCGCCCTGGAGAAGAACGCCGTCGTCTTCAACGACGCCACCGACGCGGACCTGATCGCCGTCGCCGAGGACGAGCTGGAAGCCGCTGTCCAGATCTTCCATGTCCGCGGGGGCCGGGTCCGCGGCCAGCGCGGCTGGGTGACGGACAAGGTCGAGGCCGTCGACACCGCGGGCCTCGTCGAGCACGCGCTGCAGCAGCTGTACGGCGAGGAGAAGGGCGACGCCGTTCCCAAGGAGGTCCTGGTCCCCGCGCTCCCCGAGCAGGAGACGGCCGTCGCGGCCTGGCTCGCCGAACGCCGTGGCTCGAACGTGTCGCTCCGTATCCCGCAGCGCGGCGACAAGAAGGACCTGATGGCGACGGTCCAGCGCAACGCGCAGCAGACCCTGATCCTGCACAAGACCAAGCGCGCGTCGGACCTCACCACGCGCTCGCGCGCCCTGGAGGAGATCGCCGAGGCGCTGGACCTGGACTCGGCGCCGCTGCGCATCGAGTGCTACGACATCTCCCATCTGCAGGGCGACGACGTGGTGGCCTCGATGGTGGTCTTCGAGGACGGCCTGGCCCGCAAGAGCGAGTACCGCCGCTTCCAGATCAAGAGCTTCGAGGGCCAGGACGACGTCCGCTCGATGCACGAGGTCATCACCCGCCGCTTCCGGCGCTATCTCTCCGAGAAGGAGCAGACGGGGGAGTGGACGGAGCAGGACGCGCCGGCCCCGGACGCGTCCACCGAACCGGAATCCCCCGCCGGGGACGACGGCCGCCCCAAGCGCTTCGCCTACCCGCCCCAGCTCCTGGTGGTCGACGGCGGCCAGCCCCAGGTCGCCGCCGCCCAGCGCGCCCTGGACGAGCTGGGGATCGACGACATCGCCATCTGCGGCCTCGCCAAGCGCCTCGAAGAGGTCTGGCTCCCCGGCGACGACGACCCGGTCGTCCTGCCGCGCTCCAGCGAAGGCCTCTACCTCCTCCAGCGGGTACGTGACGAGGCTCACCGCTTCGCCATCACCTACCAGCGCGCCAAGCGGGCCAAGCGCTTCAAGGCGGGCCCGCTGGACGCCGTCCCCGGCCTGGGCGAAACGCGCAAGCAGGCCCTCATCAAGCACTTCGGCTCGGTGAAGAAGCTGAAACAGGCCACAATTGACCAGATCTGCGATGTTCCCGGGATAGGCCGCAAGACGGCCGAGACCGTGGCCGCGGCACTCGCCCAGGCGGCTCCGGCCGCACCCGCCGTGAACACGGCAACAGGAGAGATCATGGAAGACGACGGGGGCAGCACACATGAGCAGTGACGATCAAGAACTTGAGCACCAGCAGGAACAGGATCAGGAGCAAGAGCACCAGCAGGAGCAAGAGCAAGAGCAAGAACAGGACGGAGCAGACGTGAGTACGGGCAGCGCCACGCCGGCCATCGAGGCCGCCGAACCGGCCATCCCCGAGTTGGTGATCATCTCCGGGATGTCGGGCGCGGGACGGTCCACCGCGGCGAAGTGCCTGGAGGACCTCGGCTGGTTCGTCGTCGACAACCTGCCGCCCGCCCTGATCCCCACCATGGTCGAGCTCGGCGCCCGCTCGCAGGGCAACGTGGCCCGTATCGCCGTCGTCGTCGACGTCCGTGGCCGCCGCTTCTTCGACAATCTGCGCGAATCCCTCGCGGACCTCGCGGCCAAGCACGTCACCCGCAGGATCGTCTTCCTCGAGTCCTCCGACGACGCCCTCGTCCGCAGGTTCGAATCCGTACGGCGCCCGCACCCCCTCCAGGGCGACGGCCGCATCGTCGACGGGATCGCCGCCGAGCGTGATCTGCTGCGCGAGCTGCGCGGCGACGCCGACCTGGTGATCGACACCTCCTCGCTCAACGTCCATGAGCTGCGCGCCAAGATGGACGCCCAGTTCGCGGGCGACGAGGAGCCCGAGCTGCGGGCCACCGTGATGTCCTTCGGCTTCAAGTACGGCCTGCCGGTCGACGCCGACCTCGTCGTCGACATGCGCTTCCTCCCCAACCCGCACTGGGTCCCGGAGCTGCGCCCCTTCACCGGACTGAACGAAGAGGTCTCCAACTACGTCTTCAACCAGCCAGGCGCCAAGGAGTTCCTCGACCGCTACACCGAGCTGCTCCAGCTGATCGCCGCGGGCTACCGCCGCGAGGGCAAGCGGTACGTCACCATCGCGGTCGGCTGCACCGGCGGCAAGCACCGCTCGGTCGCCACCTCCGAGAAGCTCGCCAAGCGGCTCGCCGCCGCCGGGGTGGAGACGGTGATCGTCCACCGCGACATGGGGCGCGAGTGAAGTCGTCCCTGCGGCTGAACCGGCTGAACCGGCTGAACCGGCTGAACCGACAGAACCACAAGCGGGGCGCCCAGCCCAAGACCGTCGCCCTCGGCGGCGGCATGGGCCTGTCCGCCTCGCTCACCGCGCTGCGCCGGATCACCGGTGACCTCACCGCCGTGGTCACCGTCGCCGACGACGGCGGCTCCAGCGGGCGCCTGCGCGACGAGCTCGGCGTTCTCCCGCCGGGCGACCTCCGCAAGGCCCTCGCCGCGCTCTGCGGCGACGACGACTGGGGCCAGACCTGGTCCCGCGTCATCCAGCACCGCTTCGAGTCCAAGGGTGACCTGCACGAACACGCGGTCGGAAACCTTCTCATCGTGGCCCTCTGGGAGCAGCTCGGCGACCACGTCCAGGCCCTGGATCTGGTCGGCAAGCTGCTCGGCGCGCACGGCAGGGTGCTGCCCATGTCCGCGGT
Organism: Streptomyces beijiangensis; assembly: GCF_017315755.1. Classification (GTDB taxonomy): domain Bacteria; phylum Actinomycetota; class Actinomycetes; order Streptomycetales; family Streptomycetaceae; genus Streptomyces; species Streptomyces beijiangensis. The sequence goes on from NZ_JAFLRJ010000001.1 coordinate 5,887, forward strand.
CCCGCTGGAGCTGGAGGCTCTCGTACGGGGCCACGACCCGGACCGCCCCGACGACGTGGACACCGTCCGTGGCCAGGCCACCGTCGCCCTCACCCCGGGCGAGGTCCAGTCCGTCCACCTTGTCCCGAGTGATCCGCCGGCCGTCCCGGAGGCCGTCGCCGCGGTCCTCGACGCGGACTGGGTGGTGCTCGGTCCCGGGTCCTGGTTCTCCTCCGTGATCCCGCACCTCCTGGTGCCGGAACTGCTCGACGCGCTCACCGTGACGAAGGCCCGGAAGGTCCTTTCGCTCAACCTCGCGCCACAACCCGGAGAAACCGATGGCTTCTCACCGCAGCGTCATTTGGAGGTTTTGGCCCGACACGCCCCTAAACTCGCCTTCGACGTGGTGTTGGCCGATCAGGCCGCCGTGCGAGACCGGGAGAGCCTGACCGAAGCCGCAAAACGGCTCGGGGCGACGGTCGAGCTGGCGCCGGTGGCATCGCCCGGCAGCTCGGCGACACATGACCCGGAGCTGCTGGCCGCCGCGTACGACCGTATTTTTCGGATGCATGGAAGGATCGGCCCATGGCGATGACGGCAGCGGTGAAGGACGAAATTTCCCGGCTTCCCGTCACCCGGACCTGCTGCAGGAAGGCGGAGGTCTCGGCGATTCTTCGGTTCGCGGGCGGTCTCCACTTGGTGAGCGGCCGGATTGTGATCGAGGCGGAGCTGGACACCGCGATGGCGGCGCGCAGGCTCAAGCGGGACATTCTGGAAATCTTCGGGCACAGCTCGGAGCTGATTGTGATGGCACCCGGCGGTCTGCGCCGGGGTTCTCGTTTTGTCGTACGGGTCGTGGCGGGCGGCGACCAGCTGGCCCGCCAGACGGGGCTCGTGGACGGCCGCGGGCGCCCCATCAGGGGTCTCCCGCCGCAGGTGGTCTCGGGGGCCACCTGCGACGCCGAGGCGGCCTGGCGCGGGGCCTTCCTCGCCCATGGCTCGCTCACCGAGCCCGGCCGCTCCTCCTCCCTGGAGGTGACCTGCCCGGGACCCGAGGCCGCGCTCGCCCTGGTCGGTGCGGCCCGCAGGCTGCAGATCGCGTCCAAGGCGCGCGAGGTGCGCGGCGTCGACCGCGTGGTCGTACGGGACGGGGACGCGATCGGCGCCCTGCTGACCCGGCTCGGCGCGCACGATTCGGTACTGGCCTGGGAGGAGCGGCGGATGCGCCGCGAGGTCCGCGCCACGGCCAACCGCCTCGCCAACTTCGACGACGCCAACCTGCGCCGCTCGGCACGTGCCGCGGTCGCCGCGGGCGCCCGGGTCCAGCGCGCGCTGGAAATCCTCGCCGACGAGGTGCCCGAGCACCTGGCCGCCGCGGGCCGGCTGCGCATGGAGCACAAGCAGGCCTCGCTGGAGGAGCTGGGCGCGCTCGCCGACCCGCCGCTGACCAAGGACGCGGTCGCGGGCCGTATCCGCCGTCTGCTCGCCATGGCCGACAAGCGGGCCCAGGACCTGGGGATTCCGGGGACGGAGTCCAACCTCAGCGAGGAGCTGGACGACAGCCTCGTCGGCTGAGCAGGGCCTGAACCGGACCTGAACCGGACCTGAGCCGGACCTGAACCACCCCCTCCCTTTCCGCCGACCGCTGCCGGGCCCCCACGGGGACCCGGCAGCGGTTCTCTGGGTTCCGGTTGCGTACCCTTTTACGCCCCCTTGACATGATCATGAGGTGTCACCAGCCTGGCGTCATTCCACTCACGTGGCAGACAACAGCAAGGGGGGCTCATGAGACGCAGAGCGAGATCGATCCTCGCCGCGGCTTCACTGCTGATAGCCGGTCTGGCGGCCGCACCCGTCGCCCAGGCCAGTGGGGCGAAGACACCCGATCCGGGGTCCGACGCCATCAAGGTGTTCCATGCCCAGGTCACCAAGGAACAGATACCCCTGCTGCTCGCGGCCGGTCAGGACGGCCAGGAGCTGAGCCAACAGGCCCCGAAGCAGGGCAAGGCCGAGGTGGAGGTCTACCTCACCGACAAACAGGCCGGGCAGCTCGAGAACAAGGGCGTCGACCTCACCGAGCACAAGGTCTCGGCGAAGGCGCTGAAGGCGCAGGAGGCCGCGGGGGACGGCGTCTTCCGCCCGTACAGCGGAAAGGGCAATCTCCAGGAGGAGATCGTCAAGACCGGCCAGGCCAATCCGAACCTGACCAAGGTCGTCTCCATCGGCAAGACCGTCCAGGGCCAGGACATCCTCGCGCTCAAGCTCTCCAAGGGTGCGAAGAAGACCAAGGACGGCTCCAAGCCCGCCGTGCTGTACATGTCGAACCAGCACGCGCGTGAGTGGATCACCCCGGAGATGACCCGGCGGCTGATGCACTACTACCTGGACAACTACGGCAAGAACAAGCAGATCACGAAGATCGTCGACTCCACCGAGCTGTGGTTCGTCCTCTCCGCCAACCCCGACGGCTACGACTACACCTTCAAGGCCGACGGCGACCGCCAGTGGCGCAAGAACCTGCACGACAACAACGGCGACGGCACGATCGCCACCGGCGACGGCGTCGACCTCAACCGTAACTTCGCCTACAAGTGGGGTTACGACGACGAGGGTTCGTCCCCCAGTCCCGCCAACGAGACCTACCGCGGCACGAGCCCCGCCTCCGAGCCCGAGACCAAGGCGCTCGACGCCTTCGAGAAGCGCGTCGGGTTCAGGTACGCCATCAACTACCACTCCGCCGCAGAGCTCCTGCTGTACGGAGTCGGCTGGCAGGTGGCCACCCCCACCCCCGACGACGTGCTCTACAAGGAGCTCGCAGGCACCCCCGAGAACTCGGCCATCCCCGGCTACCACCCGCAGGTCTCCTCCGAGCTCTACACCACCAACGGTGAGGCCGACGGACACGCGGGCAACGTCAACGGCGTGGCGATGTTCACCCCTGAGATGAGCACCTGCCAGACGGCTTCGGCCATCGACCCCAACGACGCCTGGAAGCCCGAGGACTGCGAGTCGGTCTTCACCTACCCGGACGACGAGAAGCTGATCCAGGACGAGTTCGCGAAGAACATCCCCTTCGCGCTCTCCGTCGCCGAGACGGCCGCCCACCCCGACCAGCCGTCGTCCTCGGTCGGTCTGAACGCCGCCGACTTCACCCCGGCGGCCTTCACCACCTCCTACGCGCGCGGCGCCGACCAGAAGGTCTCCGTGGTCGTCCGCAAGTCCGTACGCGACAAGGAGCTCAACTACCGCATCAACGGCGGCCGTACACACGATGAGGACCTCAAGGCCTGGAAGGGCGGAGAGACCTACGGAGGCGACGACAACCTCTACTTCGACGAGTACCGCGCCACCGTGGAGAACGCGAACCCGGGCGACAAGGTCGAGGTCTGGTACACCGGTCGCACCGCCCACGGGAAGCGCACCTCCAGCGAGCACTTCACGTACACCGTGGCCTCGATCCCCAGGGCCGACACGCTCGTCGTCGCCGAGGAGGGCGCGGCCGCCCAGCAGTCCCAGGCGTACGTCGACGCGCTGAAGGCCAACGGCAAGAAGCCCCTGGTCTGGGACGTGGCGACCCAGGGCGTGCCCGACGCGCTCGGTGTGCTCGACCACTTCCGCAACGTCGTCCACTACACCGGCGTCCCGCGCCCCGGCCTCGCCACCCAGCTCGCCCTGCGCGACTTCCTCAACGAGGGCGGCAAGCTCGTCGAGGCGGGCGAACAGGCGGGCGGTTCCGTCGACATCGGCGGCACCCGCACCAACGACTTCAGCCAGTACTACCTCGGCGCCTACTCGCGCACGTCGTCGCCGGGCGCCACCGCCTTCACCGGCTCCGGCGGCCTCAACGGCTACACCGGTGCGCTCGCCGGCGCCCCCGGCAACCCGCTGGACGCGGCAGGCTCGTACAGCATCACCTCCGACAACCTGCCCATCGCCACGTACCCGCAGTTCAAGAGCGCGGGAGCGGGCCAGTACGTCGGCACGGTCAACCCCTACGGCCCCTACGAGGGCACCGGGATGGCCGCCGCGATCCACACCGACGACGCATGGAAGCGCCTCACCCACACCATCGACCTCACCGGGGTCGCCGCCGCCGACGTGCCCACTCTCACGTTCCAGCTGCTGTGGGACACCGAGCCCGGCTACGACAACGCGGTGCTCGAAGCCCACACGACAGGGGCCGAGGACTGGACCACCCTGCCGGAGAAGGGCGGCGCCACCAGCACCGCCGTTCCCGCCGAGTGCGAGGCCGGCTTCTACATCAAGGAGCACCCCGCCCTCAAGCGCTATCTGACGCAGGCCTCCACCGGCTGCACGGCGACCGGCACCAGCGGCACCTGGAACGCCTTCACCGGCGCCTCCGAAGGCTGGCAGCCGGTCTCCTTCGACCTCAGCGCGTACGCGGGCAAGAAGATCGAGGTCTCCCTCAGCTACATCACCGACCCCGGCACCGGCGGCCACGGAGTCCTCGCCGACAACGCCTCGGTCGTCATCGGCGGCCAGGCCACCGAGACCGAGGGCTTCGAGACCTCCCTGGGCGCCTGGACCGCCGCGGCCCCGCCCGCGGGCAGCCCGCCCGTCACCAACAACTGGGCCCGCACCGGCGAGCTCTTCAAGACGTACGGAGCGGTCACCACGCGCGACACCGTGCTTCTCGGCTTCGGCCTGGAGCACGTACCGAGCGCGGCGGACCGCGCGAAACTCATAGGAAAAGCGCTGACAACACTGCGGTGACACATCGGGACCAAGGTCCCTGACCGCCACGGCGGCCCGTAACCCTACTGGTGGGTACGGGTCGCCGTGCCGTTCGCGGCCCCCATACGGACCCGCTCGATGTCACCCTGTGGCCATTGGAGAGGTAGGGTCGGAGGCGGTCGGGGACATCCCATACAACTCGCCGGCAGTCAAAAACCGGCGTACCAACGAGGAGATCGGTTCGTGACGATCCGCGTAGGCATCAACGGCTTTGGCCGCATCGGGCGCAACTACTTCCGCGCGCTCCTTGAACAGGGTGCGGACATCGAGATCGTGGCTGTCAACGACCTGGGTGACACTGCGACCACCGCCCATCTGCTGAAGTACGACACCATTCTGGGCCGCCTCAAGGCCGAGGTGACGCACACCGACGACACCATCACCGTCGACGGCAAGACCATCAAGGTGCTCTCCGAGCGCAATCCGGCCGAGATCCCCTGGGGTCAGCTGGGTGTCGACATCGTCATCGAGTCGACCGGCTTCTTCACCAAGAAGGCCGACGCCGAGAAGCACATCGCGGGTGGCGCCAAGAAGGTCCTCATCTCGGCTCCGGCCAAGGACGAGGACATCACGATCGTGATGGGCGTCAACAACGAGAAGTACGACGCGGCCAACCACCACGTCATCTCCAACGCCTCCTGCACCACCAACTGTGTGGCGCCGATGGCCAAGGTTCTCGACGAGAACTTCGGTCTGGTCAAGGGCCTGATGACGACGGTCCACGCGTACACCAACGACCAGCGCATCCTGGACTACCCGCACTCGGACCTGCGCCGCGCCCGCGCCGCAGCCGAGAACATCATCCCGACCACGACCGGTGCCGCCAAGGCCACCGCTCTGGTCCTCCCGCAGCTCAAGGGCAAGCTCGACGGCATGGCGATCCGCGTCCCGGTTCCGACCGGCTCGGTCACCGACCTGGTCGTGACGGTGGCGCGCGAGGTCACCAAGGACGAGGTCAACGCCGTTTTCAAGAAGGCCTCCGAGGACGGCGACCTCAAGGGTTTCCTCACGTACACCGAGGACCCGATCGTGTCCTCGGACATCGTGGGCGACCCGTCGTCCTGCACCTTCGACTCCTCCCTGACCATGGTTCAGGACGGTACGTCGGTGAAGATCCTCGGCTGGTACGACAACGAGTGGGGCTACTCCAACCGTCTGGTCGACCTGACCGTCTTCGTCGGCGGCCAGCTCTAATCAGCGGCGAGAGCACCAAGATGTGAGCAGCAGGGCTCGGGCAGGCGCAATGTGGCGCCGCCCGGGCCCTTCTGCACGTGTTGTACGAGTTGTTGTTGCACGTGACATGGCCTCACGAGGAGCCCTATTCATGAAGACGATCGACGAACTTCTCGCCGAAGGGGTCGCGGGCAAGCGGGTATTCGTCCGCGCCGACCTCAACGTGCCGCTGGACGGCGCCCTCATCACCGACGACGGCCGCATCCGCGCCGTTCTGCCCACCATCAAGGCGCTCGTGGACGCGGACGCGAAGGTGATCGTCGCCTCCCACCTGGGCCGTCCCAAGGGCGCCCCGGACCCGGCGTTCTCGCTGCTGCCCGCAGCGGAGCGCCTCGCCGAACTCCTCGGCAAGCCGGTCGCGTTCGCACAGGACACGGTCGGCCCTGCCGCGCACGACGCGGTGAACGGTCTTGAGCCCGGCCAGGTCGCGGTCATCGAGAACCTGCGCTTCAACGCCGGCGAGACGTCCAAGGACGACGTCGAGCGCGGTGAGTTCGCGGACCGGCTGGCCGCCCTCGCCGACGTGTACGTAGGCGACGGCTTCGGCGCCGTGCACCGTAAGCACGCTTCCGTCGTCGACCTCCCGGCTCGGCTGCCCCACTACGCCGGCTACCTCATCGCCACCGAGGTCGGCGTCCTGAAGAAGCTCACCTCGGAGGTCGAGCGCCCGTACGCGGTCGTCCTCGGCGGCGCCAAGGTCTCCGACAAGCTCGGGGTCATCGACCACCTCCTGGACAAGGCCGACCGGATCCTGATCGGCGGCGGCATGGCGTACACCTTCCTCAAGGCCCAGGGCCACGAGGTCGGCACCTCGCTGCTGCAGGAGGACCAGGTCCCGAAGGTGCAGGAGTACCTGGAGCGCGCCAAGGCCAAGGGTGTGGAGTTCGTGCTCCCCGTCGACATCCTGGTCGCCGCGGAGTTCCCCGACCTCAAGACCAAGGCCCCGGCCAACCCCGGCACCGTCGCCGCGGACGCCGTCCCGGCCGGCCAGATGGGTCTGGACATCGGTCCCGAGACCCGCAAGCTGTACGCCTCGAAGCTCGCCGACGCGGAAACCGTCTTCTGGAACGGTCCGATGGGCGTCTTCGAGCACCCCGACTACGCCGAGGGCACCAGGGCCGTTGCCCAGGCGCTCCTCGACTCCCCGGCGTTCACCGTCGTCGGCGGTGGCGACTCCGCCGCCGCGGTCCGCATCCTGGGCTTCGACGAGAACGCTTTCGGCCACATTTCGACCGGTGGCGGCGCGAGCCTCGAGTACCTCGAGGGCAAGACGCTTCCCGGCCTCGCCGCCCTGGAGGGCTGACTTTCCATGAGTACCACCCGCACCCCGCTGATGGCGGGCAACTGGAAGATGAACCTCAACCACCTCGAGGCCATCGCCCACACCCAGAAGCTCGCCTTCGCGCTCGCCGACAAGGACTACGACGCGGTAGAGGTCGCCGTCCTGCCGCCCTTCACCGACCTGCGCTCCGTGCAGACCCTGATCGACGGCGACAAGCTCAAGATCAAGTACGGCGCCCAGGACATCTCGGCGTACGACTCCGGTGCGTACACCGGTGAGATCTCGGGCCCGATGCTGGCCAAGCTGAAGTGCACGTACGTGGCCGTCGGCCACAGCGAGCGCCGCCAGTACCACGCCGAGAACGACGAGGTCTGCAACGCCAAGGTCAAGGCCGCGTACAAGCACGGCCTCACCCCGATCCTCTGCGTCGGCGAGGGCCTGGACATCCGCAAGGCCGGAAACCAGGTGGCCTACACCCTCGCGCAGCTCGACGGCGGCCTCAAGGACGTCCCGGCCGAGCAGGCCGAGTCCATCGTGATCGCGTACGAGCCGGTCTGGGCGATCGGCACCGGCGAGGTCGCCACCCCGGACGACGCCCAGGAGGTCTGCGGTGCGATCCGCGGGCGTCTGGCCGAGCTGTACTCGCAGGAACTGGCCGAGAAGGTCCGTATCCAGTACGGCGGCAGCGTCAAGTCCGGCAACGTCGCGGCGATCATGGCGCAGCCCGATGTGGACGGCGCTCTCATCGGCGGCGCGGCGCTGGACACCGAGGAGTTCGTCAAGATCGTCCGGTTCCGCGACCAGTGAGTATGCGGTAGCGCGGATCCGTCGTACCCTTGCGGGGGCCGAGCAGGCTGGAGTCCAGCCGCACGGCCCCCGCAGTACTTTTCAAGCACTGTTACTAGCACCTGTCCAAGTCCGAGGAAGTTGGTCCAGCCGTGATCATGGGGTTCTCGATCGCCCTCATCGTCTTCAGCCTGCTGCTGATGCTGCTGGTGCTGATGCACAAGGGAAAGGGCGGCGGCCTCTCCGACATGTTCGGTGGTGGCATGCAGTCGTCCGTCGGCGGCTCATCGGTTGCCGAGCGCAACCTCGACCGCATCACCGTGGTGATTGGTCTGCTCTGGTTCGCGTGCATTGTCGTACTGGGCCTGGTCATGAAGCTCGACAGCTGACGGGCTGCGAGTAACTCCAATCGCTGGACGTGCGTTGGGCCTTACGTAGACTGGGGCATCTTCGAGCACCATCACGCAGGGAGTTACGACCGTGGCAAGTGGCAACGCGATTCGGGGAAGCCGGGTCGGAGCGGGGCCGATGGGGGAGGCCGAGCGCGGCGAGTCCGCGCCGCGTCTCCGCATCTCCTTCTGGTGCTCGAACGGGCACGAGACGCAGCCGAGCTTCGCCCGAGACGCACAGGTTCCGGACACCTGGGACTGCCCGCGCTGCGGGTTCCCGGCAGGCCAGGACCGCGACAATCCGCCGGACCCGCCGCGCACCGAGCCGTACAAGACGCATCTCGCGTACGTACGGGAGCGGCGCAGTGACGCGGACGGCGAGGCGATCCTCGCCGAGGCCCTCGCGAAACTGCGGGGCGAGATCTAGAGCTTTTCCGTCCGGCCGGACACCTCAACGGGTGTCCGGCCGGACTACGTTGTTCATGCGGTCCAGTCGTCATGCGGCCCTGTCCGGCACGTCACTCGCGCTTCAGATCCTTTAGGTTTGATATGCAGCGGGGATGTACGCAGGTTCGAGAAGAATGGACTGATGTCCGAGATGAACGCAGGCCGTACCAAGCTCAACCAGATGCCCGAGTGGACTGCCCTGGGCAAGCACCGCGAGCAGCTGGGCGAGACCCATCTGCGGGAGCTGTTCGACGCCGATCCGGGCCGCGGAAGCGGCTGGACGCTGCAGGTCGGCGACCTGTACCTCGACTACTCCAAGCACCTGGTGACCGACGAGACGCTCGGTCTGCTCCGTGAGCTGGCCACCGCCGCCGGGGTGGCCGAGCTGCGCGACGCGATGTTCCGCGGCGAGAAGATCAACACCACCGAGGACCGTGCCGTCCTGCACACCGCGCTGCGGGCCCCGCGCGGTGCCGTGGTCGAGGTGGACGGGGAGAACGTCGTCCCGGACGTCCACGCCGTGCTCGACAAGATGGCCGCCTTCGCCGACCGCGTGAGGTCGGGGGAGTGGACCGGGCACACCGGCAAGCGCATCAAGAACGTCGTCAACATCGGCATCGGCGGCTCGGACCTCGGTCCCGCGATGGCGTACGAGGCGCTGCGCTCCTTCGCCGACCGCGATCTGACGGTCCGTTTCGTCTCCAACGTCGACGGGGCCGATCTGCACGAGGCCGTACGCGACCTGGACGCGGCCGAGACGCTGTTCGTCATCGCGTCCAAGACCTTCACCACCATCGAGACCATCACCAACGCCACCTCCGCCCGCAATTGGCTGCTGACCGAGCTGAAGGCCGATCAGGAAGCCGTCGCCAAGCACTTCGTGGCGCTGTCGACCAACGCCGAGAAGGTCTCCGACTTCGGTATCGACACCGCGAACATGTTCGAGTTCTGGGACTGGGTCGGCGGGCGGTACTCCTTCGACTCGGCCATCGGCCTCGCGCTGATGATCGCGATCGGCCCGGACCGCTTCCGCGAGATGCTCGACGGATTCCACCTCGTCGACGAGCACTTCCGCACCGCCCCCGCCGAGGAGAACGTGCCGCTGCTGCTCGGCCTTCTCGGGGTCTGGTACGGCGCCTTCTTCGACGCCCAGTCGCATGCCGTGCTGCCGTACTCGCACTACCTCTCCAAGTTCACCGCGTACCTCCAGCAGCTGGACATGGAGTCCAACGGCAAGTCCGTGGACCGTGACGGCAACCCGGTCGAGTGGCAGACCGGACCCGTCGTCTGGGGCACGCCCGGCACCAACGGGCAGCACGCGTACTACCAGTTGATCCACCAGGGCACGAAGGTGATCCCGGCGGACTTCATCGGCTTCGCCCGCCCCGTCGCCGATCTGCAGCCGGGTCTGGTCGCCCAGCACGATCTGCTGATGGCCAACTTCTTCGCGCAGACGCAGGCGCTGGCCTTCGGCAAGACGCCCGACGAGGTACGGGCCGAGGGCGTGGCCGAGGAGCTCGTCCCGCACAAGTCGTTCAAGGGCAACCACCCGACGACCACGATCCTGGCGGAGAACCTCACCCCGTCCGTGCTCGGCCAGCTGATCGCGCTGTACGAGCACAAGGTGTTCGTCCAGGGCGCGATCTGGAACATCGACTCCTTCGACCAGTGGGGCGTCGAGCTCGGCAAGGTCCTCGCCAAGAAGGTCGAGCCGGTACTGACCGAGGGCAAGGGCGCCGAACAGCTGGACAGTTCGACCGCCGCGCTGGTGAGTACCTACCGAGCCCTGCGAGGTAGGCAGTAGAAGAGGTCCGCACGTTGCGCGGTCGTTGATCAGGCCCCGAAACGAAAGATCGGCCCGCGCTCCCCGAAGGGAGCGCGGGCCGATCCGCGTCGTACCGTCCGAACCGCTAGGCGGTCGGCGGGTAGAGCTGCGGCGGCAGCTGGGAAGCCGCCGCCGAGTCCAGCAGCCACAGCGTCCTGCTGCGGCCGTACGCACCGGCCGCCGGCGCCTGGATCTCCCCGGCCCCGGACAGCGCGATGGCGGCAGCCCCCGCCTTGTCCGCGCCCGCGGCCAGCAGCCACACCTCACGCGCCGCCCTGATGGCGGGCAGGGTCAGCGAGATACGGACCGGCGGCGGCTTCGGTGCGCCGTGCACACCCACCACCGTGCGCTCGGTCTCCCGTACGGCAGGAAGCTCGGGGAAGAGCGAGGCCACATGCGTGTCCGGGCCGACCCCCAGCATCAGGACGTCGAACGTCGGGACCGGGCCATGGTCTTCCGGCCCTGCGGCGGCGGCCAGTTCGGCGGCGTACGCGTCGGCCGCGGCCTCCACGTCGTTGCCGTACTCGCCGTCCGACGCCGCCATCGCGTGCACCCGCTTCGGGTCCAGCGGTACGGAGTCCAGCAGGGCCTCACGGGCCTGCGTGATGTTGCGCTCCGGATCGCCCTCGGGCAGGAACCGCTCGTCGCCCCACCACAGGTCGAGCCGCGACCAGTCGATCGCGTCCCTGGCCGGTGACGTGGCCAGGGCGGCCAGCAGACCGTTGCCGTTGCGGCCGCCGGTGAGGACCACGGACGCCGAACCCCGGGAGGCCTGGGCGTCCAGGATCTTCGTGATCAGCCGGGCCGCCGTGGCCTGTGCCATCAGCTCCTTGTCGTGGTGGACGACGAGTTGCGGAGCACTCACTTCGACGCCGCCCTCTTGGCCGGAGCCTTCTTCGGGGCGGCTGCCGTCTTCTTGGCGGCAGCGGCCTCCTGCGCCTGGGAGGCGGCGGGCTTCTCGTCGCTCTCGGCCGGCACCGACGCGGCACCGGCCTCGCCGAGCCGGTCCACGCCGTACGCCAGCGCGGCCGCATAGGTGTCGTCCGGGTCCAGCCGGCGCAGCTCCTCGGCCAGCAGCTCCGAGGTCTCTCGCCGCTTCAGCGCCACCGCGCGGTCCGGCTGGCCCTGCATCGAGAGCGTCGCCAGGGAACCGTCGGCACGGTCCAGGACGATCGTGCCGAGGTCCGTCTCCAGACGTACGGCCGTGAGTCCGGGACCCGCGGAGATCGAGCGCCGCACGGGGACGCCGAGGCGCACCGCGAGCCACATGGCGAGCAGCTCGCAGCTCGGGTTGAACTCCTCGCCCTCGACCTCGACACCGGTGACCTTGCTGGGCACCTGGTCGAGCGCGGCGGCGAGCATCGAGCGCCACGGGGTGATGCGCGACCACGCCAGGTCGGTGTCGCCAGGCGTGTACGTGGCGGCACGTGCCGTCAGCTCGTGGATCGGCTGCTCGGCGGCGTACGAGTCGGTGACCCGGCGCTGGGCCAGAGCGCCCAGCGGGTCCTTCGCCGGGTCCAGCGGGGCGTTCACCGGCCACCAGACGACCGTGGGGGCGTCGGGCAGCAGCAGCGGCAGGACGACCGACTGGGCGTGGTGCAGGACCTCGCCGTACAGCCGCAGGACGACCGTCTCACCCGTACCGGCGTCCGCGCCCACCCGTACCTCGGCATCGAGGCGGGCCTTGGCACGGTCGCGCGGCGAGCGCGAGACCCGCTTGATGACGACCAGGGTGCGCGAGGGGTGCTCGCGCGAGGCGTCGTTGGCGGCCTTGAGCGCGTCGTAGGCGTTCTCCTCGTCGGTGACGATGACGAGGGTCAGCACCATGCCGACGGCCGGGGTGCCGATCGCGCGGCGCCCCTGGACGAGGGCCTTGTTGACCTTGCTGGCCGTGGTTTCCGTCAGATCGATTTTCATGGGCGACGCCAGCTCCGTCCGTCTCGTGCGAGCATTTCGTCCGCCTCGACAGGACCCCAGGTGCCCGCTTCGTACTGTGCGGGCTTGCCGTGGGCGTCCCAGTACTCCTCGATCGGGTCGAGGATGCGCCAGGACGTCTCGACCTCTTCCAGCCTCGGGAAGAGGTTGGAGTCGCCGAGCAGCACATCGAGGATGAGCCGCTCGTACGCCTCGGGGCTGGACTCGGTGAAGGACTCGCCGTACGCGAAGTCCATCGACACGTCCCGGATCTCCATCGAGGTGCCGGGCACCTTGGAGCCGAAGCGCATCGTGATGCCCTCGTCGGGCTGGACGCGGATGACGATCGCGTTCTGGCCCAGCTCCTCCGTCGCCGTGTGGTCGAAGGGGGAGTGCGGGGCGCGCTGGAAGACGACCGCGATCTCGGTGACGCGGCGGCCGAGGCGCTTGCCCGTACGGAGATAGAACGGGACGCCCGCCCAGCGGCGGTTGTCGATCTCCAGCTTCACGGCGGCATAGGTGTCGGTCTTCGACTTGGGGTCGATGCCGTCTTCCTGGAGGTAGCCGACGGCCTTCTCGCCGCCCTGCCACCCGGCCGCGTACTGCGCGCGCACCGTCTCCTTGCCGAGGTCCTTCGGCAGCTTCACCGCGCCGAGCACCTTGGTCTTCTCCGCGACCAGCGCGTCCGCGTCGAAGGAGGCGGGCTCCTCCATCGCGGTCAGCGCGAGCAGCTGGAGGAGGTGGTTCTGGATGACGTCACGGGCCGCGCCGATGCCGTCGTAGTACCCGGCCCGGCCGCCGATGCCGATGTCCTCGGCCATGGTGATCTGCACGTGGTCGACGTACGACCGGTTCCAGATCGGCTCGAAGAGGGTGTTGGCGAAGCGGAGCGCCAGAATGTTCTGGACGGTCTCCTTGCCGAGGTAGTGGTCGATACGGAAGACCTCGTGCGGCGGGAAGACCTCGTGCACGACCTTGTTGAGGTCCTGCGCGCTCTGGAGGTTGTGGCCGAAGGGCTTCTCGATGACCGCGCGGCGCCAGGAGCCTTCCTTCTGGTCGGCCAGCCCGTGCTTCTTGAGCTGCTGGACGACGGAGGGGAAGAACTTCGGCGGTACGGACAGATAGAAGGCGAAGTTGCCGCCCGTGCCCTGCGCCTTGTCGAGCTCCTCGATGGTCTTCTTGAGCTGCTCGAAGGCGTTGTCGTCGTCGAACGTGCCCTGGACGAAGCGCATCCCCTGGATGAGCTGCTGCCAGACCTCCTCGCGGAAGGGGGTGCGCGCGTGCTCCTTGACGGAGTCGTGCACCTCCTGCGCGAAGTCCTCGTCCTGCCACTCGCGGCGGGCGAACCCGATGAGCGAGAAGCCCGGCGGGAGCAGACCGCGGTTGGCGAGGTCGTAGACGGCGGGCATCAACTTTTTACGGGACAAATCGCCCGTGACGCCAAAGATGACCAGGCCCGACGGCCCCGCGATACGCGGGAGCCGTCGGTCCGCGGCGTCACGCAGCGGATTGCTGCTTGACAAGGTTTCAGCCCTCCGAGGGGGCGAGGCGCTTGAGCTCTGCCTCGGTCGACTTGAGCAGGTCGTTCCAGGCGGACGCGAACTTCTCGACGCCCTCGTCCTCAAGGAGCTGTACGACGTCGTCGTACGCGATCCCGAGCTTCTCGACGGCGTCGAGCTCGGCGCGAGCCTGCTCGTAGGTGCCGGCGATGGTGTTGCCGGTGATCTGGCCGTGGTCGGCGGTGGCCTCGAGGGTCGCCTCCGGCATGGTGTTCACCGTGTTGGGGGCGACGAGGTCGTCGACGTACAGGGTGTCCTTGTACGACGGGTCCTTGACGCCGGTCGAGGCCCACAGCGGACGCTGCTTGTTGGCCTGCGCCTTGTCCAGGGCCGCCCAGCGCTCGGAGCCGAAGACCTCTTCGTACGCCTCGTACGCGAGACGCGCGTTGGCCAGCGCGGCCTTGCCCTTGAGGGCCTTGGCCTCGTCCGTGCCGATACCGTCGAGGCGCTTGTCGATCTCGGTGTCCACACGGGACACGAAGAAGGACGCCACCGAGTGGATCTTGGAGATGTCCAGGCCGGCGGCCTTCGCCTTCTCCAGGCCCGCCAGGTACGCGTCCATGACCTCGCGGTAGCGCTCCAGCGAGAAGATCAGCGTGACGTTGACGCTGATGCCCTTGCCGATGACCTCGGTGATCGCCGGCAGGCCGGCCTTGGTCGCCGGGATCTTGATGAGCGTGTTCGGGCGGTCCACCAGCCAGGCGAGCTGCTTGGCCTCGGCGACCGTGGCACCCGTGTTGTGGGCCAGCCGCGGGTCGACCTCGATGGAGACCCGGCCGTCCTGGCCGTCCGTCGAGTCGAAGACCGGACGCAGGATGTCGGCGGCGTCCCTCACGTCGGCCGTCGTGATCATGCGGATGGCTTCCTCGACGGTGACCTTGCGGGCGGCGAGGTCGGTGAGCTGCTGCTCGTAACCGTCACCGCTGGAGATCGCCTTCTGGAAGATCGACGGGTTGGTGGTGACGCCCACCACGTGGCTCTGGTCGATCAGCTCGGCCAGGTTGCCGGACGTGATGCGCTTGCGCGACAGGTCGTCGAGCCAGATCGCGACGCCTTCGTCGGAGAGGCGCTTGAGTGCGTCTGTCATGAGAGTTGCATCTCCTACTTGATCGTGTACCGGCGTCAGCGCGCTGCGGCGTCGATAGATTCCCGGGCCTTGGCCACCACGTTCTCCGCGGTGAAACCGAACTCGCGGAAGAGGACCTTGGCGTCGGCGGAGGCACCGAAGTGCTCCAGCGACACGATCCGGCCCGCGTCACCGACGAAGCGGTGCCAGGTCAGACCGATACCGGCCTCGACCGCCACACGCGCCTTGACGGACGGCGGGATGACCGAGTCCCGGTACCCCTGGTCCTGCGCCTCGAACCACTCGACGCACGGCATCGAGACGACCCGGGTGGGGACGCCCGAGGCCTGGAGCTGCTCGCGCGCCTCGACGGCGAGCTGCACCTCGGAGCCGGTGCCGATGAGAACGACCTGCGCCTCTGTGCTCTGCCCTTCGGTCCCTTCGGCGTCGAAGAGGACGTAACCGCCCTTGGCGGCACCCTCGTTGGCGTCGTAGGTCGGCACGCCCTGGCGGGTCAGCGCGAGGCCGTGCGGGGCGCTCTTGCCGAAGTCCTTCTTGCCGCGGCGCAGGATCTCGCGCCAGGCGATCACGGTCTCGTTGGCGTCCGCGGGACGGACGACGTTGAGGCCGGGGATGGCGCGCAGCGAGGCGATGTGCTCGACCGGCTGGTGGGTCGGGCCGTCCTCGCCGAGACCGACGGAGTCGTGCGTCCAGACGTACGTCACCGGAAGGTGCATCAGCGCCGAGAGACGGACCGCGTTGCGCATGTAGTCGGAGAACACCAGGAAGGTGCCGCCGTAGATGCGGGTGTGGCCGTGCAGCGCGATGCCGTTCATCTCCGCGGCCATGGAGTGCTCGCGGATACCGAAGTGGATCGTCCGGCCGTACGGGTCGGCCTCCGGGAGCGGGTTGCCCGCGGGGAGGAACGACGACGTCTTGTCGATGGTGGTGTTGTTCGAGCCCGCGAGGTCGGCGGAGCCGCCCCACAGCTCGGGGATGACCGCACCGAGCGCCTGCAGGATCTTGCCGGACGCGGCACGCGTCGCGACGGCCTTGCCGGTCTCGAAGGAGGGGAGCTTCTCCTCCCAGCCCGCGGGGAGCTCGCCCGCGTCGATGCGGTCGAACTCGGCGGCGCGCTGCGGGTTGGCGGTGCGCCAGGCGGCGAAGGACTTCTCCCACTCGGCCTTGGCCTCGCGGCCGCGGTCGAGCGCCTCACGGGTGTGGCCGATGACCTCGTCGGAGACCTCGAAGGTCTTCTCCGGGTCGAAGCTCAGCACGCGCTTGATCGCGGCGACCTCGTCGTCGCCGAGCGCCGAGCCGTGTGCGGCCTCGGTGCCCTGGGCGTTCGGGGCGGGCCAGGCGATGATCGAGCGCATCGCGATGAAGGACGGCTTGTCCGTCACCGCCTTCGCGGCCTCGATCGCGTTGAACAGGGCCTCGGGGTCGAGGTCGCCGTCCGGCTTGGGCGCCACGCGCTGGACGTGCCAGCCGTACGCCTCGTAGCGCTTGACGGTGTCCTCGGAGACCGCGGTCTCCGTGTCGCCCTCGATGGAGATGTGGTTGTCGTCCCAGAGAAGGACGAGGTTGCCGAGCTTCTGGTGCCCGGCCATCGAGGACGCCTCCGCGGAGATGCCCTCCTGGAGGCAGCCGTCACCGGCGATGGCGTAGACGAAGTGGTCGAACGGGGAGGTGCCGGCGGCGGCCTCCGGGTCGAACAGGCCGCGCTCGTAGCGGGCGGCCATCGCCATGCCCACGGCATTGGCGACACCCTGGCCGAGCGGCCCCGTGGTCGTCTCGACGCCCGTGGTGTGGCCGTACTCCGGGTGACCGGGGGTCTTCGAGCCCCAGGTGCGGAAAGCCTTGAGGTCATCCAGCTCCAGGCCGAAGCCGGCCAGGTAGAGCTGGGTGTAGAGAGTCAAGGACGAGTGTCCCGCAGAGAGGACGAACCGGTCGCGGCCGGTCCAGTCGGCGTCCGCCGGGTCGTGCCGCATCACCTTCTGGAAGAGGGTGTACGCGGCGGGGGCCAGGCTCATGGCCGTACCGGGATGGCCGTTGCCGACCTTCTGTACGGCGTCCGCGGCCAGGACGCGTGCCGTGTCAACGGCCCGCTGGTCCAATTCGGTCCACTCGAGGTCTGTGGTGGTCGGCTTGGTGCTCACCCTGGGTCAGGGCTCCTCTCCACATGTTGTGTCCCGGTGACTCGGGGCGCACCGGGCGTTGTCGAGCCTACCCCCGCAGGAACGCGCAATTTTTCGAGTGCCTGTCGGTAAAAGACAGTCACTGCCAGGGTGCGGGCGGCGGGCCGACTTCGCCTGTCGAGCGAGCTCCAACACGACCCCACCCCCGCGAAGATCGGCGTATGGGCAACGTCTAGAGTGGCGTGGTAAGCGCAAGTCTTTACCGGGCCTTCACGCCCGGAAACTACGGGGACTTGCTGAGAATTCTCTGTCAGGGGTGTGCGTGACGGCGCTCGAGTCCCGGCCCGCAGGGGTCGTCTTGACTCCCAGCCCGGGGGCCCATCGGCCATTCGGGGCCCGCGTCAAGGCATTCGTGGCGCTGACCAAGCCGCGGATCATCGAACTTCTGCTGATCACCACTGTGCCGGTGATGTTCCTGGCAGAGCAGGGTGTGCCGAAGCTCTGGCTGGTCCTCGTCACCTGTGTCGGCGGCTATCTGTCGGCGGGCGGCGCCAACGCGCTGAACATGTACATCGACCGCGACATCGACGCGCTGATGGACCGCACCGCGCAGCGTCCGCTGGTCACCGGAATGGTCTCGCCGCGCGAGTGCCTGGCCTTCGGCTTCGCACTCGCAGTGATCTCCACGCTCTGGTTCGGGCTGCTGGTCAACTGGCTGTCCGCCGCACTCTCGCTGGGCGCGCTGCTCTTCTACGTCGTCGTCTACACGATGATCCTCAAGCGCCGCACCTCGCAGAACATCGTCTGGGGCGGCATCGCGGGCTGCATGCCGGTGCTCATCGGCTGGTCCGCGGTGACCAATTCCATGTCGTGGGCCCCGGTCATTCTCTTCCTCGTCATGTTCTTCTGGACGCCGCCGCACTACTGGCCGCTGTCGATGAAGGTCAGGGAGGACTACGCGCGGGTGGGCGTTCCGATGCTCCCCGTCGTCGCCTCCAACAGCGTCGTGGCCCGCCAGATCGTCATCTACAGCTGGGTGATGGTCGCCGTCTCACTGCTGCTGACGCCGCTCGGCTACACCGGCTGGTTCTACACGTCGGTGGCCCTGCTGGCCGGTGGCTTCTGGCTCTGGGAAGCGCATGGGCTGCAGTCGCGGGCCAAGGGCGGGGTGACGGGGGCGAAGCTCAAGGAGATGCGACTGTTCCACTGGTCGATCACCTATGTCTCGCTGCTCTTCATCGCGGTCGCGGTGGACCCCTTCCTGCGCTAGCCCCTTCCTGCGCTAGCCCCGCCCCGGGGCTCCGCCCCGGACCCCGGTCCTCAATCGCCGGACGGGCTATGAATAGCCCGTCCGGCGATTGAGGACACGCGTGCGAAGCACGCGTACCGGGGGCCCGGCGGCGCTTCCCGGCTACCCGCGAGTAGCATGCCCTCATGGCTGAGACTCAGGTAGACGAGAAGCGAGCCGCGAGGCTCGCCAAGCAGATCCAGGCGTTCTCCACATCGCACGGCGGCGCCGAGGCGCAGGTCGCGTACATCGGCCAGAAGGGCGCGCGCATCGTGCTCGTCGGCGAGGACGGCGAGTGGGGCGATCTGGTCGCACCCACCTACGCCCTCGCGCAGAGCGCCACCGAGAAGGCCGGCGTCACCGTCCACGAGGACTTCGACGGGGAGTTCGCAGCCAAGGTGCGCACCGGTCCGTACGAGTGGACACGCATGGCCGGCATCCAGGTCGGCGGCCCGAGCAACACCTGAAGCGGCTTCACCCGTTAGGACTGTGGGAAGCACAGTCCACTACGGGGAGTCCGCATGATCGAAATGCCGTCCCTGGTGGACCAGTACTGCCACGGGGTGCTCCGTACGGAGCTCGGGCTCGGCACCTTCGAGTCGTATCTGGGCAGGGACACGGGCCCGCCCGCGCCCGGCACCACCTTCTTCGACACCCAGACCGGGTTCGCCGTACGCCGCTGGTGCCCGCCGCTCCTCGGGCTCGAACCGCACTGCCCGCCGGCCCGCTATCTCGCCCGCCGCAGGGAGCTCGGTGTCGTGGAGTCGGCGCGGCTGCTGCTGCGGGGCACGGGCGTCTCCACCTATCTGGTGGACACCGGGCTGCCCGGGGACCTCACGGGTCCCGAGGAGATGGCCGCGGCGGGCGCCGCCGACGCGCGCGAGATCGTACGTCTTGAGTTACTGGCCGAGCAGGTCGCCGACACCTCTGGCACCGTCGAGTCGTTCCTCGCCAACCTCGCCGAGGCCGTGCACGCGGCCTCCTGCACCGCGGTGGCCTTCGCTTCGGTCGCCTGCGTACGGCACGGGCCCGCCCTGGCGCCCGAACCGCCGGGCCCAGGTGAGGTGCGCGGCGCCGCGGGGCGCTGGCTGGCGGCGCGGCAGGTCGGGGGGCGGCTGAGCGATCCCGTACTGCTGCGGCATCTGCTGTGGAACGCCGTCGCCTCCGGACTGCCGCTGCAACTGCGGGTGGGGGTCGGGGACCCACTGCTGCTCACCGATTTCGCCGCCGCCGCGACCGGGCACGGCACCGATCTGGTGCTGCTGCACGCCTATCCGTACCACCGCCAGGCCGCCCATCTGGCGAGCATCCACCCGCATGTGTACGCCGACCTGGGCCCGGCCGTCGCCCACACCGGAGCGCGGGCCGCGGCCGTACTCGCGGAGATCCTGGAGCTCGCGCCGTTCGGGAAGCTGCTCTTCTCCAGCGGCGGGTACGGGGTTCCCGAACTGCATGTGGTGGGTGCGCGGGGCTTCCGGGAGGCGCTGGAGCGGGTCCTCGGCGACTGGGTGCGGGACGGGGCCTGGTCGCGTACGGACGCCGACCGGGTCGCCGGGATGATCGCGGCGGGCAATGCCCGCCGCGTCTACCGGCTCGACGCGTCCTAGACGGCCGAGAGCGCCGAGCTGTCCGACTGCGAGGGGATCTCGGTGTCCGTCGTCGGCCGCTCGCGCAGCGAGAGAAGTACGCGCAGCACACCGATCCACACCAGACAGGCGCCCAGCATGTGCAGGCCCACCAGGATCTCGGGGGTCTTGGTGAAGTACTGGATGTAGCCGAGTACGCCCTGCAGCATCAGGATCAGGAAGAGATCGCGGGCCCGCCGGCGAGGGCCGACGGGGGCGTCGACCGCCTTGAGCACGAACCAGAGCGCGACAGACAGGGCCACCACGAGCCAGGCGAGGTCGGCGTGCAGCTGGGCGATCATCGTCCAGTCGAGAGGGATGCGCTCCACATCACTGGAGTCGCCCGCGTGCCGGCCCGCGCCGCTGACGACCGTACCGACCGCGATCAGCGCGCCCGCCGCGACGACCGTCAGCCAGGTGAGCTGGACGACGGGCCTGCCCACCAGGGGGCGGGGCTCGGTCGAGCCCTCGCGGGTGCGCTGCCAGGTGACGACGGCGATGGCGATCAGGGCCGCGGAGAGCAGGAAGTGCGCGGCCACGGTGTACGGGTTGAGGCCGACCAGCACCACGACCCCGCCGAGCACCGCATTGCTCATGACCACCCAGAACTGCGCCCAGCCGAGCCGGGTCAGGTCGCGCCGCCAGGGCTCGGCCGCGCGGGCCGCGATGATGGCCCAGCCGACGGCGGCGCACAGGACGTACGTCAGCATCCGGTTGGAGAACTCGATGATGCCGTGGAAGCCCATCGCACTGGTCGTGGTGAGCGACTGGTCGGTGCACTTGGGCCAGGTCGGGCAGCCGAGACCGGAGCCCGTCAGGCGTACGGCGCCGCCGGTGACGACGATGGCCACCGCCATGACGAGGGCTGCCATGGCCGCTCGTCGGACGGTCCTGGGATCGGGGGTCCAGCGCTCGGCGATGAAGGCGAGCGGGTTTCGCACGGCTTGAGCGACTTCGGCTCGGGTCAGCTTTGGCACGGGGACATCGTAGGCGGAACGCTTGTGCACGCTTTCACTAGGGTCACTCCCAGCGGAAGAAACGGGCGGCAGCGCCCAAACCGAGCACGGCCCAGACGGCGAGGATGCCCAGGTCGCCCCAGGGCATGGACGCCCCGTGCTGGAGCACATCGCGCAGCCCGTCGGAGAGGGCCGAGATCGGCAGCAGATTCAGTACGGACTGGACGCCGCCGGGGAACTTGTCCATCGGGACGATCACGCCGCCGGCGACCAGGAACAGCAGGAAGACCAGGTTGGCGGCGGCCAGCGTGGCCTCCGCCTTGAGGGTGCCTGCCATCAGGAGGCCCAGGCCCGAGAAGGCCGCCGTACCGAGGACGATCAGCAGGAAGACCGCCGCCGGGTTGCCGTGCGGGGACCAGCCCAGGGCGAGGGCGATCACCGTGAGGAGGGCGATCTGCAGGACCTCGGTGACCAGGACGGCCAGGGTCTTGGCGGTCATCAGGGCCCAGCGGGGGAGCGGGGAGGCGCCGAGCCGCTTGAGGACTCCGTAACGGCGCTCGAAGCCCGTCGCGATCGCCTGGCCGGTGAAGGCGGTGGACATCACGGCGAGGGCGAGGATGCCGGGGGCCAGGAAGTCGACCGACTTGCCGGAGCCGGTGTCCACGACGTCGATGGAGGAGAAGAGGACGAGCAGGAGCGACGGGATGATCACCGTCAGCAGGAGCTGCTCGCCGTTGCGCAGGAGCATCTTCGTCTCGAAGGAGGCCTGCGCGACGATCATGCGGGGGAGCGGGGCGGCTCCGGGTGCAGGGGTGTACGTCGACGCGCTCATGCGCGCAGCTCCTTGCCGGTCAGTTCCAGATAGACGTCTTCGAGGGTGTGGCGCTCGACCGCGATTCCGTCGGGCATCACGCCGTGCTGGGCGCACCAGGAGGTGACCGTGGCGAGGAGCTGCGGGTCGATGTGGCCGGTGATCCGGTAGGCGCCGGAGGTGAGTTCGGCGGCGGCGCTGCCGTCGGGGAGCGCCTTGAGCAGCGAGCCGAGGTCTAGGCCGGGGCGGCCGGTGAAGCGCAGGGTGTTCTCGGCGCCGCCGCGGCAGAGCGCCTCGGGGGTGCCCTGGGCGATGACCCGGCCCGCGTCGAAGATCGCCACGTCGTCGGCGAGCTGTTCGGCCTCGTCCATGAAGTGGGTGGTGAGGACGACGGTGACGCCGTCGGTGCGCAGTTCCCTTACGAGGTCCCAGGTGGAGCGGCGGGCCTGCGGGTCGAGGCCCGCGGTCGGCTCGTCCAGGAAGACCAGTTCGGGGCGGCCGATCACGGCCATGGCGAGGGAGAGGCGCTGCTGCTGGCCGCCGGAGAGCCTGCGGTAGGCCGTACGGCCGCAGCTCTCCAGACCCAGGCGCTCGATCAGCGCGTCCACGTCGAGGGGGTGCGCGTGCAGTTTGGCCATGTGGCGGAGCATCTCCTCCGCGCGGGCGCCGGAGTAGACGCCGCCGGACTGGAGCATCACACCGATGCGCGGTCTGAGCTTCGCGGCGTCGGCGACCGGGTCGAGACCCAGGACACGGACCGTGCCCGCGTCCGCCCGGCGGTAGCCCTCGCAGGTCTCGACGGTGGTGGTCTTGCCGGCGCCGTTGGGCCCCAGGACGGCGGTGACGGTGCCGGTGGCGACGCTCAGGTCGAGGCCGTTCACCGCGGTCTTGGATCCGTACCGCTTGACGAGGCCGCGGACCTCGACGGCGGGGTCTGTGCTCATGGCTGCGAGTCTACGAACCTTCCGCGGCCTCCTCGCACGCGGTACGGCACCGGGCCGGACCGGTCCGCTACACGAGGTCGCGCGGCCGGTGCAGGGCCAGCCAGCCCTCCGCGTACGCGACCGCCGCGGCCAGGGGGAACAGCCGTACCTCTGCCGCTCCCACAGTGCCCCGCACCACCGGCTCGTCCCGTGCGAAGTCCGCCCCCAGCTCGTCGAAGCGGTCGCTGGAGATCGAGGTCTCGCGCACGGTCTGCCAGCGGCGGCCCCCGGCGGTCATCACCGCGCGCCCCTCGTCGACCTCGGGCGACGGGATCCGGTACTCGGCCAGATGGAAGGCCGTACAGCGGTCGAAGCCGACGCCCAGCAGCAGCACCCTGGCCCCCGTCTCCTCCAGCCGCGCCAGCGGGCTGCGCTCGCCGAGCCTGCAGTCCTCCGCATGGCCCGCCGTGAGCGCGGCGGCCGCGGGCCCGACCGCCGCGAACGAGGTCTGGGGGTGCGCGCTGCGCAGGGCGCCCGGCCAGGTCCTGACGGTCTCGGGGATCACGCCGATGCCCCCGCTGGGCGTGGTGAGCGGGTCGTACGCGGGGGTCGCCGCACGAATGGCGGACCACCACTCCTCGGGTACGGGCGGATTGCCCCACTCCGACGGGTCGGAGTTGTCCCCTGTGTGCGTGGGCACCACCAGGGTCCCGCCG
Source organism: Streptomyces beijiangensis (assembly GCF_017315755.1). Taxonomy (GTDB): domain Bacteria; phylum Actinomycetota; class Actinomycetes; order Streptomycetales; family Streptomycetaceae; genus Streptomyces; species Streptomyces beijiangensis. The sequence goes on from NZ_JAFLRJ010000001.1 coordinate 29,579, forward strand.
GGACCGAGTGCGTCGATGAGTGCCTGTACGACGGCGACGCGCCCGCCGCAGACCCAGCCGAGCGAGCTCAGTGAGGAGTGCACGAGCAGGGTCTCGCCGGGTTCCACACCGAGCGCCCTCAGCTCCGCCGAGATCGTCGCGCGTGTGCACAAAGGGCCGGTCAGAGGCGGTGTCGACATGGTCCGACAGTGTCCTCGCACCCGTCCATGACCGCCACTGATTTGATCGATCAGTGATCGTTTTCCCAGGTCAGCTTAGGTATCCCTAAGTGATGCAATGCATCGCTCATGATCCGGACGAGGGTTGCCAGGGTCTGGAGAATTACGCAACAATGGTGTTGTGAAATACGTTGGCGAGGCTCCGCAGGAGGAACTCGCGACCGGTGAGCGGTCCACCCGCAACCGTGTCGCGCGCTCCATCCTGGACCACGGCCCGTCCACCGTCGCCGATCTCGCCGTGCGGCTCGGGCTGACCCAGGCGGCGGTCCGCCGCCATCTGGACGCCCTCGTCTCGGACGACGTGATCGTCCCCCGTGAACAGCGGGTGTACGGAACGAGGGCCCGAGGCCGGCCCGCCAAGGTCTTCGCGCTCACCGACTGCGGCCGGGACGCCTTCGACCAGAGCTACGACAAGCTCGCGGCCGACGCCCTGCGCTGGATCGCCGAGCAGGCCGGCAGCGAAGAAGCCGTCATGGCCTTCGCCCGTGCCAGGTTCGCCACCCAGGCGGAGACCTACCGCGCTGCGGTCGAGGCCGCGGCCCCCGAGAGCCGCGCCGAAGCCCTTGCCAAGGCGTTGACCGCCGACGGGTACGCTGCTACGGCGCGAAGCGCACCGGTCGGCGAACAGCTCTGCCAGCACCACTGCCCGGTCGCCCATGTCGCCGAGCAGTTCCCCCAGCTGTGCGAGGCGGAGACCGAGGTCTTCTCCCGCCTGCTCGGGACCCATGTGCAGCGTCTGGCCACCATCGCCCACGGCGACGGAGTGTGCACGACGTTCATCCCCAATACCGCCCATTCAGCATCCGCCAGCACGGCCGGGAGGAACCCCGCATGACGCTCCCTACGGAGACCGCTCACCCCGAACTCGACGGGCTTGGTACGTACGAGTTCGGCTGGGCCGACCCCGACACTGCCGGTGCCGCGGCCAAGCGCGGCCTCAGTGAGGCCGTCGTCCGCGACATCTCGGCGAAGAAGAACGAGCCCGAGTGGATGCTGAAGCTGCGTCTCAAGGGCCTGAAGCTCTTCGGCAAGAAGCCCATGCCGTCCTGGGGTTCCGACCTCTCCGGCATCGACTTCGACAACATCAAGTACTTCGTGCGCTCCACGGAGAAGCAGGCACAGTCCTGGGAGGACCTGCCCGCGGACATCAAGAACACGTACGACAAGCTCGGCATCCCGGAGGCGGAGAAGCAGCGCCTGGTCGCCGGTGTCGCGGCTCAGTACGAGTCCGAGGTGGTCTACCACCAGATCAACGAGGAGCTCGAGGCGCAGGGTGTCATCTTCATGGACACCGACACCGCGCTGAAGGAGCACCCGGAGCTCTTCCAGGAGTACTTCGGCACGGTCATCCCGGTCGGCGACAACAAGTTCGCCTCGCTCAACTCGGCCGTGTGGTCCGGCGGATCGTTCATCTACGTGCCCAAGGGCGTGAAGGTCGAGATCCCGCTGCAGGCCTACTTCCGTATCAACACGGAGAACATGGGCCAGTTCGAGCGGACGCTGATCATCGTCGACGAGGACGCCTACGTCCACTACGTCGAGGGCTGTACCGCCCCGATCTACTCCTCCGACTCGCTGCACTCCGCGGTCGTCGAGATCATCGTGAAGAAGGGCGGCCGCTGCCGCTACACGACGATCCAGAACTGGTCGAACAACGTCTACAACCTGGTCACCAAGCGCGCCGTGGCGTACGAGGGCGCGACCATGGAGTGGGTCGACGGCAACATCGGCTCCAAGGTGACGATGAAGTACCCCGCCGTCTACCTGATGGGCGAGCACGCCAAGGGCGAGACGCTCTCCATCGCCTTCGCCGGCGAGGGCCAGCACCAGGACGCCGGATCCAAGATGGTCCACATGGCGCCCAACACCTCCTCCAACATCGTCTCCAAGTCGGTGGCGCGCGGTGGCGGCCGTACCTCCTACCGCGGTCTGGTGGAGATCGGCGAGGGCGCGCACGGGTCCAAGTCCAACGTCCTCTGCGACGCGCTGCTCGTCGACACGATCTCCCGCTCCGACACGTACCCCTACGTGGACGTGCGCGAGGACGACGTGTCCATGGGCCACGAGGCGACCGTCTCCAAGGTCTCCGACGACCAGCTCTTCTACCTGATGAGCCGCGGTATGACGGAGTTCGAGGCGATGGCCATGATCGTGCGTGGCTTCGTCGAGCCGATCGCCAAGGAGCTCCCGATGGAGTACGCCCTGGAGCTCAACCGGCTGATCGAGCTGCAGATGGAGGGTTCGGTCGGCTAGCAGCCGCCCCGCCCGTACACCAGCACCAGACGTCTTCATCAGAAAGTGAGCACGACGACAGCCATGGCTGAGGCTCAGAACATTCCGGCGGGTTCCACCACTGCCGGGTCCATCGCGGTGGCCGCCGAGTCCACCGTCGCCACCCGTATGAGCGCGCCGCCGTCCTTCGACGTGGCCGACTTCCCGGTCCCGCACGGCCGCGAGGAGGAATGGCGGTTCACCCCGCTGGACCGCCTCAGGGGCCTGCACGACGGCACCGCCGTCGCGACGGGTGAAGGCGTACGGGTCGAGGTCACCGCCCCCGACGGCGTGACCGTCGAGACGGTCGGCCGCGACGACGCGCGCATCGGCAGGGCCGGCACCCCGGCGGACCGGGTCGCCGCCCAGGCGTACACCTCCTTCGAGAAGGCCTCGGTCGTCTCGGTGCCCAAGGAGGCCGTGCTCACCGAGCCGATCCGTATCGCCGTGCACGGCATCGGCGGTGTCGCCTACGGCCACCAGGTCATCGAGCTCGGCGCCTACGCCGAGGCCGTCGTGGTCATCGACCACACCGGCGACGCGGTCCTCGCCGCCAACGTCGACTACCTGCTCGGCGACGGCGCGAAGCTCACCGTCGTCTCCGTCCAGGACTGGGACGACAAGGCCGTCCACGTCGCGCAGCACAATGCGCTCGTCGGCAGGGACGCCACCTTCAAGTCGATCGTGGTCACCTTCGGCGGCGACCTCGTACGCCTCCACCCGCGCGTCACCTACGCGGGCCCCGGCGGCGACGCCGAGCTCTTCGGTCTGTACTTCACCGACAAGGGCCAGCACCAGGAGCACCGCCTCCTGGTCGACCACAACGCCCCGAACTGCAAGTCCAACGTGGCCTACAAGGGCGCACTGCAGGGCCAGGACGCGCACGCGGTGTGGATCGGCGACGTCCTGATCCAGGCGGCCGCCGAGGGCACGGACTCGTACGAGCTGAACCGCAACCTCGTCCTCACGGACGGCGCGCGCGTCGACTCCGTACCGAACCTGGAGATCGAGACCGGCGAGATCGCGGGCGCGGGACACGCCTCCGCTACCGGCCGCTTCGACGACTCGCAGCTCTTCTACCTGCAGTCGCGCGGTATCCCGGCGGACGAGGCCCGCCGCCTCGTCGTCCGCGGCTTCTTCGCCGAGCTCGTCCAGCAGATCGGTCTGCCGGACGTCGAGGAGCGCCTCCTCGCCAAGATCGACGCGGAGCTGGAGGCGTCGGTCTGATGGCTTTCGTCAAGGTGGCCGCGCTCAGCGAGCTGGAAGAGGGCACCCCGAAGCGGGTGGAACTCGACGGCACGCCGGTGTCGCTGGTCCGCACGGACGGGGAGGTGTTCGCGATCAACGACATCTGCTCGCACGCGAACGTCTCCCTCTCCGAGGGCGAGGTCGACGACTGTTCGATCGAGTGCTGGCTGCACGGCTCGTCGTTCGACCTCCGTACCGGAAAGCCGTCCGGCCTTCCCGCGACGCGCCCCGTCCCCGTATACCCCGTAAAGATCCAAGGGGACGATGTGCTCGTCTCCGTCACCCAGGAGTCCTGAGCTACCCATGGCAACGCTTGAAATCCGCGACCTGCACGTCTCCGTCGAAACCGAGAACGGTACGAAGGAGATCCTCAAGGGCGTCGACCTGACCGTGAAGCAGGGCGAGACCCACGCCATCATGGGCCCCAACGGCTCCGGCAAGTCGACCCTGGCGTACTCCGTCGCGGGTCACCCCAAGTACACGGTCACCTCCGGCACCGTCACCCTCGACGGCGAGGACGTCCTCGCGATGACCGTCGACGAGCGCGCCCGCGCCGGCATGTTCCTCGCCATGCAGTACCCGGTCGAGGTCCCCGGTGTGTCGGTCTCCAACTTCCTGCGTACGTCGGCGACGGCGATCCGCGGCGAGGCCCCCAAGCTGCGCACCTGGGTGAAGGAGGTCAGGACCGCGATGGAGACCCTCCAGATGGACCCGGCCTTCGCCGAGCGCAACGTCAACGAGGGCTTCTCCGGCGGCGAGAAGAAGCGCCACGAGATCCTCCAGATGGAGCTCCTCAAGCCGAAGATCGCGATCCTCGACGAGACCGACTCCGGTCTGGACGTCGACGCGCTGCGCCAGGTCTCCGAGGGCGTCAACCGCGTCCGCGAGACCGGTGAGGTCGGCACGCTCCTCATCACGCACTACACGCGCATCCTGCGCTACATCACCCCCGACTTCGTCCACGTCTTCGCGAACGGCCGCATCGCCGAGTCCGGCGGTCCCGAGCTCGCGGACAAGCTGGAGACCGAGGGCTACGAGGCTTACACCACGAAGGGCGGCGCTTCAGCGTGACAACACTGCCGGGCCTCCTCACGGCGTCCGACTACAACGTCGAGGCGATCCGCAAGGACTTCCCCTTGCTGGACCGTGTGGTCCACGACGGGAAGAAGATCGTCTACCTGGACAACGCGGCCACTTCGCAGAAGCCGCGCCAGGTGCTCGACGCGCTCACCGAGTACTACGAGCAGCACAACGCCAACGTCCACCGCGGCGTGCACGTGCTTGCCGAGGAGGCCACGGCACTGTACGAGGGCGCCCGCGACAAGGTCGCCGCCTTCATCAACGCGCCGAGCCGCGACGAGGTCATCTTCACCAAGAACGCCTCGGAGTCGCTCAACCTCGTCGCCAACATGCTGGGCTGGGCCGACGAGCCCTACCGGGTGGACCGCGAGACCGAGATCGTCATCACGGAGATGGAGCACCACTCCAACATCGTGCCGTGGCAGCTGCTCTCGCAGCGCACGGGCGCGAAGCTGAAGTGGTTCGGCATCACCGACGACGGCCGCCTCGACCTGTCCAACATCGAAGAGATCATCACCGAGAAGACGAAGATCGTCTCCTTCACGCTGGTCTCCAACATCATGGGCACGATCAACCCGGTCGAGGCGATCATCCGCCGCGCCCAGCAGGTCGGCGCGCTCGTCTGCATCGACGCCTCGCAGGCAGCCCCGCACATGGTGCTCGACGTCCAGGCGCTGCAGGCCGACTTCGTGGCCTTCACCGGCCACAAGATGGTCGGTCCCACGGGCATCGGCGTTCTCTGGGGCCGCCAGGAGCTCCTGGAGGACCTGCCGCCGTTCCTCGGTGGCGGCGAGATGATCGAGACCGTGTCGATGCACTCGTCGACGTACGCTCCCGCGCCGCACAAGTTCGAGGCGGGTACGCCCCCGATCGCCCAGGCCGTCGGCCTCGGTGCGGCCGTGGACTACCTCTCCGCGATCGGCATGGACAAGATCGAGGCGCACGAGCACGCGATCACCGCGTACGCGATGAAGCGGCTCGGGGAGATCCCCGACCTGCGGTTCATCGGTCCTGACACGGCCGAGAACCGCGCCGCGACGATCTCCTTCACGCTCGGCGACATCCACCCGCACGACGTGGGCCAGGTCCTCGACGAGCAGGGCATCGCGGTCCGGGTCGGCCACCACTGCGCGCGGCCCGTCTGCCTGCGGTACGGAATTCCTGCGACGACGCGAGCGTCGTTCTATCTGTACTCCACGCCCGGCGAGGTCGATGCCTTGGTCGATGGCCTGGAGCACGTACGGAACTTCTTCGGATAGGGACTGGGGATCGTGAAGCTGGATTCGATGTACCAGGAAGTCATCCTGGACCACTACAAGCACCCGCACGGGCGCGGTCTCCGGGACGGCGACGCCGAGGTGCACCACGTCAACCCGACGTGCGGCGACGAGATCACGCTGCGCGTGAAGTACGACGGCGACCGCATCGCGGACATCTCGTACGAGGGCCAGGGCTGCTCGATCAGCCAGGCCAGCGCCTCCGTGCTCAACGAGCTGCTGGTCGGCAAGGAGCTCGAGGACGCGCAGAAGATCCAGGCCGCGTTCCTGGAGCTGATGCAGTCCAAGGGCAAGCTGGAGCCGGATGACGCGATGGAGGAGATCCTGGAGGACGCGGTCGCGTTCGCCGGAGTCTCCAAGTACCCCGCCCGTGTGAAGTGCGCGCTGCTCAGCTGGATGGCGTGGAAGGACGCGACCGCTCAGGCGCTGGGCGAGTCCGAAAGGAAGACAGCATGAGCGACAGTGAGACCTTGACGACCAAGCCGGCCTCTGAGGAAGAGGTCCGCGAGGCGCTGTACGACGTCGTCGACCCCGAGCTGGGCATCGACGTCGTCAACCTGGGCCTGATCTACGGCATCCACGTCGACGACGCGAACATCGCCACCCTCGACATGACCCTGACGTCCGCGGCCTGCCCGCTGACCGATGTCATCGAGGACCAGGCGAAGTCGGCGACCGAGGGCATCGTCAACGAACTGAAGATCAACTGGGTCTGGATGCCGCCGTGGGGCCCGGACAAGATCACGGACGACGGCCGCGAGCAGCTGCGCGCGCTCGGCTTCAACGTCTGATCCGAGCCTGATCCGCAACACCCCTGAACGGCCCCGGTGCACCGAGTGCACCGGGGCCGTCCGGCGTTGTTCGCCTTCCGTACGTACGCCGTGCGCCGACAGTTGGCGCAGGAACCGGAACCTTCTCGTCGAGATCACACGGGGATCATCACGACGAGAGGGACACCCAGTGCAGTCGTACGTTGCGCTAAAGCAAGCTTTGCGAGGGCGCCCGGGGATGTCGCGCCGACGTGCTCTTCCGGCCGGGGGTCCGGGGGTTGTCCCCCGGGAAGGCACAGTGCTTTCCCGCCGCACGGCGATCGCCGCCGCGAGCGGTCTGCTTACGCTGGCCGTCATGGGCCTCAACACACCTGCACAGGCGGTGAGTTACGGCACGCCGACCATCGCGCTCTCGGCCGCGTACCTCTCCGGCGCCGTCGGTGCGACCGCCGACCCCGCCGTCACCGTGACCCTCGCCCAGAGCGGCGCCGACGTCTCGGCGCTGACCGTGGCCGCATCCGCCAGCTCCAAGTCCTCCGTCGCCGGTACGGGCGACGTGACGGTCACCGGGACCGGGGCGACCCGGACGGTGACCGTGGGCGCCCATGCGCGGGGGTACACCGATCTGACCCTCAAGGTGACCGGGCTCGGCGGGAAGACCGCCACCAAGACGCTGCACTACGCCGCGTCCGCCGCCGTCCAGTACGGGCCGCAGACCCGGTACCTCACCGGTTCCTCCGACGCGTCGGCCGCCGTCGACGTGGGTGACGGGTACGTGGTCGTCGCCGACGACGAGTCCAACGTGCTGCGGCTGTACAGCCGTTCGGCGTCCGGGGCGCCGGTGAAGACCTGGGACGTCAGCGACGCTCTCGGGGCGGACAAGGAGATCGACATCGAGGGCGCCGCCCGGGTCGGCAACACCATCTACTGGACCGGATCGCTCGGCAACAACAAGGACGGCGAGTACAAGGCCGACCGCAACACCGTTATCACCACCACGGTGAGCGGCTCCGGGGCCAACACCGCGCTGACGGTGGCCGGTTCGTACCACAAGCTCCGTGACGACCTGGTCGCCTGGGACAAGATGAACGGCAACGGCTACGGCTTCGCGGCGGGCGTGGCCGACGGCCAGGTGCCCAAGCAGATCGACGGGTTCAACGTCGAGGGTCTTGAGTTCGCGCCGGGATCCACCACGACCGCGTACATCGGATTCCGCGCGCCGCTCGTACCGCCGAAGGGAGGCGGCAAGGGGTTGATCGTGCCCGTCACCAACATCGACAAGGTTCTCGGCAGCGGGGCGAAGGCCGTCTTCGGTACGCCGATCGAGCTGGACCTGGGCGGGCTCGCGATCCGGGACATCCGGAAGAACGCCGCGAACCAGTACCTGATCGTGGCCGGTTCATGGGCCGCCGACGACAACAGCGACCCGTATGCCCTCTACTCCTGGGACGGGGTCGCGGCGCACGCCCCGGTCAAGCGGATCGACCTGCCGACCAGTGACCCGGGCGGCTGGGAGGCCGTGGTGGACGTACCGGACCTGAGCGTCTCCGGTGCGCAGGCGCAGCTGATCACCGACGACGGTTCGGCCGACCTCTACGGTGACGGCACAGAGGCGAAGGACCTCTCCCACGACGAGTGGAAGAAGTCCCGCGCCACGTGGTTCACGGTGACTCCGTAGCGTTCCCCGCTGCCGCCTGGACGAGCACGGGGGCCAGGTCCTCCTTGCGGAAGCGCTGGTCGACGTAGAGCAGACCCGTCATCAGCTGGGGGAAGGTGACGGTGATCACCTGGCTGATCAGCTGGCCGAGCATGCCGAGCGCGAAATAGAAGGAGATGACGGTGACGATCTGGGCGGTGCCCGCGTCTTCACCGAGCGTTGCCGTGGGGAAGCTGCCCAGGAGGGTGAAGGGCATCTGGACGAAGTAGCCCGTGATGGCGGCCATCACGGAGGAGAGGGCCGAGATCCCGAAGATCCTCCACCAGGAGCCCTTCACCAGCTGCGAGGAGCGGCGCAGCGCGTCGACGGGGCGCCGGCCCTCGAAGACCACGGCGGAGGGGGCCAGGCTGAACTTCACGTAGAGCCAGACCGCGAGCGGGACGACCGTCAGGATCAGCAGCGGGATCAGGGCGATCAGAGCCGCCGGGCTGTCGTTGCTGACCGCGATCACGATCAGGGCGATGAACCCGCCCACGATCAGGAACAGCGGCACCACGGTGGCCAGTCCGGACAGCAGTACGGCGCCGAGCACGGCGGGCATGCGCGAGAAGGCGCGGCGCCAGACCGATGCGTAGGTCGCGGGCTTGCCGAGTACGCCGTCCTGGAGCACGGTTGCGCAGGTCGCGTACATCATGGCCGTACAGAACATGATCAGGAGCAGGGCGACCACCCAGAGGGCGATGAAGCCGAACACCAGCGAACGGACGTCGGGCCAGGTGAGGTGGGGCTGGCGGTCATCGTCGAACACGGTGTGGAAGGTGTCCGAGAACGTGGCGTACAGGATGCCGATGATCGCGACGACGGCTGTCGCCGCCCCTCCGTAGAGGGTCGCGGCAATGCCGAGCAGGGGCTTCCAGTAGCGGCCGATCGCGGACATCGCGCCACTGAGCATGTCGCCGACCTGCAGCGGCCGCAGCGGGATCACGCCTGGCTTGGGCGCCTCCGGCGGCCCCCAGCCGCCACCCCATCCGGGGCCAGGGCCGGGCGGTCCTCCGTAGCCGGGTGGCCCGCCGTACCCGGGTGGTCCTCCGTATGCCCCGCCCCAACCCGCGTCCTGCGTCATGCTGTTCCCCCTTGATGTGCCGACCGGTGATTCCGTACCGGACGGCACAAGATAGCCGCCTCAGGCGCTGGGCCAGCGCAGCAGGTTCTCGGTGAAGTGGGCGCTGAAGTTCCGCGGGCCCTTGCCGAGAGCCACCCGGCCCGTCTGCAGAGTGCGCGCCTTGATGGCATCGCTGTACGCGTAGGTGCGGGCCTCGTCGGCCGGGAGGAAGACGGTCTGGCCTCGGGTGAGTTCGCTGGCGCACTCCACCACGATCGTGCCGTCGGCCGCCGTGACGAACGATTCGTCGGCCGCCACGCCCACCGCCAGGGGGTCGTGCAGCGGGCAGTCCGGCTGGCCCGCGTTCACGTCGTAGGACTTGAGGTAGTGGCGCATCAGGTTGGCGGTGAGCTCCTGGCCCGGACCCGCGGCCACGAGCGTGTCCAGGTCGCCCTGGGTGAAGCGCCAGGCGTGCGTCGCGTCCAGGCCGACCATCGTGTACGGGGCTCCCGACGTGACCACGATGTCGGTGGCCTCGGGGTCGGCCCAGACGTTGAACTCGGCGACGGGGGTGATGTTTCCGGTGTGTACGGCACCGCCCATGAAGACCAGCTTCTTCAGCCGCCTGGCCAGGTCGGGGTCCTCGATGAGGGCCGCGGCGACGTTGGTCAGGGGGCCGGTGGCGACGAGGGTGAGCTCGCCCTCGTACTCCTTGGAGAGGCGGAGGATCGCCTGGACCGCGGACTCGGTCTGGTGGGGCGCGGTGGAGTCGGGGATGATCTCGTCGCCGAGACCGTTCTCGCCGTGGAAGCCGCCGGAGTCGGGGCTGATACGGCTGAGGGTGCGCCCGACGCCGCGGTACACGGGGACGTCGCCGTCGATGCGCAGGGCGCGGGTCAGTGCGCGGGCATTGCGGTACGTGTGGTCGAGCGGGACGTTTCCGGCGACCGCGGTGAAGGCCTTGAGGTCCCACAGGCCGGTGCCCAGGAGGTACTGCAGGGCCACGGCGTCGTCGAGACCAGGGTCGCTGTCCAGGATGATCGGGGAGCGGTTCACCGGGGGTACCTCCATGGTGCGAGTGGGTTCGTCCGGAATGCTACGGGGCCCGCCGATATCTGGTTGCCGCAGGTGGGATGCGGTGTTGGAGTGACCGCATGAACAGTGATGCGGTGCGTGCGGTATTCGACCGGCAGATGCGGCGGGAGACCCCGGGGGACGGTCCGGGTGTGCGGGTGGAGCGTGCGGGTGATGTCGTACGGCAGACGGGCGGGGGCGGCGACTGGAACGGAGTCCTCTGGTCGGGCCTGGGCGAGGACGGTGCGGACGCGGATGCGGTGATCGCGGCGCAGGTGAAGCACTTCGGGGCGCTGGGGCTGGAATTCGAGTGGAAGCTCTACTCGCACGACACGCCCCACGACCTGGGGGCGCGGCTGGCGGCGGCCGGATTCGAGGCGGAGCCGGCCGAGGCGCTGATGGTCGCGGAGGTCGCGGAGCTGCCGACGGAGGTGCGGCTGCCCGAGGGGGTGCGGCTGGTGCCCGTCACCGATGCGGCAGGTGTACGGCTGATGGGGGAGGCCCACGACGAGGCCTTCGGCTCGGACAGTTCGCGGATCCAGCACCAGGTGCTGACCCGCCTTGAGGCCGACCCGGAGGGGCTCGTCGCCGTCCTGGCCATGGCGGGGGACCGGCCGGTGTGCGCGGCGCGGATCGAGTTCCAGACGGGGACGGACTTCGCGAGCCTGTGGGGCGGGGG
>NZ_JAFLRJ010000010.1 GCF_017315755.1 Streptomyces beijiangensis
GCGCCGGACCGCGCGCCGCCCCGGTGACGGTCGCCTCCTGCCACAGGACGCGTGAGCGCAGCCCGGGCACGGCGGCCTCGGCGGCGGCCACGGCCTGGTCCACGAGTGCTTCCCCGGCCCCGGGGGCGACCAGCCTCACGGCCTCATGACCGGCGTCAGGAACAGTCCCGGGGTCGTCGGGCCGCTCCACCGTCACCATCGGCAGTGCGTCTCCGTCCCCGTGGACCACCGTCCGGTGGACCGTGTCTGCCGGACGTCCGCCGCGCAGCGCCAGGAACACCACCAGCGCGCCCGCGCCCTGCTCCGCACGGGGCCACCCGATCGAGGGCAGCGGCACACCCGCGACCACCTGATCGCACTCCACGCTCCGCCCGTCGGCCAGCTCCAGACCGCAGGCCCGGCCTTCCTTCTCCGATACGGCGACGACCTCGGCGCCGAAGGCGAACTCCACCTTCCGCGCCAGACACCGTTCGTACACCGCCCGCGCCAGCTCGCGCATCCCGCCGCGTACGTACCAGCTGCCGAAGGTCTGCTCCATGTACGGCAGTACGGCGGCTGAGGCGGGCGCGGTACGCGGATCGAAGCCGTGCGTCAGCGCATAGCTCCCGAGGAGTGCGGCCAGCCGGGGATCGCGCAGCTCACGCCGGCCCACCTCGTCGACGGTCTCCGCGGTGCGGCGCAGCAGGCCGGACCTGAGCGCCGGATACGGATCACGCGCCAGCGGTGAGACATCCTCGGGCAGCGGCTCTTCGAGCAGCGGCCGCCGGGTCCGGTCCCAGGCGATCCGCGCCCGGTCCATAAACGCTCCCCAGCGCTCACCCGCGCCCCCGCCCAGAGCGGCGTCGAGGGCATCGACCACCCCGGCCCGCGAGGCGTTGGGCAGCGTCACCGCGCTGCCGTCGGCGAAGAGATGCCGGGCCGCGGGGTCCACCTGGACCAGTTCCACGCACTCTTCCAGGGGCTCACGGCCCGTCTTGACGAACACGTCCCGCCAGACGGCGGGCAGCTGGAGCAGCCCGGGACCGGTGTCGAAGACGAACCCGCCCCGCTCGAAGCGGCCCACCGCCCCGCCGTACGTTTCCCCGCGTTCGTACACCGTCACCCGGTGCCCCGCCACGGCCAGCCGGGCGGCCGCCGCCATCGCGCCCATACCCGCGCCGATCACCGCAATCCTTGCCATGCCAGGGACTTTAGCGGCCACCACTGACAGCGCACTCAGCCGGACTGGTGTTGAGTACACGGCCCTGAGTATCCGTACCTAGTGGGGGAGATGAGTAGGTACGCGGATGGGCCCGACCTGCGAAGAAGGCAGAGTGGTGACCACGGAAGGGGCGCGGCTCCCGCACCGCCGACACGGGGCGGCGGAACGGTGGCAGCTCTCCTGACGCGTACGGGGGACGTACGGGGGAATCGCCGGTCCGGTGGGGTTCGATGCAGATCGAGCTTCGCCGGACCGGCGTCCTGCGTTTCCGGCCCCCGATGCAAAACCGCAGGTCAGAACCGATTGTCAGTGGTGACCCCCACAGTGGACACATACGGCCACTGAGCCGTCACACGACGACAGGAGGTTCGTCATGGCCAGCACCAAAGCCGCAACAGCCGCGTCACGCTCGGCTGGCGACATCCACCCCGTCCTGCGCCGGGCGACAGCACCGCCGGCCGCCCTCGATCTGCTCACCCAGGCCCGTACGGGACTCGACGAGGCCGCCGTCCTCGAGATGCCGAACGACCGCTATGCGACCGCGCATCTCGCGGCCCTGCGCACGGCAGCCGCCGTGCTCGCCGCGCGAGGCCGCCCCGAGGCGACTCCCCGCCGGCGCCGGAGCATCCGCAGCGCCTGGGAGGTCCTCCCTGAGATCGCCCCCGAACTGGCCGAGTGGAGCGCCCTGTTCGCCTCCGGCGCCGGCCGCAGGGCCAGGGCCGAGGCAGGCATACCGGGCGCGGCCACGGTCAGGGACGCCGACGACCTGCTGCGCGACGCGGCCATGTTCCTGCGCCTGGTCGAGCGGCTGCTGGTCCTTCAGCCGGTACTGCCCAAGCCCAGGGAGGAGCACCCGCAAGCGGGATGACCAGGGGCGGCGGCGAAGGCCATAGGGTGGGAGCAGCCCGCTCCGTATCTGCCCCGCCGAGGAGTCAACCGCCGTGTCGGACCCGCTGCGCCCCCGCGCCTCCCTTCGTACCGCCGTGGTGTGGGACGTCCTCAAGGACGCACTCGACCGCCGGGTCAAGGCGAGCGGGCGGGACACCCTGGACGTCCTGGACACCGGAGGCGGTACGGGCAACTTCGCGGTGCCCGTCGCCCGGCTCGGCCACCGCGTCACCGTGGTCGACCCCAGCCCCAACGCCCTCTTCGCGCTGGAGCGCAGGGCCGCCGAGGCAGGCGTCGCCGACCGCGTGCGCGGGGTCCAGGGCGACATCCTCGGTCTGTTCGAGGTCGAAGGTGTGGAGCACGGCGGGTACGACGCGGTGCTCTGCCACGGCGTCCTCGAATACGTAGAGGACCCGGCCGAGGGCGTGCGCAACGCCGTCGACGCGCTGCGCCCCGCCGGCGCGCTCTCCCTGCTCGCGGCCGGTCTGGGCGGCGCCGTCCTGGCCAGGGCCCTGGCCGGGCACTTCAACGAGGCCAGGCAGGCGCTCACCGACCCGGCGGGCCGCTGGGGCGATGGCGACCCCGTGCCCAGGCGCTTCACCGCCGAGCAGCTCGGCGAGCTGCTCGGCGCGGCCGGACTGAAGGTCGGTTCGGTACAGGGCGTACGGGTCTTCGCCGACCTGGTTCCCGGTGTTCTCGTGGACACCGAGCCGGGCGCCATGGAGGCGCTCCTCAAGCTGGAGGCCGCGGCGGCCGAGCTCCCCGCCTTCCACTCCGTCGCCACCCAACTGCACGTCCTCGGCGAGAAGCAGGGCTGATCAGCGACGCAGTCGCAGACGGAGTAGGCCGCAGGCCCCCCGATCGGACGCTTCGCGCCGTATGATCGGGGTACACCATCTCCGGATTGGCGAATTGGCGTAGAGGGCGGGTTTCACGGGGGCGATTCCCTGCCTATTCTGAAAGGGCCGCACTACGGTCGCCCCCCGCGACCGACGAGTAGGAGGACTCCGTGCCGCTCTCGGAGCACGAGCAGCGCATGCTCGAGCAGATGGAGCGAGCGCTGTACGCCGAAGATCCCAAGTTCGCGACAGCGCTCCAGGGATCCGGGCTGCGTACATATACCCGACGACGGGTCTACCAGGCGGTCGCAGGCTTCCTGGTGGGAATCGCGCTCCTCATGGCCGGAATGGTCGCCCAGCAGATCTGGATCAGCGTGGTGGGGTTCCTCGTCATGCTGGGCTGCGCAGTGCTCGCGGTCACCGGATGGCGCAAGGCGCCCAAACCGGGTGAACAGCCGCCGGCCGACGAAGGTCCGGCAGCAGCCAGGCAGACCAGGCAGCGCCGCTCGGTGATGAACCGTATCGAGCAGCGGTGGCAGCGCCGCCGAGACGAACAGGGCCAGTAAAACTTCAGGAATTCCCACCGGACATGGGTGAGGGGCGACCGCCGGCGCGGTCGCCCCTCACCCATGTCCGGCCCGGCTAGCCCTGGTCCCTGGACGGCCTGCGCCACAGTCCGGCCCACCGTTCGGCCCACGCCCGGCGCCTGCTGCTCCAGCGCCCGGTCGTCGCCGCCCAGTGCTCGGAGAGCGCCCACACCACCCGTACAGCCGAGCGCGGTGCGAGTACGGCACGCAGCCGTTGCGCCCGCCCGGCCCCGGCCCGCAGTCCTGCCCGTACCTGTGCCACATCCTCGACGAGTCCGCTCACCGGCTCGGGCCGCGGCGCGTACAGCACCTGCTCCACCGCACCTGCCGCCCGGTGGACGGCGGCCGCCGCCCGGCCGTCGAGCTTGCCGAGCCTGACGATCCGAGCCGCCGTCTTGCGCGGTGTCTGGGAATCGTCGGGTTCCATGCCGTAGTCCCAGGCCAGATCGGTGATCTCGCGCCAGGCGCCCAGCGTCCGGTCCGCGGCGTCCGCGGGCGTACGCCCGCCGGAGCCCAGCCGTCGCCCGCGCACCCTGATCCGCCAGAGCAGCGGCAGCAGCGGGAGCAGCACCACCAGGCCCAGGACGACGGCCACACCCACCACGGTGGAGAGCGGCGTCCCGGTGTCCGTGGGGCCGACGTTCGTGGCCGCGGCAGCCGCGCCGCACTCGTTCATCCTGCGCAGCTGCGGCGGGCAGCTGTCGTTGACCGACGGCGCCGCCGACGGTGCGGCCGAAGAGCTGGCCTGCGGCTTCTCCGGGGTGTCGGACCCGCCGCCGGTGCTTCCCGCCTGGGTGTACGACGGTACGGAACCGCGCGAGGGCGTCGGCTCGAACCGCGTCCACCCCACGCCCTCGAAGTAGAGCTCCGGCCAGGCGTGCGCATCGCGCAGACCGACCGACATCGTGCTGTCCTGCTGTGCGGAGCCCGGAGTGAAGCCCACCGCCACCCGCGCGGGGATCCCCAGCGTCCTGGCCATCGCGGCCATGGAGAAGGAGAAGTGGACGCAGAAGCCCTTCTTCTCCTTGAGGAAGCGGCTGATCGCGGCCGATCCGGTACCGGACTGCACCTGGGTGTCGTAGGTGAACCCGCCCTCGGAGGAGAACCAGTCCTGCAGCTTCACCGCACGCTCGTAGTCGTTCGCCGAGCCCTTGGTCACCTCGAGCGCGGTGGACTTCACCACGGACGGCAGCGACTCGGGGACCTTCGTGTACTCCTTCACCAGCGAGGCAGGTGCGGACGGGGCCTGCGCCAGCTGCTGAGCGGTCGGCTCCACGACAAGGCTGGTCACCGAGTACTGCACACCGCGTGTCGTCTGCCCGCGGTCGCCCACGAGGGTGCGCCCCACCGGCTCGAACCGCCACTTCCCGTTGATGCCCACCTGCATGGCCGGGTAGGGGAGAGGCAGCCAGTTCTGCGCGTACCAGCCCGCCGCCGACACATTGGTCTTGATCTCGGCCGTGCTGATGTCACCGCTCAGACCGGGTGGTGCCGGCAGCTTCTTCGGCACGTCGGTGACCTTGCGCTCCGAGGACTTCCACGCCGTGCCGTCGAACTGGTCGAGCGCCACTATGCGCAGATAGAGGCTCTGCACGTCCGTCGCATTGGTGCGGTACCGCAGCACCTCGCGGTCCTCGGGCTGGTTGAGGCTGTTCTGCAGCGACACCAGAGGGTTGACCGCGGAGATCGTCCCGCCGCCGGACCCGGTGCCGTCACCCGTGCCCGTGTCGCCGATGAGTCCGCTGTCCAGCGCGGGCAGCATGGCCGGGATCACCAGGGCGATCCCCAGGGCGACCGCCCCGATGCGCCGTCCGGTACGGACCGGGGCGGTGGCGCTGCCGCCGGGTGCCTCGAAGCCGGCGGACCGCCCCGGCGCCCGGGGAGCGCCGCCGAAGACCCGTCCCCACTGCGAGAGCCGGTCCCGGCCCTCCGCCAGCAGCAGCAGCAGATAACCGGAGGCCGCGAGGATGAACCACAGCCAGGCCCCGCTGCCGTGGGAGAGCCCCGCCGCGACCGAGTAGAGCGCGAGCAGCGGCAGCCCGGCGGGTGCCGCGCTGCGGAAGGTCACCGCGAGCGCGTCGACCGCGAGCCCGACCAGCAGCACCCCGCCGACCATCATCAGCCGGATGCCCTCGGTGGTCGGTGCCGGGATGGAGTACTGGCTGACGTCCTGGCCGCCCTGCTGCAGCAGCTGTCCCAGGTGCCTGATGACCTCAGGGGTCGGCAGGATGCCGCCGAGCGCCTGCCCGCGTGCGAAGACCAGGGTGAGCAGCAGCAGCGTCACCAGGGCCTGGACCCCGACGGTGAGCGGCCTCGGCAGCGGCACCCGCCGGGCGAGCGCGCCCACACCGCTCACGATCGCCACCAGGAAACCCGCCTGCAGGATCCAGGAGGCCGGATCGACCAGCGGCAGCATCGCGCACGCCGCCATCATCGTGGCCGCAAAGGCGCACAGCGCCAGTCTTCCGCGACCGCTCATGACCATCCCCCTGTCTTCCCCGGTGTGTTGGTCGTGTGCTCCCGGCCCGCCTGCTGCCAGAGATCCGCGAGCGGCACCCCGGGGCGGGCATCGAGCACCGTCCACCCCGCTTCGCGCAGCATCCGCAGACGTTCCTGCGCCTGGGCCGGGGCCGGCGCCGCTCCGGGCTCGTCCGGCACCCAGGCCGCGCTGTCCGTGACAAAGGCGACGGCCGCGTTCGAGCGCTGCCGCATCCGTGCCGCGACGGCGGCCTGTTCCTCGTCCAGATCGCCGAAGAAGGCGATCAGCAGACCTTCGTTGCCGCCGCGCAGGACGTCGAACGAGGCCGAGAGACCAGCCCCGTCGGAGTGCCCGACGACTGCCAGGGTGTCCATCATCAGCCCCGCGGAGTCCGCCGAATCCTGGGTCGCCCCGGCGAATCCGCTGCTCCCGTCACCGGGCACCGAGCTCCCCGTGTCGGTCAACAGCCGTACCGAGAAGCCCCGTTCCAGCATGTGCACCAGCGCGGAGGCCGCTCCCGAGACCGCCCACTCGAAGGCGGAGTCGGGACCGGCCCCCTGGAAGGCGATCCGCCGGGTGTCGAGGAGCACCGTGCACCTGGCCCGCTGCGGCTGCTCCTCGCGGCGCACCATCAGCTCGCCATAGCGCGCGGTGGAGCGCCAGTGGACGCGGCGCAGATCGTCGCCGTGCCGGTACTCGCGCGGAATCACGTCGTCCTCGCCGGCCAGCGCGAGCGAGCGCTGGCGCCCGTCTCCGTACCCGGCGGCCTCGCCGGCCAGCCGTACCGGCGGGAGCGCCTCGGTGCGCGGAATGACGGTCAGGGTGTCGTACGCGCTGAAGGAGCGGGTCAGCTCGCACATCCCGAACGGGTCGCTCAGCCGCAGCTGCAGCGGCCCCAGCGGATAGCGCCCGCGCAGATCGGAGCGGACCCGGTACGACACCTCGCGCCGCCCGCCCGCCTCGACCCGGTCCAGTACGAACCGGGGCCGCGGCCCGAGCACGTACGGCACCCGGTCCTGGAGCATCAGCAGCCCGGTGGGCAGCCGCGAGACGTTGTCCATCCGCAGATGGACCCGCGCCTCGGAGCCCGCGGGCACCCGGGCGGGGGAGAGCCGGCGGCTGCCCGCGACCCGGTAGCGGGTGCGGTGCAGCACGCCCACACACACCAGTGGCAGCACGGCGAGGAGCATGCCGACGCGCAGCAGGTCGTCCTGGCCGAGGGCGTACGCACAGATGCCGGCGGCGATGCCGGCCGCGAGGAACGACCGGCCGCGCGTGGTCAGCCCGGACAGAGCGGCCCGCAGGCCGCCCTGGTCCTCGTCGACGCCGGGCGAGGCCCCGCCAGGGGGCAAGCCGGCCGACATCACAGCCGCCGCGTGCCGGGCTGCTGGTGGTTGTAGACGGGGACGCCGGGCGGCGGCGCCTGGCGGCCTGTGCCGAGGCCGCTGTCCGGCACGGCCGTGTTCGGTACGGCTGTGTTCGGTACGCCTGTGCTTGCCACGGATCCGCTCGGCACGGGTGTGCGCTGAAGGATCTCCGTCACCACCTGTTCGGCGGTACGGCGGTTCAACTGCGCCTGCGCCGTGGGCAGCAGCCGGTGCGCGAGCACCGCCACCGCCAGCGCCTGGATGTCGTCGGGCAGTGCGTAGTCGCGGCCGCTCAGCGCCGCGGAGGCCTTGGCCGCGCGCAGCAGGTGGAGTGTCGCGCGGGGTGAGGCGCCGAGTCTGAGATCCGGGTGGTTACGGGTGGCCGAGACCAGCTCCACCGCGTACCGCCGCACCGAATCGGCGACGTGCACCGTCCGCACCGCGTCGATCAGCTTCACCATGTCGTGCGCGTGCGCCACCGGCTGCAGATCATCCAGCGGCGAGGCGCCGCCGTGCACATCGAGCATCTGCAGTTCGGCCTCGGCGCTCGGGTAGCCGATCGAGACCCGCGCCATGAAGCGGTCGCGCTGAGCCTCGGGGAGCGGATAGGTGCCTTCCATCTCCACCGGGTTCTGCGTGGCCACCACCATGAAGGGGCTGGGCAGTTCGTACGTCTGCCCGTCGATGGTGACCTGGCGCTCCTCCATCGACTCCAGGAGTGCCGACTGGGTCTTCGGCGATGCCCGGTTGATCTCGTCACCGATCACGATCTGCGCGAAGATCGCCCCGGGCTTGAACTCGAACTCCCGCCGCTGCTGGTCGAATATCGACACACCGGTGATGTCGGACGGCAGCAGGTCGGGCGTGAACTGGATCCGCCGTACCGAGCAGTCGATGGACCGTGCCAGCGCCTTGGCGAGCATGGTCTTGCCCACGCCGGGGACATCCTCGATCAAGAGGTGTCCCTCGGCGAGGAGCACGGTCAGCGAAAGCCGTACGACCTCCGGCTTGCCCTCGATCACACCCTCCACCGACCTGCGGATACGCTCCGCCGTCGTGGTCAGATCTGTGAGGCTCGCTCGATCGTCATAGGTCGTCACCCGGCCCTCCTCGGCCCCGTTCCCATCCACGGGCCGATGCGATTCAGACGGCCCGGCCCACCCCGAAATACGAACACCACGCCCGGATGGTTCGACCGGGCGAGGTGTCACAGTCGCATTCTTGTTGCCGTTACCGCTTCGTGTCACTCGCCTGTGGACAAGTGCGAGGGATATGCCGGGGTTTGCCGTCTTTTCTTACGTCGTTCTAGGTAGCCGGATCAATCTCGCGCAGCAGACCCGTCGTCACATCGAAGACAAAACCGCGCACGTCGTCCGTGTGCGGCAGGAACGGAGAGGTCCGTACGCGCTGCATCGACTGGCGTACGTCCTGGTCCACATCCTTGAAGGACTCCACCGCCCAGGCGGGCCGCTGGCCCACTTCCTGCTCCAGCTCCTGCCGGAAGTCCTCGGTGAGGCTCTCGAGGCCGCAGCTGGTGTGGTGGATCAGTATCACGCTCCGTGTTCCCAGGGCGCGCTGGCTGATGGTGAGGGAACGTATCGCGTCGTCGGTGACCACGCCGCCCGCGTTGCGGATGGTGTGGCAGTCGCCGAGCTCGAGGCCGAGCGCGGCGTGCAGGTCGAGACGGGCGTCCATGCAGGCGACCACGGCGACGTGCAGGACCGGCGCGGCGCCCATGCCGGGATCCTGGAAGTCGGCCGCGTACCGGCGGTTCGCCTCGACGAGCCGGTCGGTGACCGTTCCGCCGTGACGGACGGTGAGGTGAGGG
>NZ_JAFLRJ010000100.1 GCF_017315755.1 Streptomyces beijiangensis
CCTTTTGTCCTCAATCGCCGGACGGGCTTGATATTGCCCCTCGGGCTTGATTGCGCCCCTCGGGCTTGATTTGCCGTGCGGGCTTGCGTTGGTCCGCAGGCCGGGGTGGTGAACTTTACGTATGGTGATGATCACCGGACCACCCCTTCGCGCACCCGGTAGGGTCGTCACCGCGTCAACATCGCGACAAAGGTGCGCCGGGAAGTCTGGTCGGCATGTGTTCTGTGCTGTCCGAACGACCGGAGGACGACCCCGATGACCGTGCCCACGCCCAGCGACAACAACGGCCGCAAGGTCCTCGGACGGCTGTCCCTCCCCGAACGGACGTACGTCGCGGACGCGCTCCGCGCCGAGACCGTCGGTGGTGTTCTCCTGCTGGTCGCCGCCGTCGCCGCCGTCATCTGGGCGAACGTCTGGGGCGGCAGTTACGAGGACGTACGGGGCTTCCACCTCGGCCCCGCCTCCCTCGGACTCGATCTCTCCATCCAGCACTGGGCGGCCGACGGTCTCCTCGCTGTCTTCTTCTTCGTGGCCGGCATCGAGCTCAAGCGCGAGCTGGTCGCCGGTGAGCTGCGCGATCCCAAGGCCGCCGTGCTGCCCGTCATCGCCGCGATCTGCGGTATGGCTGCGCCCGCACTCGTATACGTCGTCGTCAACATGGTCGGCGGCGGCGCCATGGACGGCTGGGCCGTGCCCACGGCCACCGACATCGCCTTCGCGCTCGCCGTACTCGCGGTCATCGGGACCTCCCTGCCGTCCGCGCTCCGCGCCTTCCTGCTCACCCTCGCCGTCGTCGACGACCTCTTCGCGATCCTGATCATCGCGGTCTTCTTCACCAGCGACATCAACTTCGCGGCGCTCGGCGGCGCCGTCGTCGGCCTCGCCGTCTTCTGGCTGCTGCTGCGCAAGGGCGTGCGCGGCTGGTACGTGTACGTCCCCCTGGCCCTGGTGATCTGGGGGCTGATGTACAACAGCGGCGTCCACTCCACCATCGCCGGCGTCGCCATGGGCCTGATGCTCCGCTGCAGCAAGCGCGAGGGGGAGCACCACTCCCCCGGCGAGCACATCGAACACCTGGTGCGGCCGCTCTCCGCCGGACTCGCGGTGCCCCTCTTCGCGCTGTTCTCCGCCGGGGTGGTCATCGGCGGCGGGGTGCTCGGGGATGTGTTCAGCAAGCCCGAGACCCTCGGTGTGGTCCTCGGTCTGGTCGTCGGCAAGGCCGTCGGCATCTTCGGCGGCACCTGGCTCACCGCCCGCTTCACCCGGGCCGAACTCAACGAGGACCTGGCCTGGCCCGACGTCTTCGCCGTCGCCTCGCTCGCCGGGATCGGCTTCACGGTCTCGCTCCTCATCGGCGAACTCGCGTTCGCGGGCGACGAGACGATGACCGACGAGGTGAAGGCATCGGTCCTGGTGGGGTCGCTGATCGCGGCCGTCGTCGCCGCGGCCCTCCTCAAGGCGCGCAACCGCAAGTACCGCGCGCTCTGCGAGGACGAGGAGCGGGACGACGACCACGACGGCATCCCCGACATCTACGAGCAGGACAAGCCCGAGTACCACCTGCGCATGGCCGCGATCTATGAGGGGAAGGCGGCCGAACACCGGCGTCTCGCCGAAGTGGCGGGGGCGGCGGGCGACAAGGGCGAGCGTCCGGCATGATCTGACATCGGACCTGGAGACGTAGATGAGGGAGAGTCAGCTATGAGCGAGCCTGGCAGCACCGCCGGCACCACCGACCGCAGCCTCGGGCAGCTGGTCGCATCGGCGACGGCCGAGATGTCCGCGCTCGTACACGACGAGATCGCCCTGGCCAAGGCCCAGCTGCGGCAGGACGTCAAGCGCGGGGCGGTCGGCGGCGGGGCGTTCGCGGCGGCCGGAGCGGTGCTGATCTTCTCGCTGCCGATGCTGAGCTTCGCCCTCGCGTACGGCATCCGTACCTGGTCGCACTGGAACATGGCGATCTGCTTCGTGCTGTCCTTCGCCGCGAACGTACTGGTGGCCGTGCTGCTCGCACTGATCGGTCTGGTCTTCGTGAAGAAGGCCAAGAAGGGCAAGGGCCCGCAGAAGGTCGCCGCCTCGGTGAAGGAGACGACGGCCGTACTGGGCGGCGTCAAGCCGCACCCGCGTCCCGCCGTGCCCGCACTGGACAAGGCGCTGGACCAGGCGGCCATCGAGGCAGCGGTAAACGGCGGGTCGTCGGCTGTGGCACGCTCGTCTGCATGACCGCCTCCGCAGCATCGGGATCCGTCGTACGCCCCGACGGACCCTGGACCCACCGTGATGTCGCCGCCAACGGTGCGCGCTTCCATATCGCCGAGGCCGGTGACGGCCCGCTGGTGCTCCTGCTGCACGGCTTCCCACAGTTCTGGTGGACCTGGCGGCACCAGCTGCCGGCGCTCGCCGACGCCGGATTCCGGGCGGTCGCCATGGACTTGCGCGGGGTGGGCGGCAGCGACCGTACGCCGCGCGGTTACGATCCCGCCAACCTCGCCCTCGACATCACCGGGGTGATCCGCTCCCTCGGCGAGCCGGACGCGGCGCTCGTCGGGCACGACCTGGGCGGCTATCTCGCGTGGACGGCCGCCGTGATGCGGCCCAAGCTGGTGCGCAGGCTCGCGGTCTCCTCGATGCCGCATCCCCGGCGGTGGCGCTCGGCGATGCTCTCGGACTTCTCGCAGTCGCGGTCGGGCAGTTACGTCTGGGGTTTCCAGCGTCCGTGGCTGCCCGAGCGTCAACTCGTCGCGGACGACTCGGCGTTGGTGGGACGGCTGATGCGGGAGTGGTCGGGGCCGACGCCTCCCGATGAGGACGCCGTGGAGATGTACCGGCGTGCGATGTCCATCCCCTCGACGGCGCACTGCTCGATAGAGCCCTACCGCTGGATGGTGCGCTCGCTGGCGCGGCCGGACGGCATCCAGTTCAACCGGCGTATGAAGCGGCCGGTACGGGTACCGACGCTGCATCTGCACGGATCGCTGGATCCGGTGATGCGGACGCGGAGCGCGGCAGGGTCCGGCGAATACGTCGAAGCACCGTACCGGTGGCGGCTGTTCGACGGGCTGGGCCATTTCCCGCACGAGGAGGATCCCGCCGCGTTCACAACGGAACTGGTCAATTGGCTGCGAGACCCGGAACCGGACCGGTAAGCGTCCCTGCCGGGGGTCCGGGGGTTGCCCCCCGGGAAAACACAGCCCGCACGAGGAGGACCCGGCGGCATTCACCGCTGAGCTGGTGAACTGGCTGAAGGACACCGAGCCTGACCGGCAGGCCCAGGGGAACACCTGTCCTGCGAACAGCCAAATGCCCGGCGCATAGGCCAATTGACTGCCGGTGAGGTGATTACCGACCTTGGGGCACGGGCAGACGTCGGTGTATGGGCTGGACGCACGACTACGGTGATGCAGCACGCAACCGCCGCTCGGCCACAGGCCTGAGCACCCACGAGGGGGGTGGCCCGCACGATCAGGGCCACGATCCCCGCCTCGGAATTCCGTTGATCCTCCGGCGCAGGGCCCGCTGGATGTCGGCGCGACTGCGCCATCAACGCACCTGAGGATCAGCGCCTGTTCACGGCTTGGTGAGGTAGTCGAGGCCCGGGTGCACACCCCGGTAGCCGTCGAGCAGCCTCCCTGCCACGTTCACGGAATCGACCAGCGGGTGGAGGGCGAAAGCCTTCGCCGCCGCCCGCGCCGATCCGCTCTCCGCCGCTTCCAGTACGCAGCGTTCAACGGCCTTGACTGCCGTTACCAGACCGGCCTCGTGGCCCGTCAGCTGCGATACGGGGAGCGGGCGCGGGCCGTTCGCGTCGATCCGGCACGGGACTTCGATGACGGCTGTCTCGTCGAGCACGGCGAGGGTCGAACGGTTGGGCACGTTCAGGATGAGCGTGGCCGTCTCGTTCCGCGCGATGGCCCGCATCAGCGCGAGCGCCACGTTCTCGTACCCGCCCGACTCCAGGTCGTCGGCTGCCCGTTCGCCCGCGCCTGACGCCTCGCGGTTCTCCGCCATGTACGTGGCCTCGCGCTCGGCGCGGGTGCGGTCCCACGCGCCCCAGGCGCCCCAGGCGTCCCCCGTGCCCCCGGTGTCCTGCGGGCCCGAGGCCATCTCCTCGTAGAAACGCGCCTGTTGGGTGTGGAGGAAGGCGCCGCGGGTCTGCTCGGCCTGCTGGTACGCGGCGACCGTCTCGCGGTTGAAGTAGTAGTAGTGCAGATACTCGTTGGGGACGGAGCGGATCGAGCGCAGCCAGTCCGCGCCGAAGAGCTTGCCCTCCTCGAAGGAGGTCAGCAGCTTCTCGTCCTCGAAGAGGCGCGGCAGGACATCCTGTTCGCCTACGTACAGACCGCGCAGCCAGCCCAGGTGGTTGAGGCCGACATAGTCCGGGCGGGCCAGATCGGGATCGGCACCGAGCGTGCGGGCGACGCGGCGGCCCAGTCCGACGGGCGAGTCGCAGATGCCGATGACGCGCTCGCCGAGGTGGGCGGCCATGGCCTCGGTGACCAGGCCGGCCGGGTTGGTGAAGTTGATGACCCAGGCGTCGGGGGCGAGGCGGGCCACCCGGCGCGCGATGTCCGCGGCGACGGGGACGGTACGCAGCCCGTACGCGATGCCGCCCGCACCCACCGTCTCCTGGCCCAGGACCCCCTCGGCCAGGGCGATGCGCTCGTCGGCTGCGCGGCCCGCGAGACCGCCGACGCGGATCGCGGAGAAGACGAAGTCGGCGCCGCGCAGGGCCTCGTCGAGGTCGGTGGTGACGGTGACCTCGGGGGCGTCGGGAGTCTCCCCCGCCTGGTCCCGCAGCACCCGCGCGATCGCGGTCAGCCGCGCCGGATCCAGGTCGTGCAGCGTTACGTGGGTGACGCGGCCGGGGGCCCGGTCGCGCAGCAGGGCCCCGTACACCAGCGGTACGCGAAAGCCTCCGCCGCCCAGAATCGCCAGCCTCACAGTGCGCATCCCTCCGTGTCGACCTGCTTTCCGGCCGTGCGGCCCTTGGCGATGTCCTCGCGGATCTCGTCGGCGGTCAGGGCGTACCCGGTGTGGGCGTCGTCCAGGGACTTGGCGAAGACCACGCCGTACACCTTGCCGTCGGGGGTGAGGAGCGGGCCGCCGGAGTTGCCCTGGCGGACGGTGGTGAAGAGGGAGTAGATGTCGCGGCGGACCGTGCCGCGGTGGTAGATGTCCGGGCCGCTGGCGTTGATCCGGCCGCGGACGCGGGCCGAGCGGACGTCGTAGGCGCCGTTCTCCGGGAAGCCGGCGACAATCGCGCTGTCGCCGCTGTGGGCGTCGTGGTCGGTGTCCGCGAACTGCAGGACGGGGGCACGCAGATCGGGGACGTCCAGGACGGCGATGTCTCGGGCCCAGTCGTAGAGGACGACCTTGGCGTCGTACAGCCTCCCCGTGCCGCCTATCTGCACAGTGGGCTCGCTGACGCCGCCGACGACATGCGCGTTGGTCATCACGCGCCGGTCGCCGAAGACGAAGCCGGAGCCTTCGAGGACCTTGCCACAGCTCTGCGCCGTACCGACGACCTTGACGACGGACTTCCTCGCGCGGGCGGCGACGGCGCTGTTGGCGAGGGCCGGGTCGGGGGCCTTGACCTCGGTGATCGGTTCGTTCGCGAAGGGCGAGAAGACCTGCGGGAAGCCGTTCTGGGCGAGGACGGAGGAGAAGTCCGAGAACCAGGTGGAGGCCTGCGGGGGCATCGCGCGGGACACGCCGAGCAGCACCTTGGAGCTGCGGACCTCCTTGCCGAGCGTCGGCAGGGTGGTGCCCGCGAGGGCCGAGCCGATCAGCCAGGCGACCAGGAGCATCGCGAGGACGTTGACGAGGGCGCCACCGGTGGCGTCCAGGGCCCGGGCGGGCGACCAGGTGATGTAGCGCCGGAGCTTGTTGCCGAGGTGCGTGGTGAACGCCTGGCCGACCGACGCGCAGACGATCACGACGACGACCGCGACAACGGTGGCCGCGGTGGACACATCGGACTTCTCCGTGAGCTGGTCCCAGATGATGGGCAGCAGATAGACCGCGATCAGACCGCCGCCGAGGAAGCCGATCACCGACAGGATGCCGACGACGAATCCCTGGCGGTAGCCCACGATCGCGAACCACACGGCGGCCAATATCAGGAGGATGTCCAGAACGTTCACCGACTCATCCTCGCAATTCGTCGCCGCTCTCAGGAAACGGGGCTTCCGGCCGGGAGTCCGAGGGCTGCCCCCCAGGCGATGCAGCCGGAGGCCAGCCTGTCACGCGCGCCAGTCCAGCGGGACCTGCTTGCTGCGGTCCCATGGGCGCTCCCAGCCCGCGAAATGCAGGATCCGGTCGATGACCCCTGCGGTGAAACCCCAGACCAGTGCGGACTCCACGAGGAACGCGGGGCCGTGATGGCCGCTCGGGTGGACCGCGGTCGCGCGGTTGGCCGGGTCCGTGAGATCGGCCACGGGGACGGTGAAGACCCGGGCGGTCTCCGCCTGGTCGACGGCACGGACAGGCGTCGGCGCGCGCCACCAGCCGAGCACGGGGGTCACCACGAAGGCACTCACGGGGATGTACAGGCGGGGCAGGACGCCGAAGATCTGGACACCGTCGGGGTCGAGCCCGGTCTCCTCCTCGGCCTCGCGCAGGGCCGCGCGGAGCGGACCCGTCGTCAGGGGGTCGCCGTCCGCGGGGTCCAGGGAGCCGCCCGGGAAGGAGGGCTGGCCCGCATGGGAGCGGAGGCTGCTGGAGCGCTCCATCAGAAGCAGTTCGGGACCCTCGGGGCCCTCCCCGAAGAGGATCAGCACCGCGGACTGACGGCCGAGGCCGCTCTCCGGGGGCAGGAAACGGCTGAGCTGCTCCGGCCGTACGGTCTCGGCGGCCCTGACGACCGGGTCCAGCCAGCCGGGCAGGCCCTCTGCCGTGACGGTGATCCTGTCGAGTCGGCCGTCGTACGTCTCATGTGCGCGCGTCATGGGCACCCCCGTCTCTCACAACGCCTGCGATGGGTCTGATCGTTCCACTCGTTCCACCAAGGGCCGCGATCGACGGCCCCGTCATCCGGCGCCCTGTGCGCCCAGCGGGGACGCGGGCTTGCCCGGGTAGTCCGGCGGGGGCTTGAGGCGCTGGCCCGGATGGCCGCCCTTTTCGTACTTGAGGAGCTTCTGCGCCTTTTCCGGGTCCGTCTCGCCCTCGCCGTACGACGGGCAGAGCGGGGCGATCGGGCAGGCGCCGCAGGCCGGTTTACGGGAGTGGCAGATACGGCGGCCGTGGAAGACGACGCGGTGCGAGAGCATCGTCCAGTCCTTGGGCGGGAACAGCTCGGCGACCACCGCCTCGACCTTGACCGGGTCCTCCTCGTCCGTCCACTTCCAGCGGCGGACCAGCCGGCCGAAGTGCGTGTCCACCGTGATGCCGGGGACCCCGAAGACATTGCCGAGGACGACATTGGCCGTCTTGCGGCCGACCCCGGGGAGCGTGACCAGATCCTCCAGGCGCGAGGGGACCTCGCCGCCGAAGTTGTCCCTCAGGGCCGCGGAGAGGCCCAGGACGGACTTGGCCTTGGCCCGGAAGAAGCCCGTGGGCCGGAGGATCTCCTCCAGCTCCTCGGGGACCGCCACCGCCATGTCCTCGGGCGTGGGGTACTTCGCGAAGAGCGCGGGGGTCGTCTGGTTGACCCTCAGGTCCGTGGTCTGGGCGGAGAGGACCGTGGCGACCAGAAGCTCGAACGGGTTCTCGAAGTCGAGCTCGGGATGGGCGTACGGATACACCTCGGCGAGCTCGCGATTGATCCTGCGGGCTCGGCGGACCAGCGCCACCCGCGACTCGGGCTGTGGCTTTTTTGTCGTTCTTGCGGCACTCGGGGGGCGGGTGGCGGGTTGTTCGCCCACAGCGGAATCGCGCTTCGCTGACACCCGTTCAGCCCCCTTGCCCTGTGCTCTCACCGGCGTTTTGGACACCTGGCCAGCCTAGAGCCAGGCACTGACATCTGCCCCGGTCACAGCCGATCACCACCCCAATCGGCCCCCTGCCGCACGACCAGGGGTCCCAGTACGTCAGACTTGTGATCGATCACACTGATATACCCGTCCGGCATGATGGGGGTCACGCACCCCTGAGCAGGTCGACAAGGAGAGAACTCGTGGACGACGTTCTGCGGCGCGCCCCGCTCTTCGCGGCGCTCGATGACGAGCAGGCCGCTGAGCTGCGCGCCTCGATGAGTGAGGTGACGCTCGCACGCGGCGACGCCCTCTTCCACGAGGGCGACCCCGGCGACCGGCTGTACGTAGTGACCGAGGGCAAGGTGAAGCTGCACCGCACCTCCCCCGACGGCCGCGAGAACATGCTGGCCGTACTGGGCCCCGGCGAGCTGATCGGTGAGCTGTCGCTCTTCGACCCGGGCCCGCGTACCGCCACGGCGAGCGCGCTCACCGAGGTCAAGCTCCTGGGCCTCGGCCACGGCGACCTCCAGCCCTGGCTGAACGTCCGCCCCGAGGTGGCCACGGCCCTGCTGCGCGCGGTCGCACGCCGCCTCCGTAAGACCAACGACCAGATGTCCGACCTGGTCTTCTCCGACGTGCCGGGCCGTGTCGCCCGCGCACTCCTCGACCTGTCGCGCCGCTTCGGCGTGCAGTCCGAGGAGGGCATCCACGTCGTCCACGACCTGACCCAGGAAGAGCTGGCCCAGCTGGTCGGCGCGTCCCGCGAGACGGTCAACAAGGCCCTCGCGGACTTCGCGGGCCGCGGCTGGCTGCGCCTGGAGGCGCGTGCGGTGATCCTGCTGGACGTGGAGCGGCTGGCGAAGCGCTCGCGCTGACGCTCGCTGTCTGTCGCGTACGAGGGGCCCCGCCGGTGGCGGGGCCCCTCGTCGTTGTCGCGGACCGGGTCAGATCAGCCCGTGCTCGCGCAGGTACTCCAGCTGTGCCCGTACGGAGAGCTCCGCCGCGGGCCACAGCGAGCGGTCCACGTCGGCGTAGACCTCCGCCACGACCTGCGAGGGCGTCGTGAAGCCCTTCTCGGCGGCCGTCTCGACCTGCGCCAGGCGGTGCGCGCGGTGCGCGAGGTAGAACTCCACGGCCCCCTGGGCGTCTTCGAGTACGGGGCCGTGGCCGGGCAGCACCGTGTGCACCCCGTCGTCGACGGCCAGGGAGCGCAGCCGGCGCAGGGAGTCGAGGTAGTCGCCGAGACGGCCGTCGGGGTGCGCGACCATCGTCGTACCGCGGCCGAGGATCGTGTCGCCCGTCAGCACCGCCCGGTCGGCGGGGAGATGGAAGCAGAGCGAGTCCGAGGTGTGGCCGGGGGTGGGGACGACGCGGAGTTCGAGTCCGCCGGTCGTGACGACGTCGCCCGCCTCAAGGCCCTCGTCGCCCAGGCGCAGGGCGGGGTCGAGGGCGCGGACTGCGGTGCGGGTGAGGGCGGCGAAGCGGGCCGCGCCCTCCGCGTGGTCGGGGTGGCCGTGGGTGAGGAGGGTCAGCGCGACGCGCTTGCCGGCGCGCTCGGCGGCCGTGATGACGGCCTTGAGGTGGATGTCGTCGAGTGGGCCGGGGTCGACGACGACCGCGAGGTCGGAGTCCGGCTCGGAAATGATCCAGGTGTTCGTGCCGTCGAGGGTCATCGCGGAGGCGTTGGGCGCGAGGACGTTGACGGTACGGGGGGTGGCCTGACCGGAGAGGACTCCTCCGCGGGGCTGGCCCGGAAGGGCTGCGGCATAGGTCATGCGGAGGCGCCCTTCCGCTCGGTGGGCGACCCGGGCCGGCGGACGGAGTCCGGCACAGCGTCCCGAAGCCTGCGAATCAGTGCGAGGGGCGCACGAAAGAAACGTGCTGCGGCATAGGTCATGCGGAGGCGCCCTTCCGCTCAGTGGGCGACCCGGGCCGCCGGACGGAGTCCGGCACAGCGTCCCGAAGCCTGCGAAGCAGTGCGAGAGGCGCACGAAAGAAACGTGCTGCGGCGTCTGTCATTCGGGAGCTCCGTCGGGGGTGGTGGGGCCCAGGCGTTTCGTGAATTCCTCGTGGCCGGGCCAGGACAGGACCAGTCGGCCGTCCTCGAAGCTCGCTCTGGCCAGGACCGGGGTCATGTTCTGCTCCCCCGCGGCTGCCAGGGCGTCCGCTGCCGTCCCGTACGGCTGGAGTGCGCGCAGGGTGGCCACCGTCGGCGGCATCATCAGCAACTCCCCCTTGTCGTAGCCCTCCGCGGCGTCCGCGGGCCGCGTCCACACCGTACGGTCCGCCTCCGTGGAGGTGTCGACGGTGCGCTGGCCGGGCGGGAGCGCGGCCACGAAGAACCAGGTGTCGTACCGCTTCGGCTCGAACTCCGGGGTGATCCAGCGCGCCCACGCCCCGAGCAGATCGGAGCGCAGCACGAGCTTCCGCCGGTCCAGGAAGTCCGCGAAGGAGATGTCGTGGGCGATCAGGGCCGCGCGGTCGGCCTCCCAGTCCTCACCCGAGACATCGCCGACCACCGTCTCGGGGGTGGGACCCGCGAGGAGCACACCGGCTTCCTCGTACGTCTCCCGCACCGCCGCGCAGACGATCGCCTGTGCCGAGGCCGCGTCGACGCCCAGGCGCGCCGCCCAGGCGTCCCGTGCGGGTCCTGCCCAGCCGACGGGGCGGTCGTCGTCGCGCGGGTCCACACCGCCGCCCGGATACGCGTACGCGCCTCCGGCGAAAGCCATGGAGGCGCGTCTGCGCAGCATATGGACGACGGGTCCGGACGGCGTGTCGCGGAGCAGCATGACCGTGGCGGCCCGGCGCGGCGTGACGGCGGTGAGCTCACCGCTCGCCATCGCGCGGATGCGGTCGGGCCACTCCGGCGGGTACCACTGGCCATTCGCCTTGGCAGGAGACATGGCCGGAGGCTAACCCGTGTGCCGTACAGGCTCCAGACCCAGCAGGCTCCAGACCCAGACCCAGAGCCAGCAGGCTCCAGACCCAGGCCCAGACCCAGGCCCAGACCCAGAAGGCTCTAGGCCTGAACCAGTTCGACCTGGATCTCGACCTCGACCGGCGCGTCCAGCGGCAGCACCGCGACACCCACGGCGCTGCGGGCGTGCACGCCCTTGTCGCCGAGGACCTCGCCGAGCAGCTCGCTCGCGCCGTTCAGCACACCCGGCTGTCCGGTGAAGTCGGCGGCCGAGGCGACGAAGCCTGTGACCTTCACGACCCGGGCGATCCGGTCCAGGTCGCCCACGACGGACTTCACCGCGGCGAGCGCGTTGAGCGCGCACGTCCGCGCGAGCTCCTTGGCCTCCTCGGCGGTGACTTCGGCGCCGACCTTCCCGGTCAGCGGAAGCTCGCCCTCCACCATCGGCAGCTGGCCCGCCGTGTACACGTACACACCGGACTGCACGGCCGGCTGGTACGCGGCCAGCGGCGGCACGACCTGCGGCAGCGTCAGACCGAGCTCGGCCAGACGCGCCTCGACGGCGCCGCTCACGCGGTCTTCTCCCGCTTGAGGTACGCCACCAACTGCTCGGGGTTGTTCGGCCCGGGCACGACCTGCACCAGCTCCCAGCCGTCCTCGCCCCAGGTGTCCAGAATCTGCTTCGTCGCGTGCACCAGCAGCGGCACCGTCGCGTACTCCCACTTCTTGCTCATGTGCCGACTGTAGTCGCTGTCACTGACAGCCCCGGGCGTAGTACCGGGGCCGACTGGTTAGGCTCGAAGACGTGAGCAGGCTCCAGGTGGTCAGCGGCAAGGGCGGCACCGGAAAGACCACGGTCGCCGCAGCCCTCGCGCTCGCCCTCGCGACCGAGGGCAAGCGCACGCTCCTCGTCGAGGTCGAGGGCAGACAGGGCATCGCGCAGCTCTTCGAGACGGAGGCTTTCCCTTACGAGGAACGGAAGATCGCCGTCGCACCGGGCGGCGGGGAGGTGTACGCCCTGGCGATAGACGCCGAACGCGCCCTCCTCGACTACCTCCAGATGTTCTACAAACTGGGAGGTGCGGGCCGCGCCCTGAAGAAGCTCGGCGCGATCGACTTCGCGACGACGATCGCCCCCGGGGTACGTGACGTCCTGCTGACCGGAAAGGCCTGCGAGGCTGTCCGCCGCAAGGACAAGCACGGCTCGTACGCCTACGACCACGTGGTCATGGACGCACCGCCCACCGGCCGCATCACCCGCTTCCTCAACGTCAACGACGAGGTGGCCGGGCTGGCGAAGATAGGCCCGATACACAATCAGGCCCAGGCCGTGATGCGCGTACTGAAGTCCCCCGAGACGGCGGTGCATCTGGTGACGCTGCTGGAGGAGATGCCCGTCCAGGAGACCGCGGACGGCATCCGCGAACTGCGCGCGGCCAGGCTTCCCGTCGGCAACATCATCGTGAACATGGTGCGGCCCACGCTCCTGGACGAGCAGGCGGTCCGCTCCGTCTCCGGCGACCGCCGCAAGGAGGTCGCCAAGGCGCTGACCCGGGCCGGCGTCAGCGGCTCGGCCAAGCTCGTCTCACCGCTTCTCGCGGAGGCCGCCGAGCACGCCGAGCGGGTGGAGCTGGAGCGCGAGCAGCGCGGCGTACTGGAAGAGCTGGGACTGCCGACGTACGAACTCCCGCTGCTGGTCGATGGGTTGGACCTGGGCGGGCTCTACCGGCTGGCAAGGGAACTGCGGAGGCACACCACCACATGACCATGACACCGGCACCCGTGCTCGACATCGATCCGCTGATCGACGACCCGGCGACCCGCATCATCGTCTGCTGCGGCTCCGGCGGAGTGGGGAAGACGACGACGGCGGCCGCCCTGGGGGTACGCGCCGCCGAGCGAGGCCGCAGGGCCGTCGTCCTCACCATCGACCCGGCCCGCCGCCTCGCCCAGTCCATGGGCATCGACTCGCTGGACAACGTCCCGCGCCGCGTCGACGGCATCAAGAGCGAGAGCGGCGACGGTGAGCTGCACGCCATGATGCTCGACATGAAGCGGACCTTCGACGAGATCGTCGAGGCGCACGCGGACGGCGAGCGGGCCGCCGCCATCCTGGGCAACCCCTTCTACCAGTCGCTCTCGGCGGGCTTCGCGGGCACGCAGGAGTACATGGCGATGGAGAAGCTGGGCCAGCTGCGCGCCCAGGACGAGTGGGACCTGATCATCGTCGACACGCCGCCGTCGCGCTCGGCGCTGGACTTCCTGGACGCGCCGAAACGGCTCGGTTCGTTCCTGGACGGAAAGTTCATCCGTCTCCTGATGGCCCCGGCGAAGGTCGGCGGGCGCGCCGGGATGGCGTTCCTCAACGTCGGGATGTCGATGATGACGGGGACGCTGGGGAAGCTTCTCGGGGGCCAGTTCCTGCGCGATGTACAGACCTTCGTGACCGCGATGGACACGATGTTCGGCGGCTTCCGTACGCGCGCGGACGCGACGTACAAGCTCCTCCAGGCGCCGGGAACCGCCTTCCTGGTGGTCGCCGCCCCGGAGCGGGACGCCCTGCGCGAGGCCGCGTACTTCGTCGAGCGGCTGGCCGCCGAGGGGATGCCGCTGGCCGGTCTCGTACTCAACAGGGTCCACGGCAGCGGCGCCGCCCGGCTGTCGGCCGAGCGAGCGCTTGCCGCCGCGGAAAATCTTGAAGAGAGCCGCATTGTGGATCAGGGGGGCGGGAAGGCTGGATCTCGTGACTCCGGCTCCACCGCCGCCTCTCCCAGCGAGCAGGGCCCGGACGTCCTCGACGTAGACACACCTGCCCGCCAAGTCCCCGAGGGCGCCGAAGAGTTGACCACACTGACCGCAGGCCTGCTGCGCCTGCACGCCGAACGGATGCAGGTACTCGCGCGTGAACAGCGAACGCGCGACCGCTTCTCCGCGCTCCACCCCGAGGTGGCAGTGACCGAAGTCGCGGCCCTGCCCGGCGACGTGCACGACCTCACAGGCCTTCGGGCCATCGGCGACCGGCTCGCGACCGGTGGTGCTCCGTCGGCCTGAGCTGATCGTCCCCGCACCGCACGGCACGCTCACCCCACGGCGGCGTACGTCTCCTCGAACGCCTCGTCGTCCACGACGACCGCAGGCAGGATGCCCGCAGCCCGCTCGTATTCGGTCCGCGCGGTCTCGAGCAGCCGGCGCCAGGAGGTGACCGTGGGACGCCTGCGCAGCAGTGCGCGGCGCTCCCGCTCGGTCATTCCGCCCCAGACGCCGAATTCGACGCGGTTGTCCAGCGCATCCGCCAGGCACTCGGTCCGCACCGGGCAGCCGGTGCACACCGCCTTGGCCCTGTTCTGCGCCGCACCCTGTACGAACAATTCATCCGGATCAGTAGTGCGGCAGGCAGCCTGCGCACTCCAGTCAGTTACCCAGCCCATGCCGGCGCCGTCCTCTCCCGAATCGAGGCTCCCCCACGGCGACAGCGGCATATTCACCGCTGCCAGTTGAGGACGCTACGGAAGATGCGCACAGCGCAACACCCCCTTCGGGCCCAATCTTGAATGGCCCGAACGGACTATGCGTAAGCGGCAGATCACCCGACGGAGTGAGCCGCGGACATGCGTAACCAACCCGGACAATAGGCACAGTTGGGTCGCACTACATGGGACACGGGATGACGCATGGGGCAGATTCGGACACGCATCCACTCGATTCGGGGCGAGCGGAACCACGCTTCTGTGACGTCTGTGACGTCGGGGGACTTGATACGAAACCGCACTGCTGTGACAGTTGAGTGCAGCTTAGGCCAAGGCATATACGTGTGTCCGGCGAATGAGAACGTAGGCTGCCCCCATGGCAAAGAAGCGCTCCGGCGGGGGTCTGACCCAGACCCAGCAGGCCGCCAAATTCCTCGGTGTCGCCGCGCTCTCCGGGGCCGTGCTGGCAGGCATCGCTCTGCCGGCCTTCGGCACACTGGGCCTCGCGGCCAAGGGCACGGTCAAGGGATTCGACGACATCCCGTCCAATTTGCAGACCCCGCCGCTGAGTCAGCGCACCAGGATCCTGGACTCCCGTGGCGGCCAGATCGCCACGGTCTACGAGCGCGACCGCACAGTGGTCCCGCTGACCAAGGTCTCCCCGTACATGCAGAAGGCGATCGTCGCGATCGAGGACGCGCGCTTCTACCAGCACGGCGCGATCGACCTCAAGGGCGTGCTGCGCGCGGTCAACCGCAACGCCCAGGAGGGCGGCGCCGCCCAGGGCGCGTCGACGCTGACCCAGCAGTACGTGAAGAACGTCTTCGTCGAGGAAGCGGGCAACGACCCGACCAAGGTCGCCGAAGCCCAGCAGAAGAGCCTCGGCCGCAAGATCCGCGAGCTGAAGTACGCGATCCAGGTCGAGGAGAAGCTCGGCAAGAAGAAGATCCTGGAGAACTACCTCAACATCACCTTCTTCGGTGAGCAGGCGTACGGCGTCGAGTCGGCCGCCCAGCGGTACTTCTCCACCTCCGCCAAGGACCTCACCCTCCCCCAGGCGGCGCTCCTCGCCGGTCTCGTCCAGTCGCCCAGCCGGTACGACCCGGTGAACGACAAGGAGGAGGCCACGCTCCGCCGCAACACGGTGCTGAAGCGGATGGCCGACGTCGGCGACATCACGCGGGCCCAGGCCGCCCAGGCCCAGGCGACCCCGATCAAGCTGAAGGTCACCAAGCCGCGCAGCGGCTGCATCACGGCAATACAGGGTGCGGGTTTCTTCTGTGACTACGTACGCAAAACCTTCCTGACCGACCCCGCCTTCGGCAAGACCGAGGAGGAGCGGCAGAAGGTCTGGGCGACCGGCGGGCTGACCATCAGGACCACGCTCGACCCGAGGAACCAGGCCGCGTCGAACGACGCCGCCACGTCCAAGGTCAACAAGGACGACAAGATCGCGGACGCCGTCGTGCAGGTCCAGCCGGGCACCGGCAAGATCCTCGCGATGGCCCAGTCGCGTCCGTACGGCCTCGACCAGTCCAGGCACGAGACGGTGCTCAACCTCTCCGTCGACAACAAAATGGGCGGCACCTTCGCCGGCTTCCAGGTGGGCTCGACCTTCAAGCCCATCACCGCGGCGGCCGCGCTGGAGAAGGGCATCAGCCCGAACACGGTCTTCGACACGGACTGGAAGATCGGGCTGCCCGGATCGAGCTTCCGCACCTGCGACAACGCGCCCGCCGACGGCGGTACGTGGTCGGTGCAGAACGAGATGCAGACCGAGAAGGGCGCCTTCGACATGACGAGCGCCCTCGGCAAGTCCATCAACACCTACTTCGCGACGCTGGAGCAGAAGGCCGGGCTCTGCGAGACGGTCACGATGGCGCAGAAGGTCGGTTACATCCGCGGCAACAACAAGCCGCTGATGTTCACGCCGTCCACCACGCTCGGCGGCCAGGAGTCCACGCCCCTGGCGATGGCCTCGGTGTACGCGACCTTCGCCAACCGGGGTACGTACTGCTCCCCCGTCGCCATAGAGGCCGTGACCGCCCGCGACGGCAAGGCGATCGCCGTACCGCAGTCGCAGTGCAGCCAGGCGATGAGCACCGACACCGCGGACACCGTCAACCAGATGCTCAAGGGCGTGGTCGAGGACGGCACCGGCGCACAGGCCGGGCTCAGCGACCGTGACAACGCGGGCAAGACGGGTACCACGGACGAGCGCAAGAACGCCTGGTTCGTCGGGTACACGCCCAACCTGTCCACGGCGGTGTGGGTCGGCAGCGACGGCTCCAAGCAGATCTCGATGACCGACATCACCATCGGCGACCAGTACTACGACAAGGTCTGCGGTGGCTGTCTGCCGGGGCCGATCTGGCGGACCGCGATGACGGGTGCGCTGGGGTCGGACGCACCGTCGTTCAACTTCATCGACGTCCCGCGCGGCCAGACCAAGCCGGACGACAAGGACAAGAACAAGCCGGGCGACGGAGACAACAAGCCGGGCGACGGCAACACTCCGGACCCGGGCATCTCCATCCCGGGCCTGACGATCGGCGGCAGCACGATCGGCGGGAACGACGGCGGGAACGGGAACGGCGGGAACGGCAACGGCGGCAACAGAGGCTGACGCCGAAGTTGCGTACGTACACGGAAGGGGCGCCCGGGTCGGACCGACCCGGGCGCCCCTTCCATTTGCTCTGTTCCTCGGCCCGCGAGGCCCAGCCCGCGAAACTCAGCCCGCGAGACTCAGCCCGCGAGGCGCTTCTTCACCTCGGCGGCGACCCGGCCGCCCTCGGCGAGACCGGCCACCTTCGGGTTCACGATCTTCATGATCGCGCCCATCGCCCGGGGCCCCTCGGCGCCCGCCGCCTTCGCCTCCGCGACGGCCGCTGCGACGATCGCGCCCAGCTCGTCGTCGGAGAGCTGCTTGGGCAGGTACTCGGCGAGGAGCTCGCCCTCGGCCTTCTCCCGCGCGGCCGACTCGGCGCGCCCGCCCTGCTCGAAGGCCTCGGCCGCCTCACGGCGCTTCTTCGCCTCCTTGGCGATCACCTTGACGACCTCGTCGTCGGTGAGCTCGCGGGCGGTCTTGCCCGAGACCTCTTCATTGGTGATCGCGGAGAGGGTCAGCCGGAGCGTCGAGGAGCGCAGCTCGTCGCGCGACCGGATCGACTCGGTGAGTTCGTCCTTCAGCCTGGCCTTAAGCGTGGTCATGGGGCCAAGTGTCGCAGGTGAGGACCGCCTGCCGCCCACCGATTTCCCGCCCCCCGCCCGTCTGCAACGATGGGCCCATGCGCGCACGCTACGGAGTCCCCCTCAAAGTCACCGCAGGAATCGCCGCTGTCGGCGCTGCAGGCCTCGCCTACGCCGCCGGTTTCGAGGCACGTTCGTACCGCCTGCGCCGTTTCACGGTCCCGGTCCTGCCACCGGGCGCCCGCCCGCTGCGCGTCCTCCAGGTCTCCGACATCCATATGGTCGGCGGCCAGCGCAAGAAGCAGCGCTGGCTGCAGTCGCTCGCCGGGCTGCGCCCCGACTTCGTGGTCAACACGGGCGACAACCTCTCGGACCCCGAGGCGGTCCCTGAGGTCCTGGACGCGCTGGGCCCGCTGATGGACTTCCCCGGTGTGTACGTCTTCGGATCGAACGACTACTTCGGCCCCATCTTCCGCAACCCGGCCCTCTATCTCCTCGAGAAGGCCCAGGGCAAGACAGGCCTGAACGGCAACCCGCCCGTCGCGCACGTCATCCACAACCCCTGGGAAGACCTCCGCGACGGCTTCGACCAGGCGGGCTGGCTGAACCTCTCCAACACGCGCGGCCGGCTCAAGCTCGACGGTACGGAGATCGCCTTCACCGGCCTGGACGACCCGCACATCAAGCGCGACCGCTACACCCAGGTCGCGCTTGATGTGCGGGT
>NZ_JAFLRJ010000977.1 GCF_017315755.1 Streptomyces beijiangensis
ACCGGCGCCTGGGCCTTGAGGCGAGGGTCCTCGTGGAGCCGTCGCTGCACCTCCAGGGCCACATCGGTGCCGACGGTGTCCAGCAGCCGTACGGGTCCCAGCGGCTGCCCGCCCACGGACTTGAGGGCCAGGTCGAGCGTCGCCACCGTCGCCTCTCCGGCGTCGAGGAGGTCCAGGGCCCGGTTCAGATAGGGGAAGAGCAGGGCGTTCACGATGAACCCGGTGCGGTCGCCGCACTCCACGGCCTGCTTGCCGAGCCGCTCGACCACCGCGCGGGCGCGCGCC
>NZ_JAFLRJ010000978.1 GCF_017315755.1 Streptomyces beijiangensis
GGTTGGTGCCCAGCTTCTCGATGTCGGCGATCAGCCCGGCCCGGCTGGAGGTGCTGATGCCCACCAGGCCGATCATGGCGGCGACACCGATGGCGATGCCGAGCGCGGAGAGCACGGCGCGCAGCGGCCGGCCGCGCAGTCCGTCGACGCCGACACCACCAACGGCATCGCGGTGCAGGCCAGCCGGACCGACCTGCTCAAGACCCTCGGCGGCAAGATGCGCTCCGGCACCTTCCTCAACGCCGCCACCAGCAAATACCCGGTGGTCGTGCTGGGAACCGACGCCGCCGGGCGGCTCGGCATCGACCGCGCCG
>NZ_JAFLRJ010000979.1 GCF_017315755.1 Streptomyces beijiangensis
CGGGCGGCGGGGTGAGTTCGGCGGTGCGCCGCAGCGTGTCGGCCAGCTTCTCCCGTACGACATCGAGCGCGGCGGCGCCCCGGTCGCCGGACGGCGGCGGCAGATGGCGGGCCGGCGCGAGGTCCACGTCGTCGTCGAGGAGTTCGATGACGGGCAGCACCCGGCTGATCCCGGGCTGTTCCTCGGCGCTGCCGGTGCGGTCGAAGGGGACCCAGGCGTCCAGGACCATGCTCTGCACGGCGGGCCAGGGCAGCTTCTCGCGGCCCGTCTCGCTCCCCCCTG
>NZ_JAFLRJ010000980.1 GCF_017315755.1 Streptomyces beijiangensis
CCGTCGGCGCTGCGGTCCAGGACCGTGGCGCTGATGTTGTTCGTGGTGTCACAGGCGCTGTGATAGCAGGAGTCGTACGAGGCGTTGGCGGTGCCGCCCCACTTGGTGGCCTGCGCCGCCGTCTTGCGGGCGTCGGCACCGGCCGCGTAACCGGAGGTCGGGATACCGGCCGACTGGAAGGACGCGTCGTCGCTGCGGCCCTG
>NZ_JAFLRJ010000981.1 GCF_017315755.1 Streptomyces beijiangensis
GGTCTCCGCCTCGCACCGGCGCATCATCGACAAGATCGTCGCCTCGATCGGCCCTTCCCACTTCCGTCTCACCGTCGCCGATGCGCTCCTCGAACTTGTCGTTGAGCAGCACGCTCAGCTCGGCGAGTGTGATGTCCGCGCCCGTGGCCTCGATGAGGTATCCGGCGCTGCGGGTCATGGGCCCGCCGACCACGATGTGCTTCCAAGTCGCGTCGAGCCGGTGCCCGAGGTCGGCGAAGACGGCCACCTCGGCGTCCCACCAGAAGCCCTCGGTGTCGACCAGGGTCCCGTCCATGTCCAGGAGG
>NZ_JAFLRJ010000982.1:0-308 GCF_017315755.1 Streptomyces beijiangensis
CCGCGAACCCCACCCCCACGGCTACGACCGGGCCTCAGCAGGCGCGCCCCTGCAGGACATCACGGAGATGGACCCCTCCTGGGCCTGGGCAGCAGGGCAGATGGTCTCCACCAACTCCGACCTCAACCGGTTCTTCGGCGCGCTGCTGGCCGGCCGCCTCCTCCCCGCCGCCCAGCTCGCCCAGATGCGCACCACCGTCCCCGCCGAGAGCACCTTCGGCCCCGGCGCCCGCTACGGACTCGGGCTCGTGAGCAAGCCCCTGTCGTGCGGCGGCCTCTACTGGGGCCACGGCGGCAGCTTCCCGGGTT
>NZ_JAFLRJ010000982.1:447-594 GCF_017315755.1 Streptomyces beijiangensis
CTGCCCGTGACGTCCTGCATGATCATGTTCGGGGTGCCGGTCGACGCAATGTAGTACGTCACCGACTTGCCCGCCTTGCCCTTGCGCGCCAGCGACGTCACGGGCAGGCCGTCCAGCTGTGTGACCCTGCCCTTGGTCAGTCCCCCG
>NZ_JAFLRJ010000983.1 GCF_017315755.1 Streptomyces beijiangensis
AGTGCACCTGTCGCTCTACGGCTGGGACCGCCGGGTTCCGCGTTGACCATGCCACTCATCATACGTAGACTTCATCAAATGAGGAACTCATCAAGCGATGAGTCATGAGTCGCCCGCCGGTACGGAGGAGCTGACGATGCGCAACGACCACCCCGAGCGGCCGGCCGGCCGGCGCGGGCCGCCACGCGGCCGCGCCCCGGCCGCAAATTCGCGTGTCCGGGGCGCGGTGGGCCGGTGGCCTGCGGCGCGCTGGGCGGCGGTGGGGCGCGGGGCGCAGC
>NZ_JAFLRJ010000984.1 GCF_017315755.1 Streptomyces beijiangensis
TCGTCCTGCGCTACTACGAGGGCCGTACGGATCCGGAGATCGCGGCGATCCTGGACATCAGTGTCGGCACGGTGAAGTCGAGCATCTGGCGGTCGCTCCGCCGGATGCGTGAGGACGAGGTCCTCAGCTTCGGCCGTGACGAGGAGGAGTCCTTCGGCGAGCTGGTCGCCTGAGGGATCGGGGGGCCGCCGGATCGGGGGATACGGCGGAAGCACGGGGTGCACGGGGGTGCACGGGGGACGAAGCAGGGTCGGACAGGCCGGGGGGTCTTGTCAGGCCCTGCTTCTGCGTGTCCTCAATTGCCGGAC
>NZ_JAFLRJ010000985.1 GCF_017315755.1 Streptomyces beijiangensis
CTATCTGCCCCTCGGGCAGCAGACCACGGACCTGTCCGGCGGCGAGGCACAACGGATCAAGATGGTGCGGCACCTGAGCAGCAGCCTGACCGGTCTCACGTACATCGGGACGTCATCGCGATCGCCGACCACGTCATCGACATGGGCCCCGGGGCCCATGTCGATGACGTGGTCGGCGATCGCGATGACGTCCCGGTCGTGCTCCACGACCAGGACGGTGTTCCCCTTGTCGCGCAGCGCGAGCAGGATCTCGTTCATGCGCCGCACGTCGCGCGGGTGGAGGCCGACGCTGGGCTCGTCGAAGATGTACGTGAGACCGGTCAGGCTGCTGCTCAGGTGCCGCACCATCTTGAGC
This sequence comes from Streptomyces beijiangensis, assembly GCF_017315755.1. Classification (GTDB taxonomy): domain Bacteria; phylum Actinomycetota; class Actinomycetes; order Streptomycetales; family Streptomycetaceae; genus Streptomyces; species Streptomyces beijiangensis. The sequence goes on from NZ_JAFLRJ010000985.1 coordinate 356, forward strand.
CGTTGGGCCTCGCCGCCGGACAGGGACGTGGTCTGCCGCCCGAGGGA
>NZ_JAFLRJ010000101.1 GCF_017315755.1 Streptomyces beijiangensis
CTTCACCGACGGCACCGTCCCCGCTCTGTGGATCGGCGCCGGTACGGTCGCCCTCGCGGCGCTTGCCGCTCTGCTGATTCCGCGCCGCAGCAAGGCCGCGGCGGAGGCGGCTCCGGCAGACGAGCGCGAACTCGCCGCCGCCTGATCTCCTCCCTGGGGGCTCCGCCCCCAGACCCCCGGTCCTCAATCGCCGGACGGGCTGTCAATAGCCCGTCCGGCGATTGAGGACGGCCCCGGAGGGTTACGCGGCGTGGCCCCCGTCCACCCCGATCTCCGCCCCCGTCACATAACCCGCGTCCTCGCTGACCAGGTACGCCACCAGCGAAGCGACCTCGTCCCTGGTGCCGAACCGGCCCAGCGCCGTCCCCGCCCGCTGCGGCTCCGCGTACGGGCCGTCCGCCGGGTTCAGGTCCGTGTCGATCGGGCCCGGGTGGATCAGGTTGACCGTGATGCCCCGGCCGCCCAGCTCCCTCGCCAGGGACTTCGTCAGCCCCGTCAGCGCCGACTTGCTCATCGCGTACAGCGTGCCGCCGGGACCGCCCGCGTACTGCGTGAGCCCCGAACCCGTCGAGATGATCCGCCCGCCGTCCCGCAGCACACCCGCCGCCGCCCGCGAGCCCAGGAAGACCTCCCGCACATTGACGTCGAGTGTGCGGTCCACGTCCTCCACGGACAGGTCCCCGATCGGGCCGAGCACACCGATGCCGGCGTTGTTGACCAGGATGTCGAGCCCCCCGAACTCCTCCGCGGTCCGCTCCACGGCCCCGGCCGCGTCCATCCGCAGCGCGAGCCCCCGCCGTCCGGTCGACTCGATCTTCTGTACGACCTCCCGGGCCGCCTCCTCGTTCCGTACGTAGGTGATCGCCACATCGGCGCCCTCCTGGGCCAGCCGCAGCGCGACCGCCGCGCCGATGCCCCGGCTGCCGCCCGTGACCAGTGCCGTCCTGCCGTTCAGTGAAGACATGTCGTGCCCCTCAGTTCGCATTGATTCGCAGAAGTGGTTGCGGGATCAATGAAACCGGCGTGGCCCTCACGGCACCGGCGGGAATCGGACGGCCTCCTCCAGCACGGGAGTCATGCCAACGACCAGTAGTCACAGCGATCATGGCGCGGGTACGGTGATCGCCCCGTGCGAGCCGACGACGCCTCCACCGATACCTCACCCGCTGGAGTCCGTGCCCATGTCGTCCCTGGCCCTGCCCGCCGCCACCCCCGCACCCCGCAGGGCCTGGCACACCGACCTGCCCGTGCTCGTGGTGGCCGCCGTCTGGGGCTCCAGCTACCTCGCCGCCAAGGGCATCACCACCCAGTCGACCGTGCTCGCCGTCCTGGTGCTGCGCTTCGGCATCGTCCTGCCGGCCCTCGTCGTCGCAGGACGCCGCGGACTGCGCGAGCTGACCGCGGCGCAGTGGCGCGGCGCCGGGATCCTCGGTGCGATCCTCAGCGGGATCTTCCTGCTCGAGACATACGGAGTCGTGCACACCTCCGCCACCAACGCCGGGCTCATCATCAGCCTCACCATGATCTTCACGCCCCTCGCGGAGGCGGCGGTCACCAGAACCCCGCCGTCCCGGGCCTTCCTCGGGGCGGCCGGGCTCTCCGTGCTCGGCGTCGTCCTGCTCACCCAGGGCGGCGGCTTCACCGCCCCCTCCACGGGCGACCTCCTGATGCTGCTCGCCGCGCTCGCCCGTACCGTCCACGTCCTGGCGATGTCGCGGATCAAGGCCGTCCAGTCGGCCGACGCGCTCTCGCTGACCACGGTCCAACTGGGCTCGGCGGTGGCGGTGTTCGCGGTGCTCGCCGCGGTACCCGGAACCGGGGCGGCCCCCTGGACCGCGGCGGCCGCGTTCGATGCGCAGGACTGGGCCGGGCTGCTCTTCCTCTCGGCCTTCTGCACGCTCTTCGCCTTCTTCGTGCAGATGTGGGCCGTCCGCCGCACCTCGCCCTCCCGGGTCAGCCTGCTGCTCGGCACGGAACCGGTGTGGGCGGCGGCGGTCGGCATTACGATCGGCGGTGAGCGTCTGGGCGCCCTGGGGCTGCTGGGCGGCGTACTCGTCCTGGCAGGGACCGCCTGGGGCCGGCGCGCTACCGGACGCTGACCCGGTCCGAGGCGATCAGTACGGCGAGACCGGTCACGGTGAGGACGATGTCGGAGAAGATCTCGTAGCCGTCCAGGAAACCCAGCCGGGTGACCAGGCCCGTCAGCGGGAACCAGTCGAACGCTTCATGGAGCAGTCCGCCCACACCCTGGATCAGCAGGAGCACCCCGGCCACTTCGAAGATCTTCTTCATGGGGCAAGCGTGTCGGCGGCGCGCCCGCACCGGTATCGGCCGTCGGACTGCTCCGGCGGTCCGAAAGTCTGAGCCGGGGAAACTTTGGTCTGTACTCGGGGATCAGTGGCCGCATTCCCGTCCCCGCCTGCGTAGCTTTGTCGATATGACGCGTGCGGAATACCCCTGGCTGCTCCCTTCGGCCCTCGCCGATCCGGCGCTGTCGACCGACCGGGAGCGGCCCCGCCGTACCCCGCGCGACTGGGCCGTCGACATCACGGCCTTCCTGATCGCGGCGGGAATCGGCATCCTGGCGCTCGACTCCCTGTCCGAGGCCAACAACTCCGACCTCGTCACCTTCGCCGACCAGCTGGCGGGCGCGGTCGCCTGCTGCGCCCTGTGGGTGCGCAGGCGGTGGCCCGTCGGGCTCGCGGTGGGGCTCGTCGTCCTCAATCTGGTGGCGCCACTGGCCGCGGGCGCGCTGCTCGTGGCGCTGTTCAGCCTGGCCGTGCACCGGCCGTTCAAGCCGGTCGCGGTCATCGGCGCCGTCGCGGTGGTCAGCGGGGCGGTGAGCACCTGGCTGCGGCCCGACCCCACGACGGGCTGGCTCGCCTCGACGCTGACCGGGGCGCTGCTGGTGCTGCTGGTGATCGCGTGGGGGATGTTCGTACGCTCCCGGCGCCAGCTCCTCGTCGTACTGCGGGAACGCGCCCTGCGCGCCGAGGCCGAGGCCGACCTGCGCGCCGAGCAGGCCCAGCGGCTCGCCCGCGAGGCCATCGCCCGCGAGATGCACGACGTCCTTGCACACCGGCTGACGCTGCTGAGCGTGCATGCCGGCGCCCTCGAATTCCGTCCTGACGCACCGCCCGCCGAGGTCGCCAGAGCAGCAGGTGTCATCCGTGACAGCGCCCACGAGGCGCTCCAGGACCTCCGCGAGATCATCGGGGTGCTGCGGGCGCCCGGCGAGGGCGACGAACACCGCCCGCAGCCCACCCTGGCCACCCTCGAAGCGCTGGTCGCCGAATCGCGGCAGGCCGGGATGAAGGTCGCCGTCGAACTGCGCGTCACCGACCCGGAGACGGTCCCCGCGGCCACCGGACGTACCGCGTACCGGATCGCCCAGGAAGGGCTGACCAACGCCCGCAAACACGCGCCGGGAACGGAGGTCACCGTCACCGTGGAGGGCAGCCCGGGGAACGGTCTCACCATCGAGGTGCACAATCCGGCGCCCGGCGGCGAGGTGCCCAAGGTCCCCGGATCGGGCCAGGGCCTGATCGGTCTCACCGAACGCGCCACCCTCGCGGGCGGCCGTCTCGACCACGGGACGACGGGGGAGGGCGGCTTCCTCGTCGGCGCCTGGCTACCGTGGCCCGCATGACCATCAAGTTGCTCATCGTCGACGACGACCCGCTGGTACGCGCCGGACTCGCGCTCATGCTCGGCGGCGCCGAGGACATCGACATCGTGGGGGAGGCGGCCGACGGCAGCGAGGTGGCGGACGCGGTCGGCTGCCTCCGCCCCGATGTGGTCCTCATGGACATCCGGATGCCGGGCGTCGACGGGCTGACGGCCACCGAACGCCTGCGCGCCTGCGCAGGCGCACCCGAGGTCATCGTCCTCACCACCTTCCACGCCGATGAACAGGTGCTGCGGGCGCTCCGGGCCGGGGCCGCTGGATTCGTACTGAAGGACACCCCGCCGGCCGAGATCGTCGCGGCGGTACGGCGCGTGGCGGGCGGCGACCCGGTCCTTTCCCCCGCCGTGACACGGCAGTTGATGTCGCACGTGGCGGGCGCCGTCCCCGACGACCGGCAGGGGAAGGCGCGCGGGCGGCTCTCCCAACTCGCCGAACGGGAGCGGGAGGTGGCCGTCGCGGTCGGGCGCGGACAGTCCAACGCGGAGATCGCGGCCGCCCTGTACCTGAGCCTGCCGACCGTGAAGACGCACGTCTCGCGCATCCTGTCCCGCCTCGGGCTCAACAACCGTGTCCAGATCGCGCTCCTGGTGCACGACGCGGGAATCCTCGACGGGGGCGGCGACGTACGCTGAGCCGATGGCCGACATCGATTTTGCCGCGTGGGGTGACGACTTCGTCGCCGATCCGTATCCGTACTACGCAAAACTGCGCGCAACAGGGCCCGTTCACCTGGCGATCCACCCCAACGGGAATCGGCTCCGGATGATCGTGGGCCACGAGGAGGCGCGGGCCGCGCTCGCCGACCCGCGGTTCTCCAAGGACTGGCGCACCCACGGCGACTGGGAGTTCTCCGGCAACCCCGTCAACGCCAACATGCTGGAGTCCGACCCGCCCCACCACACCCGGCTCCGCAAGCTGGTGGTACGGGAGTTCACCCCGCGCCGCATCGAGGCGCTCGGGCCCCGCGTCCAGCAGATCACCGACGAACTGCTCGACACGATGCTCGACTCCCCGCACGGTGCCGGTGACCTCATCGACGCGTTCGCCTTCCCGTTGCCCATGACCGTCATCTGTGAACTGCTCGGCGTGCCCGACCTGGACCGCGACATCTTCCGCAAGTGGTCCAACGAGATCGTCGCCCCGACCGAACCGACCGTCCACAGTGAGGCGATGGGAGCGATGAGCGACTACCTCGCCGAACTCATCGAGGACAAGCGCAGTACAGCCCCCGGCGACGACCTCATGAGCGCCCTCATCCGTACACGTCACGAGGACGGCGACCGCCTCTCGCGCGACGAACTCATCGGTATGGCTTTCCTGTTGCTCGTCGCGGGACATGAGACGACGGTCAATCTGATCGCCAACGGTGTGCGCGCCCTGCTGGACCATCCGGACCAACTGGCCGCCCTGCGGGCCGACATGAGCCTCCTGGACAACGCCGTGGAGGAGATGCTCCGCTACGACGGCCCGGTCGAGGCCGCCACCTATCGGTTCACCGTCGAACCCGTCGAGGTCGCGGGCACCGTCATCGAGGCAGGCGAGTCCGTTCTGGTCGTCCTCGCCGCAGCCGACCGCGACCCGGCCCGCTTTCCTGAATCCGACCGCTTCGACATCCGCCGCGAGGCGCAGGGCCACCTCGCCTTCGGTCACGGCATCCACTACTGCCTGGGCGCACCGCTCGCCCGGCTGGAGGGCAGGATCGCCGTCCGCGCCCTCCTGGAGCGCTGCCCCGATCTCGCCCTCGACCCCGACGGCGGCGCCTACGACTGGATCCCCGGCCTGCTCATGCGCGGCGTGCGCCGCCTGCCGGTGCGCTGGTGACCGAGCGGCGCCGGTGCTCGCCGCGCAGCACCAGGGCCGGCCATTCGTCCCCGTACGCCCCACAGGCCGAGAGCGACCAGAGCGACCACTTCTGCGGTACGGAGTAGTACGGGACCAGCACCCTGGCCTTGCGCAGCCGCGAAACCCTCACCGGGATCAGGGCGGGCAGCACATCGGGGGCCTGCCCCGCCAGGATCGCCCTCCGGCACGACGCGCACCCGGGTCTGCGGTCGGCCGCCGCCTCCCGCGGCCGCACCCGGCGCTTGGCACTCCGCTTCTCCGGGCGGTGCGGGCGCTCGGCCGCCGCGTGCAGCGGGTTGTAGTAGCAGCGCTCGGCCGGCTTCGGCGGATGCGCCGCCCCGGCGAGGCGCGCGTGGACGGCCGCGAACCGCTCCAGCGCCCGCTCGGCGAGCACCGCCGCCGCTGCCAGGTCCGGCAGGTCACCCGCCTCGTCGAGGACCTTCCCCGCAGCGCCGAAGGCATCGAGCGCCCACTGGTAGTCGCGCCGGGCCGCGGAATCCAAGGCGGCGTCCCCGACCGGGAGTTCGGCCTCGCGCAGGACGTCCCCCACCGCGGCGACCCGCTCGGCGGCGATCCGCTGCAGCCGCTCGTACGCGGCCTCCCACTCGGCGATGACCAGGTGCTGCGCCTCCCTGCTCAGCCCCTTGCGCCGGACCGGGCCCGCACCTCGGTCCGTACGCAGCTGTCCGACGAACCACCACCGCTTGAACACCTGGCCTCACCTCCCTGCTCAAGAGTAGAAGTGCGCGGGACCGCGGGGGAGTTAGGGTGGTCCATCCGATCATGCGGGAGGGTTCGTCCATGCCGGAGCTCGATCTCGAAATGGCCTGCAAGGTCCTCGAAAGCCAGCCGTTCAGCCGTCTGCTCCAGGCGCGGATCACCGCCTTCGGCGACGGGAAGGCCGTCCTGGAGATCGGCATCCGCGAGGAGCTCCACCAGCAGAACGGCTTTCTGCACGGCGGGGTCCTGGCGTACGCGGCCGACAACGCCCTCACTTTCGCCGCCGGTACGGCCCTCGGCTCCGCCGTCCTGACCAGCGGATTCACCATCCAGTACGTACGGCCCGCGACCGGCCGCAGCCTCGTGGCCCGCGCCGAGGTCGTGCACGGCGGGCGCCGTCAGGCAGTCGTCCGCTGCGACCTGTTCACCGTGAAGGAGGACGGCGCCGAGGCACTGTGCGCCGTCGCGCAAGGCACCGTACTGTCCGCACAGCCGTCTTGAGAGGACGCCCGTGACCGCCGATGCCACAACCGGTCCGACAGCCGGTCCGACAGCCGATCCGATAGTCGATCTCGCCGCGCTCGGCGAGGACTTCACCCGCGACCCGTACCCCGTCTACGCGAAACTGCGCGAGGCCGGGCCCGTCCACCGCATCCGGATGCCCGAGGGCGCCGACGCCTGGCTGGTCGTCGGGTACGAGGCCGGGCGTGCCGTCCTCGCCGACTCGCGGCTCTCCAAGGAGTGGCGCAGCGCCTCGCCCGCGCTGGGCGTCGCCCAGGTGTCGTCGGGCCGGACCATGCTCAGCTCGGACCCGCCGCTGCACGCCCGCCTGCGCGGGCTCGTCACCCGCGAGTTCACGCCCCGCCGCATCGACCAACTCGCCCCGCGCATCCAGGAGATGACCGACGGACTGCTCGACGCGATGCTCACAGCCCCCGGCCGCGACGCCGATCTCGTCGAGTCCCTCGCCTTTCCGCTCCCGATGGGCGTGATCTGCGAACTGCTCGGCGTCCCCTTCCTCGACCGGGCGCAGTTCCGCGAGCTCTCCAATACCGCGATCTCCTCGACCGACCCCGGGGAGCGGGCCGCCGCGGCCAAGGCGATGCCCGCCTATCTCGCCGGTCTGGTCGCCTCCAAGCGCGAACAGTCCGGCGAGGACCTGATGAGCGCGCTCATCACCGCATCGGACGAGGAGGGCGACCGGCTCTCGTCCGAGGAACTCCTCGGCATGGCCTGGCTGCTGCTGGTCGCCGGCCACGAGACGACCGTCAATCTCATCTCCAACGGGGTGCTTGCCCTGCTCACCCACCCCGACCAACTGGCGGCCCTGCGCGCCGACTCCGGTCTCATGGACCAGGCCGTGGAGGAGATGCTCCGCTACGAGGGTCCGGTGGAGACCCCGACCTACCGCTTCACCACCGAACCGCTCGACATTGGCGGCACCCTCGTCCCGGGCGGCGGCGAACTGGTCCTGGTCGCGCTCTCCGACGCCAACCGCGATCCGGCGCGTTACGAGGACCCCGACCGCTTCGACATCCGGCGCGACGCACGCGGCCATCTCTCCTTCGGCCACGGCATCCACTACTGCCTGGGTGCGCCGCTGGCCCGCCTGGAGGCCCGTATCGCGGTCCGGTCCCTCCTGGAGCGCTGCCCCGAACTCGCCCTGGAGATAGACCCGGCGGCGATCTCCTGGCGTACGGGCATGCTCATCCGCGGCCCGCACACCCTCCCCGTCAGCTGGTAGACAGCCCCGGGATCTCGTCCACCCGGACCGGGCGGTGCTCACGCCGTGAGAGCTCGCACGCCTCGGCGATGCGCAGGGCGTGCAGCGCCTCCCGGCCGTCGCAGGGGTTGGCGAGCTCTCCCCGTACGACCTTCAGGAAGGCGTCGAGCTCGGCTTCGTAGGCGGGTGCGAAGCGCTCCAGGAAGCCGGCCCACGGCTTGGCGGCGGGCGGCGGGCCCTGAGGTTCGGCCGAGGTGAGCGGCGTACGGTCATCGAGCCCGGCCGCGATCTGGTCCAACTCCCCGGCCAGCTCCATGCGGACGTCGTAACCCGCCCCGTTGCACCGGGTCGCGGTGGCCGTGGCGAGCACCCCGTCGTCCAGGGTGAGCACGGCTGCCGCCGTGTCGATGTCCTGGGCGGAGCGGAACATGGCGGGCCCCGCGTCCGAGCCCGTCGCGTACACCTCCACGACCTCCCGACCTGTCACCCACCGCAGCATGTCGAAGTCGTGCACCAGGCAGTCGCGGTAGAGGCCGCCCGACAGCGGCAGATACGCGGCGGGCGGCGGCGCGGGATCGGACGTCATGGCCCGTACGGTGTGCAGCCGCCCCAGCGCCCCGGACCTCACGAGCCTGCGCGCCGCCGCGTAGCCCGCGTCGAAGCGCCGCATGAAGCCCAGCTGGAGCACGGTCCCTGCCGCCTCGACCTCCCGCAGCGCGGCCAGGGTCCCTGTCAGGTCGAGGGCGATGGGCTTCTCGCAGAAGACGGGGAGCGCGGCGCCCGCCGCCCGGCCGATCAGCTCCGCGTGCGAGGAGGTGGCCGAGGCGATGACGAGGGCGTCGAGGTCCCGGGCGAACAGCTCGTCCACCGAGGGCGCGGCCGTCGCACCGGTCCGCAGCGCCACCTCCGCCGCCCGCGCCCCGTCGGCGTCCGCGACCACCAGGGCGTCCACGCCGGGGTGGCCGCCCAGCACCCCCGCGTGGAAGGAGCCGATCCGTCCTGTGCCGACAAGTCCGATACGCATGGCCCCAACGTGCCGTCGCCCGCCCGGTCCTGTCAACGGTATGTCCTGACAAACTCCCGATGAACGATGAACTACACGGCGTCCACCGCATCGAGGCGCAGCACCGTCACCCCGTACGGCGGCAGCACCACCGTGTCCACCTCGCCGCCCGCGGGCTCCGAAAGGCGGTGCCCCGGCGTGATCGCCGGCTTCACCGTGAGCTCGTCGGGGCACTGGCTGACCAGCCAGACGAAACGGTGCCCGTCCTCATGGACCAGCAGGTCCACGGCGACGCGCGGATCGTCGACGGTCACGGGCCGCCGTACGCCCGCATGCGCGGCGAGCGCGTCGTACAGCCTGCTCGTCGCCTCCGGATTGACCCTCGGAGTGACGGCCGCCATGTGCTCCAGCGGATAAGTGCACAGCACGATGCCGCCGGCGCCGACGCTGCGGTGCAGCAGTGCGGGCCGCCCGCGCCCGTCGGTCGCGAGCACCTCGGCCCCGTCCGGCTCCACGGGAAGGAAGGACCTGCTGCTGTCGGTGCCCGCGGTGCGGAAGGCCAGGGTGGCGCCTTCGGGGAGGTTCCCGAAGGACTGCCGGAAGGTCAGCACGGTCTCCTCGTCCTCGATCGGATTGACCATCCCGTACTCCAACTGGTGCCGCACACCGAAGAGTTCGTCGAGGTGGGCGTACCAGGGACCGCGCTGTTCGTCATGGCTGCCCGCACAGTACGAGACATAGACCGTCGCTCCGCCGCGCGCCAGCTCCTCCAGCCGGTACCAGCCGGAGGCGAGCAGCTGCTTGGTGGCGGGCACCAGATACAGCCGGTGCCCCTCCGGCAGCCCGTTGCTCTCGCGCACGACCGCCGCGGGGGCGTCCGCGAGCCGGGCCGCGATCCACGCCTGCCGGCCGGTCTGCTCCACGTGGCTGCGGTCCTCGGGGCGGGTGAAGGGGTAGAGCGTGTCCAGGTACGAGGAGATCACCAGGGCCGTGTCCGTGTCCGCGCGGGTGCACCGCTCGAAGTCCACCGCCTCCAGCACCCCGGCGAAATCACGGAGTTCGCGCAGCTGGGGCTTGGGGGTGCCTGCGGAGTCGGTGAGCCCGAAGTGCATCTCGAAGGGGTGATGGTTGTACGGCGGCTGCTCGCGCAGCGTGTCGTAGTCGGTGTTGTTCCAGGCGACCCAGCCTGTCGCCCCGGCCAGCAGGGAGTTGTGCAGGGCCTGGCGGTAGTAGCGCGCGGCATGCGCGCCCGAGGCGAACGCGGAGGTCAGCCCGAACTCCTCAAGGACCACGGGCCGGCGATAGGTCCCGGTCAGCTCGCAGACCCAGGCGGCCGCGTAGTGCTGGCGCACCACGTCGTCCTCCATGCGGTAGACGTGCGGGCCGAGCCAGTCGGTGAGGGCGGCGGTGTCGCGCAGCGAGAAGCCGTTGTCGTGGCCGGAATTCTCCAGGCCCCAGGCGCCGTCGCCGAGAGAGACGGGCTGCGTGGCGCCGCCCGCCCGTACCGCGTCCACCAGGATCTGGGCCCAGGAGGCGACCGATTCGCGGGTGGCGCCCTCGGCTCCGTAGATCGGCATCTCGTTGGAGATCAGCCAGCCGGCCACGGCCGGGTGGTCCTTGAAGCGGCGGGTCATCTCGCGGGCGAACCAGGCCTGTCGGGCCACCAGCCACACATCGGTGTAGAGGTCGCGGCCGCCCCGCCAGGCGGGATCCCAGTTCTCGCCGGACATATGGCCGACGATGAACGTCGGCACGGTGGTCATGGCGAGCTCCTGGTGGCGGTCCAGGAAGTCCCGGTAGCGGTCGCAGAGCACCTCGTCGACGCGGTGCGGCTCGGGGTGGAAGTCCGGCCAGTAGAAGAACGACCGGGTCATGTTCAGCCCGTGCTCGCGCAGGACGCGCAGCTCATCGCCGACGGTCTCCCCGTCGTACGAGCGCCACATCAGCGGGCCGCCGTTGCGTGACCAGAAATTGGCGCCGAGCCAGGTGGCGGGGGAGTGGTCGGAGGAAAGGCGGGCAGCAGGACGCTCCATCGGCGAATTCTCCCTGAGGACACTGAGGGCAGCTGGCATGACGTGTGCGGCCCGTTGCGGACGGGCGTGCCGCGCTTTCCGCATCAGTGAACCGCTGTACCGGTTTAGCGTCAACCCCTCGGTAAACCGGTTTACTTGATCGGTGCCGCCACGCTCCCGCGCAGCGTCAGCCGAGGTGCCGGGTCCTCCCTGTCCGCCACCGGCAGGCCGCCCGCCGCCGCCCGCAGCAGCCGTGCCGCATGGGCCCCGTACCCGGCGATGTCCCGGCTGAGGGCGGTCAGCGGCGGGTGCACCAGCTCGCAGAGTGCGGAGTCGTCCCAGGCCAGCAGGGAGATGTCGGCGGGCACGCGCAGCCCCATCGACTGGACGGCGGCGAGGCCGGAGACGGCCATCACATCGTTGTCGTAGATGATCGCCGTGGGCGCGTCCGCACGCCCCGAGAGCAGCTTCCGGGTGGCGGCCGCCCCTGCCTCACCGCTGTAGTCGGTCTCCACCGTCACGCCGGTGAGACCCAACTCCCGTACACAGGCGTGGAACGCGGTCGCACGGATCACGGTGTGCCGCAGTCGCGCGGGCCCGCCCACCCGTGCGAGCCGCCGATGCCCCAGGTCGGCGAGGTGGCGTACCACCGCCCGCACGGCGGCCGCGTCGTCGCTCCAGACCGCGGGCAGTGCCCCGGTGCCGACCGGCGCGCCGATCACCACGGCCGGCATCCCGAGCTGTTCGAGCACGGTCACCCGGGCGTCGTCGGCCTGCAGATCCACCAGGAACACACCGTCCACCCGGCGCTGCGCCCACCACGACTTGTAGAGCGCGACCTCCGCCGCCTGGTCCTCCGCCATGGTCAGCATCAGCGGTGTGGCGTCCCTGGTCAGCTCGGACTGGATGCCGGAGATCAGCTGCATGAAGAAGGGTTCGAGGCCGAGCGTGCGCGCGGGCCTGTCGATGACCAGACCGAACGCGCCGGCCCGGCCGTCGGAGAGCGCGCGGGCGGCGCTGTTGGGCTGCCAGCCGAGTTCTTCCGCGATGGCGAGGATGCGGTGGCGGGTCGGCTCGGAGACGCCGGGACGGTTGTTGAGCGCGAAGGACACCGCGCCCTTGGTGACTCCGGCGCGGCGGGCGATGTCCGCCATCGTGGGCCGCTTCACGGGCAGGACCTGGGAGTTCGATTCATTTCGACTAATCCGGTTCAGCTAGAGGGGCGGTTTGATTTTTTACATCGTCGGACACCGCTCAGCAGAAAAGCAATGCACCGGCATTGACTCAGCCTTTCGCACACCCTTAATTTCACGGCACCGACGGTGCGCGGACCACCGTTCGGCCCTCCATCCGTGCCACGACGAGCTAGGGACAGCCATGGTGCACATACGGATACGGACACGGACAACGGCGTTCGCCGGAGCGCTGATCGCCACCGCGCTGCTGACCGCGGGCTGCACCGGCAGCGGGGGCAGCACCAAGGGCGCGGACGCGAAGGCGCCCACGGACGCGAAGAAGGTCTCGGGGGCCATCACCGTCCTCACCCAGCGGACCGACCTCGCGCAGGACGGCACGCTCAAGAAGTACGCCGCCGAGTTCAAGAAGATCTACCCCGGCGTCGACGTGAAGTTCGAGGGCATCACCGACTACGAGGGCGAGGTCAAGATCCGTATGAATACGGAGAACTACGGCGACGTCCTCATGATCCCCTCGGTGGTGAAGAAGAACGACTACCCCAAGTTCTTCGCCTCGCTGGGCACTTCGGCCGAGCGCAGCAAGAAGTACAACTACACCGCCTTCACCACGGTGGACGGCAAGGTCTACGGTCAGAGCCCGATCGGCACCACACCCGGCTTCGTCTACAACAAGAAGGTGTGGAAGGAGGCCGGCATCACCGCCTGGCCCACCACACCCGCCGGGTTCATCGCCGACCTCAAGGCGATCAAGTCGAAGACGAAGGCGACGCCGTACTACACCAACTTCAAGGACATGTGGCCGCTGACCTCATGGACCGCCGCGAACGGCTCCGTCAGCTGTGACACCCAGGCCCAGAACAAGTTCACCACCACCGACCCCTGGGCCGAGGGCAGCGACCTGCGCACCATCGACACCCTCGTCTACGACATCGTGCACGAGAACCTCGCCGAGAAGGACCCGACCACCACCAACTGGGAAGGGTCCAAGCCCAAGTTGGCCAAGGGCGAGATCGCCACCATGTGGCTCGGCTCCTGGGCGGTCATCCAGATGCAGCAGGCCGCCACGGCGGCAGGCACCAGCCCGGACGACATCGGCTTCATGCCCTTCCCTGCCCAGGTCGACGGGAAGTTCTGCGCGATCTCGGCCCCCGACTACAACCAGGCCGTCAACATCCACTCCGCGCACAAGGACGCGGCCCGCGCCTGGATCGACTGGTTCACCGACAAGTCCGGTTACTCCGTGACCAATCTGGCCCTCTCACCGGTCAAGGGCGCACCGCTGCCCGCCATCCTGAAGCCGTACGAGGACGCGGGTGCGAAGTTCATCGAGCTGAACCAGGACAAGACCGCCCAGGTCAACGAGATCGACAACGAGTCGGAGATCGGCCTGCAGAAGCCGGACTACCGCCAGGAGCTGATCGATCTGGCGCGCGGCGCCAAGAAGGGCACCCTGGACGGCTTCCTGGCGGGCCTGTCCAAGCGCTGGTCCGCGGCCGAGAAGAGCGCGGGCAACTGATGGTCCAGATCGCCGACAAGGCGCCGCGCACCGGCGCCCCGGCCCCCGTACGGGAACGCCCCGCGCCGCGCCCCTCGCGGGCGCGGCTGTGGCGGGGCGTCACGCCCTGGCTCTTCATGGCGGTGCCGCTGGCGCTCCTGGTGACCTTCACCTACGCGCCGGTGGCCAACATGATCGCGTACTCCTTCACCGACTGGGACGGCCTGAGCCCGGACCTGAAGTACACCGGCTTCGAGAACTACACCGAACTCTTCACCCGTCCCGAGCTGTTCCAGGTCTTCTACGTCTCGGTCTACTACCTCGCGGCCTCGGTCGTGCAGATCGCCGTCGCGCTCTACTTCGCGACCCTCCTCAGCTTCAACGTCCGCTTCCGCAACCTCTTCAAGGGGATCCTCTTCTTCCCCTACCTGATCAACGGGGTCGCCATCGGCTTCGTCTTCCTCTACTTCTTCCAGGACGGCGGCACCCTGGACTCCGTACTGAAACTCTTCGGCGCCTCCACCGACCGCGCCTGGCTCGGCACCCCCGCCTCCGCCAACGTCTCCCTCGCGGGGGTCTCCATCTGGCGCTTCATGGGCCTGAACTTCGTGCTCTTCCTCGGCGCGATCCAGTCCATACCCGGCGAGTTGTACGAAGCGGCCGAACTCGACGGCGCCACCCGATGGCAGCAGTTCCGCCACATCATCGCGCCCGGCATCAAGCCCGTGATCAGCCTCAGCGTGATCCTGGCGATCTCGGGATCGCTCTCCGTCTTCGAGATCCCGTACATCATGACCGGCGGCGCGACCGGCACCGAGACCTTTGTGATCCAGACGGTGAAGCTCGCCTTCCAGTTCAACAAGACGGGGCTGGCGTCGGCGGCCGCGGTCGTCCTGCTGCTGATCATCCTGGCGGCGACCTGGGTGCAGCGCCGCCTCGTACCCGACGACAAGGTGGACCTCGTATGAGCATCCGACTGCGCCGCTCCACCGCGCCGACGCTGGCGTACCTCTCCCTGGTCGTCGCCGCGCTGGTGGTGCTGCTGCCCCTGGCCGGGATCCTCCTGACCTCGCTGAAGAGCTCGAAGGAGATGGCGGACGGAAGCGGGGCGCTCGCCCTGCCGCACGACTGGCTCAACTTCTCCAACTACGCGACGGCCTTCAGCGACGGCCACATGCTGACGGCCTTCGGCAACACGGCCTTCATCCTGCTCTTCGCCATCACCGGTACCGTCGTCATCGGCTCCATGACGGCCTACGCCATCGACCGGTTCACGTTCCGCTTCAAGAAGCTGGTGGTGGGACTCTTCCTGGTCGCCACCCTCGTGCCGGGAGTGACCACCCAGGTCGCGACCTTCCAGATCGTCAACAGTTTCGGCCTCTTCGACTCCCGCTGGGCGCCGATCGCGCTCTACACCGGCACCGACATCGTCTCGATCTACATCTTCCTGCAGTTCATCAGGGGGATCCCGATCTCCCTGGACGAGTCGGCCCGCCTGGACGGCGCCAACGCCTTCACGATCTACCGGAAGATCATCTTCCCGCTGCTCAAGCCGGCGATCGCCACCGTCGTGATCATCAAGGGCATCACCGTCTACAACGACTTCTACATCCCGTTCCTCTATATGCCGTCCGAGAACCTGGGCACGATCTCCACCTCGCTCTTCCGCTTCAAGGGCCCCTTCGGAGCGCACTGGGAGACCATCTCGGCCGGCGCGGTGCTGGTCATCCTGCCGACCCTCGCCGTCTTCCTCTTCCTGCAGCGCTACATCTACAACGGCTTCACCCGGGGGGCGACGAAATGACAACCCTTTGTCCGGACAACCGGACGAGGGCTACGCTCGCCCCGTGTCCAAACCCATGGCCGATCCCGCCCTCAGTCTTGAACTCGGTGTGGACCGCACCAGCCCGGTCCCGCTCTACTTCCAGCTCGCCCAGCAGCTGGAGGCGGCCATCGAGCGCGGCAGGCTCACCCCCGGCTCCCTCCTCGGCAACGAGATCGACCTCGCGGGCCGTCTGGGGCTGTCCCGTCCCACCGTCCGCCAGGCCATCCAGTCCCTCGTCGACAAGGGTCTGCTGGTACGCCGCAGAGGCGTCGGCACCCAGGTCGTGCACAGCCAGGTCAAGCGCCCGCTCGAACTGAGCAGCCTGTACGACGACCTCCTCGCCGCCGGACAGCGCCCCACCACCCGCGTCCTGTGCAACGACACCGTCCCTGCGACCGCCGGGATCGCCGCGGCGCTCGCGGTCCCCGAGGGCAGCGAGGTCCAGCACATCGAGCGGCTGAGGCTCGCCTACGACGAGCCCATGGCGCACCTGTGCAACTACCTCCCCGCCGGCCTTCTCGCCCTGGACACCGACCGGTTGGAGGCGACGGGGCTCTACCGGATGATGCGCGCGGCAGGCATCACCCTGCACAGCGCCCGCCAGTCGGTGGGCGCCCGCGCCGCCTCGGCCGCGGAGGCCGTACGCCTCGAAGAGGCGGACGGGGCGCCGCTGCTCACCATGCAGCGCACCACCTTCGACTCCACGGGACGGGCCGTCGAATACGGCACCCACGCCTACCGGGCCTCGCGATACGCCTTCGAGTTCCAGCTCCTGGTCCGCCCGTAGGACCGTACTGGGTCGTAAGAATGTTCTGACAAACCATTGACGGGGCAGCGCGCCCGCCGCTAGAACTCCTCTGCCGCAACCCGGCGGCCGGGAGCGAAGGCGGACCCCATGCGTACGACCCGTACAGCAGCAGCACTCCTTGTCGCCGCACTCACACTCGCCGCCGCCGGGTGCAGCGGCTCGGGCGGCAAGGACTCCGAGCCGAAACCGTCCGGATCGGGCAGCGGCAAGGGGGTGTCGACACCCCGGCTGAAGATCGCGATGGTCACCCACTCGGGCGAGGGCGACACGTTCTGGGACATCGTCCAGAGCGGGGCGAAGCAGGCGGCCGCCAAGGACAACGTGCAGTTCCTGTACTCCGCCAACAAGGACGGCGGCCAGCAGGCCCAGCTGATCCAGGCAGCCATCGACCAGAAGGTCGACGGGATCGTCGTCACCCTCGCCAAGCCCCAAGCGGTCAAGGACGTGGTGAAGAAGGCGGTCCAGGCCGGCATCCCCGTCATCTCCATCAACTCCGGCGCCGAGTTCTCCCACGAGGTCGGCGCGCTCGGCCACATAGGCCAGGACGAGTCCGTCGCGGGCGAGGCGGTCGGCGAGCAGCTCAACACCGAGGGGAAGAAGAAGGCCGTCTGTGTCATCCACGAGCAGGGCAACGTCTCCCTCGAAGCGCGCTGCGCGGGCGTGAAGAAGACCTTCAAGGGCACGGTCTCCAACCTCAGCGTCGACGGCACCAACACGCCCGCGGTCACGTCCTCGATCACGGCCAAGCTCCAGGCCGAGAAGGACACGGATGCCGTGGTCACCCTCGGCGCGCCCGTCGCGGACGCCGCCGTGAAGGCGAAGGGCGACGCGGGCTCGACGGCCGAGGTGGTCACCTTCGACCTCAATGCCAAGGTCGTCGCCTCCATGAAGTCCGGCGCGATCGGCATCGCCGTCGACCAGCAGCCCTATCTCCAGGGCTACCTCGCCATCGACGAACTGTGGCTCTACAAGACCAACCTCAACGTCATCGGCGGCGGAAAGCCGGTCCTCACCGGACCCGCGATCCTCACCAAGAAGGACGTACCCGCACTGGAGAAGTACACCGCCGCCGGTACCCGATGACGGCCCCGCGACCTCACGTGACCCATACTTGGCCCGCACGAGATGTACGGAAGACCAAGAAGGGCACCACGTCGTGGCAAGGGTTCGGACAGGGGTACGCGCAGTGAGCGCGGTGCTGGCGGCGGTGCTCGGGGCGTCCCTCGCGGGATGCAGCAGTACGGGCGGCAAGCGCGCCGAGGAGCGGGCCGCGCAGGCCGCATCGGGCAAGGCGGCGGTGGACACACCCCGCTGGAAGGTCGCCATGGTCACCCACTCGGGCGATGGCGACACCTTCTGGGACATCGTCCAGAAGGGCGCCAAGCAGGCCGCCGTCAAGGACAACATCGACTTCCTGTACGCGCACAGCGACCAGGCGCAGGAGCAGGCGCAGCTCGTCGACTCCTACATCTCCAAGGGCGTCGACGGGCTGATCGTGACGCTCGCCAAGCCCGACGCGATGAAGGACGTCGTCGCCAAGGCGGAGAAGGCCGGCATCCCGGTGATGACCGTGAACTCGGGCTCCGAGGTGTCCAAGGCCTTCGGCGCGATCACCCACATCGGCCAGGACGAGACGATCGCCGGCGAGGCCGTCGGCACCGAGCTCAACGAGCGCGGCAAGAAGAGGGCGCTCTGCGTCCTGCACGAGCAGGGCAACGTCGGCCACGAGCAGCGCTGCGCCGGGGCGAAGAAGACGTTCAAGGGCACGATGCAGAACCTGTACGTCGACGGCACCAACATGCCCGACGTCCAGGCCTCCATCGAGGCCAAGCTCCAGGCCGACCACGGCATCGACTCCGTGGTGACCCTCGGGGCGCCCTTCGCGGACGCCGCCGTCCAGGCCAAGCAGACCGCGGACTCCTCGGCCGAGGTGGACACCTTCGACCTCAACTCCAAGGTCGCCACCGCGCTCTCCGCGGGCACCCTCGGCTTCGCCGTGGACCAGCAGCCGTACCTCCAGGGGTACGAGGCCGTGGACCTCATCTGGCTCTACAAGTACAACCTGAACGTGCTCGGCGGCGGACTGCCCGTCCTCACCGGACCCCAGATCATCACCAAGGACGACGCCGGAACCCTGCAGAAGTACACGGATCGGGGGACCCGATGAGCACAGCAGCCGCACCGGCGGACGAACGGCTGATCAAGGCCTCCCCGCTGCGCAGGTTCCTCGGCCGCCCGGAGCTCGGCTCGGTCGTCGGCGCGATCGCCGTCTTCATCTTCTTCTCGATCGTCGCGGACAACTTCCTGCAGCTCTCCAGCCTCTCCACGGTGCTGTACGCGGCATCGACCATCGGCATCATGGCGGTCCCCGTCGCGCTGCTGATGATCGGCGGGGAGTTCGACCTCTCCGCCGGCGTCCTGGTGACCAGCTCCGCGCTGATCTCCTCGATGTTCAGCTACCAGATGACGGCGAACGTCTGGGTGGGAGTCTTCGTCTCCCTCCTCGTCACGCTCGCCATCGGCGCCTTCAACGGCTTCATGCTGACCCGCACCAAGCTCCCCAGCTTCATCATCACGCTGGGCACCTTCCTGATGCTGACCGGCCTCAACCTGGGCTTCACCAAGCTCATCAGCGGCACGGTCTCCACGAAGTCCATCAGCAACATGCAGGGCTTCGACTCGGCGAAGGAGCTCTTCGCCTCACAGCTCACCATCGGCTCGGTCAACCTCAAGGTGACCATCCTGTGGTGGGCGGCGCTGATCGTCGTGGCCACCTGGATCCTGCTGCGCACGAAGGCCGGGAACTGGATCTTCGCGGTCGGCGGCAACGCGGACGCGGCCCGCGCGGTCGGCGTCCCCGTGGTCAAGACCCGTATCGGCCTCTATATGGGTGTGGCCTTCGCGGCCTGGATCTCCGGCCAGCACCTGCTCTTCAGCTACGACGTCGTGCAGTCCGGCGAGGGCGTCGGCAACGAGCTGACGTACATCATCGCGGCCGTCATCGGCGGCTGCCTGATCACCGGCGGTTACGGCTCCGCGGTCGGCTCGGCGGTCGGTGCCTTCATCTTCGGCATGACCAGCAAGGGCATCGTGTACGCGGAGTGGAACCCGGACTGGTTCAAGTTCTTCCTGGGGGCGATGCTGCTCCTGGCCACGCTGCTCAACGCCTGGGTACGCAAGCGAGCGGAGGCTTCCCGATGACGGAGACGACGACCCAGCAGACCGCACTCGTCGAACTCGACGGCGTCAGCAAGTTCTACGGCAACATCAAGGCCCTCGAAGACGTCTCCCTCCTCGTCAACGCGGGCGAGATCACCTGCGTGCTGGGCGACAACGGCGCGGGCAAGTCCACCCTCATCAAGATCATCTCGGGCCTGCACCAGCACGACGCGGGCACCTTCCGGATCGAGGGCGAGGAAACCACCCTCACCAAGCCCCGCGAGGCCCTCGACAAGGGCATCGCCACGGTCTACCAGGACCTCGCCGTCGTCCCGCTGATGCCGGTCTGGCGGAACTTCTTCCTCGGTTCCGAGCCGACGAAGGGCGCAGGCCCGCTCAAGCGCCTCGATGTGCAGCAGATGCGCGAGACGACCCGCGCCGAGCTCCTGCGCATGGGCATCGACCTGCGCGACGTCGACCAGCCCATCGGCACCCTCTCGGGCGGCGAACGGCAGTGCGTGGCCATCGCCCGCGCCGTCCACTTCGGCGCCAAGGTCCTCGTCCTGGACGAGCCGACCGCGGCCCTCGGCGTCAAGCAGTCCGGCGTCGTACTGAAATACGTCGCCGCGGCACGCGACCAGGGCCTCGGAGTGGTGCTGATCACGCACAACCCGCACCACGCCCACCTGGTCGGCGACCGGTTCGTCCTCCTCAAGCGCGGCGCCATGTTCGGCAGCTACACCAAGGACGAGATCACCCTCGACGAGCTGACGCGCCAGATGGCGGGCGGCAGCGAGCTGGAGGAGCTCAGCCACGAACTGCAGCGCGCCCAGGTGCTCCCCGGGGAGCTCCCGGACGCCTCTTGAAGTCGCGGATGGCAGAATCGGCCCGATGAGTACGTACCGCGACTTCGCGAACCGGGGCTCCGCCCGCGCCACCGTCCTGAGAACCGTCGGCACCCGCGAGCGCCGATCCCACCTCACGGCACCCCGGGTGCCGACGGTCGGCATCGACATCGGCGGTACGAAGGTGATGGCCGGCGTCGTCGACGCCGACGGCGTGATCCTGGAGAAGATCAAGACCGAGACGCCCGACAAGTCCAAGAGCGCCAAGGTCGTCGAGGACGTCATCACCGAGCTCGTACTGGACCTCTCCGACCGCCACGACGTCCACGCGGTGGGCATCGGAGCCGCAGGCTGGGTCGACGCCGACCGCTCCCGCGTCCTCTTCGCCCCCCACCTGGCCTGGCGCGACGAGCCGCTGCGCGACGCGCTCCAGGCCCGCCTCGCGGTCCCCGTGATGGTCGACAACGACGCCAACACCGCCGCCTGGGCGGAGTGGCGCTTCGGCGCGGGACGCGGCGAGGACCACCTCGTCATGATCACGCTCGGCACCGGCATCGGCGGCGCGATCCTGGAGGACGGCCGGGTCAAGCGCGGCAAGTACGGGGTCGCCGGCGAATTCGGCCATATGCAGGTCGTCCCCGGCGGCCACCGCTGCCCCTGCGGGAACCGCGGCTGCTGGGAGCAGTACAGCTCCGGCAACGCCCTGGTCCGCGAGGCCCGCGAGCTCGCAGCCGCCGACTCCCCGGTCGCGTACAACCTCATCGAGCGCGTCAAGGGCAACGTCGGTGACGTCACAGGACCGCTCATCACCGAGCTCGCCCGTGAGGGCGACGCGATGTGCATCGAGCTCTTCCAGGACATCGGCCAGTGGCTGGGCGTCGGCATCGCCAATCTGGCCGCCGCCCTCGACCCCGCCTGCTTCGTGATCGGAGGTGGCGTCAGTGCCGCCGACGACCTCCTCATCGGCCCGGCCCGCGACGCCTTCAAGCGCCAGCTGACCGGCCGCGGCTACCGCCCCGAGGCGAGGATCGTGAAGGCGGAGCTCGGTCCCGAGGCCGGTATGGTCGGGGCCGCCGACCTGTCCAGACTGATCGCCCGCCGCTTCCGGCGCGCCAACCGGAGGCGGGTGGAGCGCAACGAGCGCTACGCCCGCTCCTCCCGTACCACCCAGGGATCCCCGTGATGACCGCATCCGTGCCGCGCCAGTCCTCGGCCCCGGACGAGCCCGGCCGCAAGCCTCCCGAGGACCGGCGCCATGTGGTGCGCCGCCGGGTGATCACGCTCCTGATCATCCTGCTCCTGGTCGGCGTACCGGCCGGCTATCTGCTGATCTCCGCCGAGCAGAGCCGCCAGAGCGGCCGCGACAAGGAGAAGGAGGCGGCGGCCACCGGTCTGCTCCCGGGGCGGCCCTCCACGGTCCAGCGCTCCATCTACGACGTCCCCGTCCCTGCCGGCTCCACCAGCACGGGGTACTACGAGACCAGCAACTGGAAGGTCAGCCGTCTCTACACGCAGTTCCGTACGACAGCGGCCGGGCTCGAGCAGTTCCTGAAGGGCGTCGGCACCGGGGCCGCCGGCCTCAAGGCCGGAGCGGTCACCATCAGCGCGAGCGACGCGGCGGTCGTCGGCTGGACCTTCCCCGACGACCGCAAATGGGCCGGCACCACCTATGTCCAGAAGGACCCGCAGCCCACGGTGAACATCACGGTCGACGTGACGAACCCGGCGAGCCCGATGGTGTACGTGGTCTCGGCGACCAAGCCCTGACACACGCCCGTCAGACCTCACGCCAGCGGGCACTGGCCCAGGAGAAGACCCCGAAGGCCACAAGACCGACCGCTGTCAGCGCCAGCAGCCAGGGTCCGGCCGGGGTGTCGGTGAAGGACCGCAGGGTGTCGTCCATGCCCTTGGCCTTGCCGGGCTTGTGCTGGACGGCCGCCGCAATGGCGAATCCGCCCGCGACGGCGAAGACGACCCCGCGGGCCGTACCGCCGAAGACCCCGACGAAGGTGACGGCCTGACGCATCTTCTCCGGTATCTCGGACATCTTCAGACGCTTCCGGAACTTGCGCATGAGGGCCCTGACGGCGATCCACACACCGGCACCGGCCACCGCGGCGCCGGCGACGGCGACGATCCACTGCCCGCCGGGCCAGTCGAGCGCCTTCGCCGTGACGTCCTGCGAGCTCTGGTCCGAGCTGCCGCTGCCGCTGCTCTTGTCCCCGGCCGCGTAGGCCAGCACGGAGTACGCGACGAACCCGTAGAAGACGCAGCGGCCCGCGGCCATCGCCCTCTTGCCCGGCTTCTTCCCGTCGGGACCTGCCTGCCCGAAGGCCGCTTCCGACAGCCGCCACAGGGACATCCCGACGAGTGCTACCCCGAGCAGCCACAGCAGGACGGTGCCGAAGGGCTTGTGGGCGATCTCGGCGATCGCACCGCCCCGGTCTGCCTGCCCGCCTCCGCCTCCGCCTCCGGAGAAAGCGATCCGGAGGGCGAGAACCCCGATCAGCGCGTAGATGACCCCGCGGGCGACGAAACCCGCACGGGCGCCCGCCGCGACCGCTTTGCTGTTCGCCGCGCGTTCGGCCTGTCCTTTTCCACGTGCCGTTGCCGCTCCAGTACCCATGCCCTCCCGGGTGCCCCCGGCGCGGGAAGCAATGCCCGGGGGATGCTCCCGACTTTGTCCCGGCTTTGTCCCGGCATGGCCCTGGCTGAGAGGGGTAGTCGGGCTGGACCCCCGGACCGCGTGCCTCGTACGGCAGCCCACCGGTCCGGTGCGCCCCCAAGACGGAGGAGACACGGTGAGCAAGCGCAACATATTCGTCATCGGCCTGAGCGACGCCAATCTGCGCACGCTGGAAACCGTCCCCGACGCCGTGCAGTACCGCTTCCTTCCTCTGCTGACCTTGGACGAACTCCAGGTCGGCGAGGTGTCGGTGCCCGATCTGCTGGAGAAGGCCCAGTACGTACTCGACGCGTTCGACGGCACGATCGACGCGATCGTCGGCTACTGGGACTTCCCGGTCAGCACCCTCGTCCCGCTCCTGGCCGAGCGCTACGGCACACGGAGCACGAGCCTCGAATCCATCGTCAAATGCGAGCACAAGTACTGGAGCAGGCTGGAGCAGGAGAAGGCGGTGAAGGAGCACCCGCGCTTCGGCAGGGTCGATCTGTCCGCGTCCGACCCGCGTCCCCCGGAAGGGATGTCGTTTCCGATGTGGCTCAAGCCCGCGCTGTCGTACTCATCCGAGCTGGCCTTCGGCGTGAAGAACCAGGAGGAGTTCGGTGCCGCGGTCGCGGAGATACGCGACGGCATCAGCCGGGTCGGACGCCCCTTCGACCACATCCTCGACCAGCTCGACCTGCCGCCCGAGATGGAAGGCGTCGGAGGACAGGTCTGCCTCGCCGAGGAGTCGCTCACTGGCATCCAGGTGGCGGTGGAGGGGTACGTCCACAACGGCGAGGTGACCGTCTACGGCGTCCTGGATTCCATCAACTACCCGGACAGCTCCTCGTTCCTGCGCCACCAGTACCCCTCCACGCTGCCCGCTCCGGTCGTCCAGCGCCTGCACGACGTCTCGCAGAGGGTGATCAAGCAGATCGGCATGGACTCCGCCACCTTCAGCATCGAGTACTTCTACGATCCCGGCGCCGACGCACTCAACCTCCTGGAGATCAACCCCCGGCACTCGCAGTCGCACGCGGAACTCTTCGAGTACGTGGACGGAGTCCCCAACCACCACCACATGATCAGCCTCGCCCTCGACAAGGACCCGGGTGTGACCCGGAGCGCGGGCCCGTACCGGGTGGCCGCCAAGTGGTACTACCGGTGGTTCGCCGACGGCGTCGTCCACGGAGTCCCGGACCAGGAGGCCGTACGCCGTATCGAACGGGAGATCCCGGGCGTGCGGGTCGACATGGTCCCCGAGGAGGGGCAGCGACTGTCACGGATGCCCGAACAGGACAGCTACAGCTTCGAAGTGGCCCACATCTTCACCGGCGGCGACAGCGAGGAAGAAATGCGCGAGAAGTTCGACCGGTGTGTCGCCTCACTGCACCTGGCCTTCGACGGAATCCCTCCCGCCGGCCAGGACAGCACCACGGCCTGACCGGGACCGGCTGACAGACACACCGACAGAACAGCGCCGCAAGCACCAGGAGGCTGACACCCCTATGCGTTCCGTGAGCAATCTGCCCTGCGAGACCACGGAGGAAGAACACGTCACCATCCCCATGTCCGACGGCGTGAACCTCTCCGCGCGCATCTGGCGGCCCGTGTCGTCGGACGCGG
This sequence comes from Streptomyces beijiangensis, assembly GCF_017315755.1. Classification (GTDB taxonomy): domain Bacteria; phylum Actinomycetota; class Actinomycetes; order Streptomycetales; family Streptomycetaceae; genus Streptomyces; species Streptomyces beijiangensis. The sequence goes on from NZ_JAFLRJ010000101.1 coordinate 24,608, forward strand.
AGCCGGTGCCGGCGGTCCTGGAGTACATCCCCTACCGCAAGCGCGATCTGACCTCGGTACGCGACTCACTGCACCACCCCTACATGGCCGGGCACGGCTACGCCTGTGCCCGCGTCGACCTCCGAGGGACCGGCGACTCCGAAGGCGTGCTCGCGGACGAGTACCTGGAGCGCGAACAGGCCGACGCCGAGGAGGTGCTCGCCTGGCTGGCCGATCAGCCCTGGTGCGACGGCGGCACCGGGATGATGGGCATCTCGTGGGGCGCCTTCGCCGCCCTGCAGGTCGCCGCCAGGCAGCCGCCGAGCCTGCGGGCGATCGTCATCTCCTCCTTCACCGACGACCGCTACGCCGACGACATGCACTACATGGGCGGCGCGATGCTGTCCGACAACCTCGCCGAGTCCGGCACCATGTTCGCCTACGCCACCTGCCCGCCCGACCCCGCTGTCGTGGGGGAGCGGTGGCGCGCGATGTGGCAGGAACGGATGGAGCACACCCGCCCCTGGGTCCTGGAATGGCTGCGCCATCAGCACCGCGACGCCTACTGGGAGCACGCCTCGGTCTGCGAGGACTACTCCCGCGTACGCTGCCCGGTCCTGGCCTCCAGCGGCTGGGCCGACGGCTACTCCAACGCGGTGACCCGCCTGCTGGGCAATCTGGACGTACCGCGCAAGGGCCTGATCGGTCCGTGGTCCCACAAGTTCCCGCACCTGGGGGAGCCGGGCCCGGCCATCGGCTACCTCCAGGAGGTCGTGGCCTGGTGGGACCACTGGCTGAAGGGCGTCGACAACGGGATCATGGACGGTCCCATGCTCCAGACCTGGATGCAGGAGAGCGTGCCGCCCTCCACGTCGTACGAGCAGCGGCCCGGCCGCTGGGTGGGCGAACCGGACTGGCCCTCCCCGCACATCGAGCCGACCGAGCACCCGCTGAGCCGGCACCGCATCGGCAGGCCCGGGGAAGTGCCCGGGGCCACGGACACCCTGACCGTACGGTCGCCCCTGTCGGTGGGGCAGTTCGCCGGCAAGTGGGCGTCGTACAACGCGCCGCCCGACCTCCCTTACGACCAGCGTGAGGAGGACGGCGGTTCCCTCGTCTTCGAGACCGACGAGCTCACCGAGCAGCTGGAGATCCTGGGATCCCCCACGGTCCAACTCGACCTGTCCGCAAGCGAACCGGTGGCGATGGTCGCGGCCAGGATCTCCGACGTGGCCCCGGACGGGAGCGCCACCCGGGTCACGTACGGGCTGCTCAACCTCACCCACTGCGGGACATCGAAGGACCCGCGGCCACTGGTACCCGGTGAGCGGTACCGGGCGACCGTCCACCTCAACAGCGTGGCCCAGGCATTCCCGCCCGGACACCGCATCCGGCTCTCCCTGTCCACCTCCTACTGGCCGCTGGCCTGGCCCCCGCCCAAGCCGGTCCTGCTGAGCGTGCGCGAGGGGACCAGCAGCCTGACCCTGCCGGTGCGCCCTGTCGGCGCGCCCGACCACCTGCCAGGGAAACCCTTCGGCGAGCCCGAGGGCACCACGCCGCTCACGACCACGCAGCTCACTGCACCGGAACAGCGCTGGGAGGTCAGGCGCGACCTGATCGGCTACCACTCGGCGCTGGAGATCGTGAAGGACCGCGGTCTGGTGCGGTACGAGGGCATCGACCTGGACGTGGGGCTGCGCGCCTTCGAACGCTACGCGGCCGTCGCCGACGACCTGACGTCGGTCAGCGGGGAGGCCGCCTGGACCATGCGCTTCCACCGGAAGGGCTGGGACGTACGGGTGGAGACCCGCACGGTACTGCGATGCACGGAGACCGATTTCCTCGTGGACGCCACGCTCGACGGATACGAGAACGACCGCCGGGTGTTCTCCCGCACCTGGAACGAGACGGTGCCCCGCGATCTGCTCTGACTCAGGCCCGGAAGTCGGCTGGTAGCCCCGGATGTTTTCACTCGTGAAATGGCTCACTCATCGAGATGATTCGATGACTCGCATTCGGGTACGCCGGAAAATTTCGGGCCCCAGGAAATTCCGGTGATGCCGTTTGGGATATCGGACAGCGGTGAGGAGTCCCAGGGTCAGAATCCGCACAGCGATTCTCAGGAGTTGAGTGCTATGTCCGACAACGAAAAGACTCAGGCCAAGACCGAACAGGCCAAGGGCAAGATGAAGGAAGTCGCGGGAAGCGCCGTCGGCAACGAGCGCCTGACCGCCGAGGGCCGCACTGATCAGGCCAAGGGTGATGCGCGTGAGGCCAAGGAGAAGATCAAGGACGTCTTCAAGGACTGATCCTCCGATCCACATGGGTGGGGCCACCAATGGTCATTGGTGGCCCCACCCATTTCCTGTCGGGCGCTGATCGCCGAGTCCGGAAAACTGCGCATGCATGAGCCGCCGAGACGGGGGCACACGGAGATTGCACGACAGGGATCCTGCGGCCGCCGATCGCGAGGCCGGTCGGGATTTCACCCGGCCCGGGCCATGTGGCGGGCAGGACGAGGGTGCAGCGGATCCGAGTGAGGCGAGGATCCGTACGCACCGAAGAGACTTGAAGATCGGAACTGACATGATTGTTCTTGGCGCTATTCTGCTCATAATCGGCCTGCTGGTCGGCGTCTCGCTGCTGACAACCGTCGGTGGTGTGCTTGTCGTCGTCGGCGCGGTCCTGTGGATTCTCGGCGCGAGTGGTCGCCAGGTCGGTGGCCGTAGGCACTACTTCTAAGATCCTGCACAGAGACTGACAAACGTTGAAGTGGGGCCTCCCGTTGACGGGAGGCCCCACTTCAACGTGTACATCGGACCTCCCGGGGCCAATCCGCGGCCGGACCGGCTACGGATCACCAGTCCACCGACTCGGAAGGGCACGAAGAAGAGATGACTGGGATGCACGGTACGCGCGAGGGGCATGCAGGGCCTTCAGCCCTGCGGATCGTCTCGGGTGGTGCTGATGCCGATGCCGCCGTACTGGTGCTGCACGGCGGGCGGGAGACCGGGCGTGAGCCGGCCCGGCCCTGGCACCTGGCGGCCCTGCGTATGCGCCCTTTCTTCGCCGCCGTACGCGAGGCGGCGCCGTACGAACGACTCCTCGTCGGCACCGTCCGCTACCGCTGCAGGGGCTGGAACGGAAGCAGCGCCGATCCCCTGCGCGACACCGAACGGGCCCTCGCCGAACTCGCGGACCGGGTGGGCGACGTACCTGTGGTGCTGCTGGGGCACTCCATGGGCGGTCGGGCCGCACTGCGCGCCGCCGGTGATCCCCGGGTGCGGGGCGTGGTCGCACTCGCCCCCTGGTGTCCCGAGCGCGAACCGACGGTTCAACTGCGCGACAGGACAGCGGTCGTCCTGCACGGCGACCGGGACCGCATCACCGATCCGCGCGCGTCGATCGAGTTGATGCGGCGGGCCCGTACCGACGGAGCGCGCACGGCGACGCTCGTCGTGACGGGCGACGGCCACGCGATGCTGCGCCGGTACGGAGTGTGGCACCGGACGGCGGCCGCTGCGGTGGCGGAGATCCTCGCACCGGGGGCGGCAACGGCGCTCGTGCGTAACGCAGTTGAGTCCGGTACGCCCCGCATGATCTGACATCCGCACCGAACCGCTCAGTGGGCCTGTTCGTCGATCAGCGGGCAGCGGGTCCCCGAGTAGATGGTGGGCATGCAGCGGTTGCAGTGGATGCACTGCGAGCGGGTGGCGGTGTCGCGCTCGATGCGGTGCAGCAAGTCGGGCTCGCGCAGCAGGGCGCGTGCCATCGCGACGAATTCGAAGCCCTCCGCCATGGCGCGGTCCATGCCCTCCCGGTCGGTGATCCCGCCGAGGAGGATCAGCGGCAGCCGCAGTGCGGCGCGGAACTCGCGGGCGGCGTCCAGCAGATACAGCGGTTGGTAGGGGTAGGTGCGGAAGAAGTTACGGCCGAGTGCCCGGATCGCCAGGCGCTGGGGGAGAGGGAAGTTGGCCGCGAACTCGGTGACGGGGGCGTCGCCGCGGAAGAGGTACATCGGGTTGAGCAGGGAACTGCCCGCGGTCAGTTCGAGTGCGTCGACGGTGCCGTCGGACTCCAGCCAGAGCGCGACCTGGAGGCTCTCGTCCAGAGTGAGTCCGCCGGGCACACCGTCCTTCATGTTCAGCTTGGCGGTGATGGCGATGCGGTCGCCCAGCGCGTCGCGTACGGCCCGGGCGATGCCCAGCGCCACCGTGGCCCGGGCGCGCAGGGAGCCGCCGTAGGCATCGGTGCGGCGGTTCAGCCGGGGGCTGAGGAAGGCGCTGGCCAGGTAGTTGTGGCCGAGGTGGAGCTCCACGGCGTCGAAGCCGGCCTCGGCCGCCAGTAGCGCCGCATCCGCGTGGGCTTGGATGACACGGGCGATGTCGTCGGCGGTGGCCGCTTTGTTGCGGCGCATGCTGAGCGGGTTGAAGCCGCCCATCGGGGCCAGGGCGGGCGCCCCGTTGGACCGGCCGTCGGCGACCGGGCCGGCGTGACCCAGTTGAGCGCAGACGGCGGCTCCGGTGGCGTGCACCGCATCGGTCAGTCCGCGCAGCCCCGGCAGGGCCTCGGGCCGCATCCAGACCTGGCGGCGCTCGGTGCGGCCCTCCGCGGACACCGCGCAGTAGGCGACGGTGGTCATGGCGACGCCCCCCTCGGCGGGGCGCAGGTGATAGTCGATGAGCTCCTTGGTCACCTGCGCCTCGGGGGTGACGCCCTCGAAGGTCGCGGCCTTGATCACCCGGTTACGCAGCCTCAGCGGCCCCAGCCGGGCCGGCGCCAGCACATCCGGTACACCGTGAGACGCCTCGCCCGTTGTGCCCGGTCCGTCCGCCATGGCGCGCAGCATCGCAGAGAACTGATGAATAGTCAGCAGGTGAGGGCGGCGGTTCGCCGCCTAGGGGGTGGCGTACACGCTGAACCCGGACAACTGGCCTGCGGGCCAGCCCGTGTTGGCGGTGAACTGTATGCGGACGTACCGGGCACTGACGGCAGCCGGCAGCACGATGGTGGTGCTGTTGCCCGTCGCCGGGTCGAAGACCCGGCCGGCCGAGCCCGCGAGCGGGGAGAAGTTCGTCCCGTCCACGCTGCCGGTGACCGCCAGGGTCTGGGTGCGGCTGCCCCACGCGGCGCTCGGCGGCAGGTTCAGGACGAGGCGCCTGACCGGCTGTGCGGCCCCGAGATCGACCTGAATCCATTGGGGGAAGGCGTTGTTGGTGCTCTCCCAGTACGTATCGGTGTTCCCGTCCACCGCGTTGCCGGGACCGTACGTCTGCGTGTGGCCACTGGCGGTCGACGGCCGGCGCAGGGCCAGGTCCCCCGTCGGAGGCGGCGGCGGGTCCGTACCGGACAGGGGAGGCGTGGGCCGTACGGGGGTGAGGGCGAGCTGTCCCTTGAGCATGCGCCCGCCGTCCGCTGTGAGGCGCAGATAATAGTCGGACGAGCAGGCGGTGCCGTCCTCGTCGAGGGCGCGGATGCCGGACCCGGAGGGCACGCCTGCACTCGTCTCGGCGGTCTTCGCGATCTGGTTGCCCTCGTTGAACTCGTCGAACATCGAGATGTAGAAGCCCTGCACACCGATGCCTGTGAGGTTGTAGAACTGCCGCCACATCAGGTCGCCGTGGGCGCGATGACCGGACTGCAGGTCGCCCGGTATGACGCAGGGCTGGTAGTCGATTCCGTGGGCCGCGCAGTCGGCGAGGTCGGGCTGGTTGAGGTCGCGGAGGAACTGGTCGGCGCCCCCGGTGTTGCTGATCCGGCCCACCATCCAGGGGGAGATCATGTCGAAGGAGCGGTAGACATCGAGGAATCCGGGGCGTGAGTCGTCGGTCCCCGTACGCCAGTGGGTGGGCACGCCCCCGATGACGTAACACCCCTGCGCCTTGAACCAGTCGACGACGTCCCTGCAGGGGGCGGGCTCGAAGGGGCGGCCCGGATCGCTGAAGCCGAAACCCCAGATGCAGACGACGGGTTTGCCGTTCTGCCGGGCGTAGGCACCCGACGCGGTGTGCGCCTTCATCTTGGACGTCCAGTCGTCCTTGATCTGCGACTGCATGGACGTCCAGTCGGTGACGTCGTACATGATGTAGAACTTCCGGCCGTACGACTCCGCGGCCTGCCGGACCTTCTGCGCCATGCCGTCCCGGGTGGGCCCCTCGGCGCCGAACGGATTGAAGCGCTGGAGTGCGGCGGTGTCGCATCCGTACTCGCGCATCCACCGGAAGTGCGTGTCGACGGTCTGCTGGTCCCAGGACGAGAAGAGCGTTGCCGGGCGGCCGTCGCCGAGCTGCGGATAGGCGGTCGGGTAAGTGCGCGTGTACTCCCTCGTGTCGGGCCAGGAGACGAGGGTGGTGTTGTCGGGGGACGGGGCGCGGGAGGCGTCGCGGCTGTAGTGCCACCAGCTGTTGATGGGTGCGCCGTCGCCTGTGCAGGCGAACCACCCCTGGTAGCCAACGGTGATCTTGCCCACCACGTCGCCGACGGGGGACGCGGCTGCCGTTCCGGCGACGGCCGGGGATCCCGTACCGAGGACGGCGCCGGAGGCGAGCGCGGAGAGGAGGACGGTGCGTCTGGAGATGCTCAAGGTTCCTCGCAGGGGGGTGTGGGGTGCCCTGAAGTGTGCGGTCGGTCACCGGTGTTGCGCCGGGGGACCTCCGGTACGAGGCCAACCTAGAGAGAGCGATGTGCACATACAAGATGGGCACACGCAAATTCCTTGCAGTACATGGGAAAAAGGCGACTCCGCGGGCTGATCGGCCTGGCTTCTCAGGCGCCCTTCAGGCCCTTGCGTGCCCTGGCGATGCCCCGTGGATCCCGGTTCGGACCTGGGACGGAGCCCAAGAGGATCTTCGCGTAAGGGGAGTTGGGCCGATCCCGGGCCGTGTGGTGTGTGACCGGACCGCGGCTCCGGGCGGCCGGCCCTCAGGATCGGGCGGCCCCATCGCGGAGGTGGGCGTCGATCAGGGCGAAGGTGGCTTCGGGCTGTTCCAGGTGTGGCAGGTGGCCGGCCTGGGGGATGACGTGGAGCCGGCCCGCGGCGAAGGCGTCCGCGTAGGCCGCGCCGTAGGCGGGAGTGACGATGCGGTCGCTCTCGCCCCAGAGCAGCAGGGCGGGAACGTCGACATGGCGCAGACGGCCGTGCAGTTCGGGGTCGTGCATGTACGGCTCGCCCGCGAGGATCTTCAGGGAGGCCATGTTGGCCTGCTGGACGGCGAGTTGCTCGGGCGGGACGAGGGCGGGGTCGCGGTAGCCGCGGGCCGGGTCGTGCCAGGCGTACTCGGCTATGCCCCGGGCGTCGAGCGCGAAGAAGTCCCGGATCGGCTCGGAGCCGACGTGGATGCCGACGGCATCGATGAGGACGAGCCCGGTGACGAGGCCCTCCGTGTCGCGTACGGCCATCTCGGAGGCGACCCAGCCGCCGAGCGAGGAGCCCACGACGAGGACATCGTGCAGACCGCGGGCGTGCAGGAGGCGGAGGTAGGTTGCGGCGAGGTGGAACATCAGGTCGGCCACGGACCACCTGGGGCACGACGGCACCAGCCGGCCCGTCGTTCCCCGCAACGTGCGACGCCCTGCGGATTGCGGCTTCGAACGCCCCGGTCTCGCGACGGAAGTGCGCGACGTAGCCCATGGCCCATGCGGTGGCTCCCGTTCCCGCAGGCGCAACCACTTGGCAGGAACTGCCGAGTCCAGCGGGTGGGGGCACCGTCCCTCGCGTTGTGGCGCGACGTGCGTGGGAGTTGTGAGGAGTTCGCGTACGGCTCTCGGGATTCGGTCACGGGAGCGGAAAACTCGGAGGGCTCACTCGGCGCTTTCGAACAGGTCGGGCGCCGACCCATGCGATGGGAGACCTATAGATGATGTTCACTCTGGTACGGAGCAGAGTGCGGACGGCCGCACTCGCGCTCTCGGCCGTCGCGGCACTCGCCTTCGGCGCGACCACCACGACCGGCGCGGTAGCGGCCCCCGCCCCTGCTCCCGCGAAACAGGGGCCGACCTCGGTGGCGTACGTCGAGGTGAACAACAACAGCATGCTGAACGTCGGCAAGTACGCCCTCGCCAACGGCGGCGGCAACGTCTTCGACGTCGCTGTGGTCTTCGCGGCGAACATCAACTACGACACGGGCACGAAGACGGCGCAGCTGTACTTCAACGAGAACGTGCAGCGCGTCCTCGACGACGCCGCCACCCAGATACGGCCGTTGCAGCAGAAGGGCATCAAGGTCGTCCTCTCGGTGCTCGGCAACCACCAGGGCGCGGGCTTCGCCAACTTCCCGTCCCAGCAAGCGGCTTCGGCGTTCGCGAAGCAACTGTCGGACACCGTGACCAAGTACGGCCTCGACGGCATCGACTTCGACGACGAGTACGCCGAGTACGGCAACAACGGCACCGGCCAGCCCAACGACAGCTCGTTCGTGCACCTGGTGACGGCCTTGCGCGCGAACATGCCGGGCAAGATCATCAGCCTGTACAACATCGGCCCGGCCGCGTCGCGTCTCTCCTACGGCGGCGTCGACGTCACGTCCACGTTCGACTACGCCTGGAACCCGTACTACGGCAGCTGGCAGGTCCCCGGCATGGCGCTGCCCAAGTCGAAGCTGTCGCCGGCGGCCGTCGAGATCGGCGGGACCCCGCAGAGCACCGTCGCCGACCTCGCCCGCCGCACAGTCAGCGAGGGATACGGCGTCTATCTGACGTACAACCTCGACGGCGCCGATCGCAGCACCGACGTCTCCGCGTTCACCAGGGAGCTGTACGGCAGTGACGCCACGTACACGCCTTGAGGCGACCGAACGCCCCAGCGTGTGGTGCTCCCTCAGGGCCAGCCGCATCCCGTAGGGCCGCGACCCGTGCGCGCCGCACCTTCGACAACGATGTCGGGGGCGCGGCGCGGTTCGACCCGGCGGTCAGGCCGTCTTGACGATGGTTCCGGTGACTTCGAGAGCGGCCACTTCGTCGGTCGGTGCCGTGGTGTCGGTGACGACGGTGTGCAGGAGTGAGGCAGGGCCGACGTAGGCGTAGGCGGTGTGGCCGAGCTTGCTGCCGTCCGTGGCGAGGATGATGCGGCGACTGGAGGTGATGGCCGCCTTCTTCACTGCCGCGTCGTCGAGGTCGTAGGCGGTCAGGCCCTCGGCCGCACTCAGGCCGCAGCAGCCGATGATCGCGGTGTCGAAGCGCAGGGCTGCCAGGGAGGCGAGGGCGAGGGGGCCGGTCAGGGCTCCTTCGGCGGCGCGGGGCCGTCCGCCGGGCACCATCAGCGTGGTCGGTCCGGGTGTCTCGCTGAGCAGGTGGATGGCCTGGAGCGAGAGGGGCATCACCGTCACCGGCCGCCCGCGCAGGAGGCGGGCGACCTCCAGGCAGGTGGTGCCGCTGTCCAGGAGAACGGTCTCGCCGTCGGCGACGAGCGCGGACACCTCGGCCGCGATCCGGCGCTTGGCTTCGACGGCCTCATGGGCGCGCAGCCCGAAGGGCGGCTCCTCGCCCCTGAGCAGCAGGGTGCGGGCGCCGCCGCGCACGCGTTCGAGGACGCCTTGTGCGGCCAGTGCGTCCAGGTCGCGCCGGATGGTCATCTCCGAGGTGCCGGTCAGCTCGGAGAGCTCCTGGACCGTGACGCTGCCCGAGTCCCGGACGGCCTGCGCGATCAGCCCGTGACGGTCTGCATTGCTCATACCGCGATTGAACACCATCTCGAAGTAAACAAGAAGTCTGTTCGTAAAGACGACTTTCAAACATGCTTCATGTTCGTTATGGTGACTGGCATGGACCACTCGCTTCGATCCGCCCGTGTGGCGACCTCCGTCTACTTCGTCCTCTGCGGCACCCTGATGGGCACGTGGGTAGTGCACATCCCGGCCATCGAGGAGCGCGTGGGCATCAGCCACGCGACGCTGGGGGGCCTGCTGGTGCTGCTGGGCCTGGGTGCCTTCATCGGGATGCAGGTGGCCGGTGGGCTGGCCGACCGTCTCGGGGCGCGCGTCATGGTCCCCGCCTCCGGTGTCCTGTGCGGCGCCGCCCTGGTGTTGCCGGGCCTGTCCCGCAGTCCCTGGATGCTGGCCGGTGCCCTGGTGGTCTTCGGCTTCTGCAACGGCTGCCTGGATGTGAGCATGAACGCCCATGCCGTGCACGTGGAGAAGGCCTACCAGCGGCCCGTCATGTCGGCCTTCCACGCCACCTTCTCGGTCGGCGGCGTCCTCGCCTCGCTCGTCGCCGCCGGGGCCACGAGCGCCGGCCTGAGCACGGCGGTGACCCTGGGCGCCTCAGGAGCAGCGGGCATCGTGATCGCCCTGATCGCGGCACGCGGCCTGCTGCCCGGCGCCCCGGCACTCGACGCCACTGCCACGACGACGAAGGACACTGCGCACGCGCCTGCCGACAAGCGGCGAAGCATTCCCCGGAAGATCCGGATCCTCGCCGTCCTGGCGTTGATGACCATGCTGTGCGAGGGAGCCGCCAACGACTGGAGCGCCCTGCACCTCAAGGACGTCCTCGGGGCACCGGCGGACATCGCCGCCTTCGGATACGGCACCTTCGCAGCGGCGATGACCGCCGGCCGCCTGCTGGCCGACCGCGTCTCCGCCCGGTTCGGGGCCATGGCCGTACTGCGCTACGGATCGGCCACCGCCGCCGTCGGCATCACGATCGTGGCCCTCACCCCGTGGATCGCGGGCGCGTTCGTCGGGTTGGCACTGTTCGGCCTGGGCCTGTCGGGCTGCGTCCCCCAGCTGTTCAGCGCGGCCGGCCACGCCGACCCCGCAGCCGCCGGTGCCAACGTCTCCCGGGTGGCCGGGCTGGGCTACCTCGGGATGCTCGCCGGGCCCGCCCTCATCGGCTGGCTGACCCACCTCACCGCGCTGAACCACACCTTCCTGCTGCTGACCGTGCTGTGCGCGACCACTGCCGTCGCCGCCGGTGTCCTGCGCACCCACGATGCGGACCGCCCTCGAGAGCCGGCCCGCATCAGCCACTGACTGCCTGTGCGGCACCGCCCCTGACACGGTGCCGCACAGGCCCCCACACCCGGAAACCCCTTGAACAGGAGAACTTCCCGCAATGTCCACCGAACGACGCATCGTGCTGTTCGACCTCTTCGGGGTCATCGCCCTCCATCAACGCCCCGGTGCCCTGGCGGAGATGGCCGCCCGATGCGATGCCCCCGACGAAGCTTTCGTAGAGGCGTACTGGACCTGCCGCCCGCCCTACGACGCCGCGCAGCACTCCGCCCCCGAGTACTGGACGGCCGTACTGCGACGGCTGTCCCGCCCCGCCGATGCCGACACGATCGAGGAACTGCGGCTCGCCGACATCGAGAGCTGGTCCCGTGTGGACGCGCGCATGGTCGTCTACGCGCAGTCCCTTCGCGAGCGCGCGGAGGTTGCCCTGCTGTCCAATATCCCCTCGGACCACGCGGACGCCTTTCTCGCCGCACAGCCCTGGCTGCGGAATCTGCACTGCGTCGCCTTCTCCGGAAAGATCAAGGCGGCGAAGCCGGACCCGGCGGCCTTCCAGCACTGCCTCGCCGCCCTGCAGGCCGTCCCCGCCGACGTCCTGTTCGTGGACGACCGCGAGGAGAACGTCCGCGCAGCGCAGGCCCTCGGTATGCACGGACACCTCTTCACCGGACTCGGCGAGCTCGCGGCCGCGGTCGATACCTGGCTGCCGTCCCGCGACGGCAGGAAAACAGCAACCCGATGACACGGCCCGGAGGAACTAGGCTGGCGCACGGCGCCTGCACGGTGGGAGATGTCGTGGATGTCGATCTGCGCAAGTTGCGCTACTTCGTTGCTGTGGCCGAGGAGTTGCACTTCGGCAGGGCCGCCGGGCGGCTGCACATCACGCAACCGGTGCTGTCCCGGCAGATCCGCGCGCTGGAGCAGGAGCTGCGCGTGCAGCTGTTCACCAGGAACAAGCAGGCCACCGAGCTGACGGCCGCCGGCCGTCAGCTGCTCGAGGACGCTCGCCCCCTGCTGGCCGCCGCGCAGGCTCTGTGCCGCCGGGTCCAGCAGACCGCCCACGAGTCTTCGGTGTTCACGGTCGGCTTCATGCCCGGGATCACCGTGACCGGCGCGGTGCGCGCGTTCTCCGACAGGCATCCCGAGCTGAGTGTGCAGGTGGTGCGCACTTCCTGGAGCGACCAGGTCCAAGGGGTCCACGAGGGCCTTCTCGACGTGAGTTTCGTACGGTTGCCCGTCGACCGCCGCGGCCTGGAGCTGCGCCCGCTCTTCCGGGAGCCCCGCGTCGCCGTACTGCCGGCGGATCACCGGCTGGCGGGCAAGGAGTCCATCGTCATCGCGGATCTGGCGCCCGAACGGCTGCTGCAGGACCCCGACGCCGTCCCCGAGTGGCGCGACCTCCCCGAGCGGACCGGCGGCGAGGGTGCCGGGCCACGGCCCTCGTTCGCCACCGTCGAGGAGAAGCTGGAACACGTCGCGACGACCGGGGGCGTACTCGTCCTTCCGCTGTCCACCGCGGCCTATTACACCCACACCGATGTCGCGCATGTGCCCATCGACGACATCGGCCCCGGCGAGGTCTGTCTGGCCTGGAGCGCCGTCCGCCGCTCTCCTCTGCTCCGGGAATTCGCTGACATCGCCGCTGCCCAGCACTGATGCCCTGGGGGCATCACCGCTGACAGAAGAGGTCTTGGACGCCCACGTGGCGCGGGGATCAGGGTGGAGGAGCGGCGGAATCCCCGCCGCCCTCGACAAGGACCGTGAGAGCGATGCAGATCTTCATCACAGGCGGCTCCGGCTACATCGGCCGCTCCACCATCCGGGCACTGACCGGGCACGGCATCGGCGTGACGGCGCTGGCGCGCAGCGAGCACGCGGCGCGCACCGTGTCGGAACTGGGCGCCACCCCGGTCGCGGGGGAACTCGGCGACACGGATGTCCTGCATGAGGCCGCTGGCCGGGCCGACGGAGTCATCCACCTCGGGGTGGACTACGCCGAGGGCACCGCGGATGCCGACCGCGCGGCGGCCAAGGCACTGCAGGACGGCGTGGGAAGCGGCGCCTATGTGCACACGGGCGGGGTGTGGGTGTACGGCGACACCGATGGGGTCGCCGACGAGAACGCTCCGCTGAGCCCGCCGCACATCACCGCTTGGCGGCTGGAGAACGAGAAGCGGGTGCTCGCCCGGGCTGTCACCGGAGAGCGCCCGGTGGTGGTGATGCCAGGGCTGGTCTACGGCCGCTCCGGCGGACTGGCGCAGTCGTTCTTCGTCGGACCGGGGCGCACAGCAGGTGCAGTGCCCTGCATCGGGGACGGCTCCAACCACTGGGCGCTGGTCCACGTCGACGACATCGCCGAGCTGTACGTCCTGGCCCTGAACGCCCCGGCCGGTTCCGTCTACGCCGGGGCCAGTGGCCAGAATGTTCCGCTGGCGGACGTCACCCGGGCCCTCAGCCATGCCGCCGGATGCCCAGGCCGGGTCGACTCGCTGACCCTTGAGGAGGCCGTGCAGCGGATGGGCCCGATCGCCGAGGCATTCGCCCTCGACCAGCAGTTCAGTGGCGACCGGGCGCGCCGCGAGCTCGGTTGGACGCCCACCCGTCTCAACGCCTTGGCCGAACTCGCCCAGGGCTGACCCGCGAGGAAGGCGGGCGGTGCTTGACCTTGCCGCAGCGTCAGGGTTTCTGCTGGGTTCATGCGAATCGGTGAGATCGCCGCACTCGCCGGGGTCCCCCCGCCGTGCGGCACTACCACCACCTCGGGCTGCTGCCCGAGGTACACGATGTGCTCGTCGACGACGAGGGTCGTGAACTGGCCGGGGTCCTGGAGGAACTGGACGCGGATCCGGCCCGCCAGGAGGCCGCAATCGAGGAACGGCGCGCACAGCTGCGCGTACTTCTGGAGCAGGCGCGCCAGGGCATGCTGCCCCCGGAGGGGCCCGTGTCGGCGGGGCTCGCGGAGCTGTTCCCGGCGTTCTCGCCGAGTGATTCCGCGAGCGCCGCCAAGGACCGGGAGCATCTGACGCTGCTCGACTCGCTCGCCGCGCCCGAAGAACGCGACCGCGACCTGTTCGACGGCGCGGGTGGGTCGGATCCGCTTGGGTGAGCCGTACCCACAAGATCGCAGCGGAACGAATGGACGTCGGGGCGCTGCGCCTGTTCGCCTGGAGGTTCGGACCCTCGCCGCCTCCGGGGCCGGTGTCCTCAGGCCGGCTCTTCGGTGGCGTGGGAGTCGGTGAGCGTGAGTGCACCGGCCGTCGCGACCAGGCCGACGATCACCGCGAGCACGGCGTAGGTGATCCGCTCGCCATGGAAGAACGAGGCCACGAGTTCGTTGCTCCACGTGCCTGCGGGCAGCTGCGTGGTGACCAGCGCGGCGATCATGGTGCCGACCACGGCGGTGCCGACGCTGCTCCCGACCTCCTGCGCGGTGTCGTTGAGCGCCGTGCCGATCGACGTGCGGTTGCTCGGCATCGCGTCGACGAGCGCGATGGCGCAGATCGTCATGACGGTGCGCAGCCCGACAGTCATCACGACCATGCAGACCGCGATGGCGGCGTACCCGTGGTCGACGCCCCAGGAGAGGCCGACCAGCGAGCCGGCCAGGCAGGCCGCGCCGACCAGGCAGGCGATGCGGTGGCCGAACCTTTTCGCGAGCCACTCGGAAAGGGGGGTGGCGACGATCATCGTCACGATGATCGGCAGGTTCGCCAGGCCGGCCCGTACGGGGCTCCACCCGTAGGCGTACTGGAAGTGGAGGATCAGCCCGAACATCACGCTGGCCATCGCGATGGACGTCCCGATCTGCGCGATGGCGGCGCCGCGGACGGTCCCGTTGGAGAAGAGGCTGAGGTCCAACATGGGCGATGCGCTGCGGCGCTCGTGCCATACGAACGCGATCCCCGCGGCCACGGCGCCGAGGACCGATGCGAGGGTGGTGGTGGAGAGCCAGCCGTGCTCGACACCGCTGGTCAGCGAGTAGCAGGCGAGGCCGATGGCGGTGACGCTCAGTACGGCGCCCGGCAGATCGAACGCATCCTTGGTCAGGTCCTCCGGCCGGTCGGCCGGGACGCCGAGACGGACGCCGATGGCCGCGATCAGGGCGATCGGGGCGTTGACGACCAGGAGCCACTCCCACCGCACGTGGGCCAGGGCGGTGCCGCCCAGCAGAGGGCCGAGGACGAAGCCGGACATGCCGACGACGATCATCAGGGTCATCGCGCGCATGCGCAGTGCCTTGTCGTCGAACAGCCGGAAGACCAGCGAGTTGGTGATCGGTGCCATCGCCGCAGCGGCGATGCCGAGTCCGGCCCGCAGGGCGATGAGCTCCCCTGTGGTGGTGACCGCGACGACACACAGGCTCAGCAGGCCGAACACGGCGAGGCCGATCAGCAGCACGCGTCGGCGTCCGAGTCGGTCGGCCATCGATCCTGAGGTGAGCAACAGACCGCCGAAGGTCAGCGAGTAGGCGCCGGTGACCCACTGCAGCGCGGTCGTGCCGCTGCCGAGGTCGCGGCCGATCGTGGGCAGCGCGATCGACAGCAGCGTGTTGTCGACCATCTCGACGAAGAAGGCCAAGCAGAGTGCGGCCAGGGGAATCCATGCCGCGCGCAGGGACGGGTAGGTGCGCGACGTAAGGGGAGTGGTGGCGGTCATGGTGGACCTCCTTTCGGAATGCCGCCGAGTATCGAACGACGTTCTACGATAGAACGACGTTCGATAAATGTGCAAGCTGTGATTGGATATGTGCCATGACGCGCCCGCGAACACGACCCGCCGATCGCCCTTCCCCGGGGCGTCACCGTGCCTCGCACTCCTTGGAGGCGGTCCTCACCGCGGCCGTGGGCCTGCTCGACGAAGCGGGCGAGTCGGCGCTGACGTTCCGTGCCCTCGCGGCCCGGCTCGGCACCGGCGTCGGCAGCATCTACTGGTACGTGGCGAGCAAGGACGAGCTGTACGACCGCGCCACCGACCACGTGCTCGGTGCGGTGCTGGCCACCGTCGAGGGTCTGCCGGACAGTGACGACCCGATCGATGACCTACGCGGGATGGCCGTGACGCTGTTCGACGCGATCGTGGACCGGCCATGGCTGGCGACGTACTTCATGCGCAACACCGACGTCCAGGAGAACTCGCTGCGGCTCTACGAGAAGCTGGGGCAGCAGACGCTTCGTCTCGACCTCACGCCACGGCAGCGCTTCCACGCCGTGTCGGCGATCGTGGGCGTGGTCGTCGGTACGGCTGCCGACCTGGGGCAGGAGCCGCCCGAGGAGGTGCTCGACGGCACGGTGGGCCGCGACGAATTCCTCGGCCGCTACGCCCGGGCCTGGCGTGCGCTCGACCCCGAAGAGTTTCCGTTCGTGCACGAGATCGTCGACGAGTTCGATGGACATGAAGACAAGGACCAGTTCCTCGCCGGGCTGGAGCTGACTCTCGCGGGCCTCCGCCTTCAGGCCGGAGTACCGCCCGCACTGTGACCCGCGCACCGAGGCGGAACCGCGGGACCGTCCAGCGTTACGGCGTGGAGGGCCGCTGCGGGGAGCGGAGTACGAGCAGGGTGATCTCGCTCGGGGCGAAGACGCGGAACGGCGGGCCCCAGAAGCCGGTGCCGCGGCTGGTGTAGAGGAGAGTGCGGCTGCCGTGGCGGCTGAGGCCGGCGACGGCTGGCTGGTCGATGCGGACCAGGTGGTGGAAGGGCCAGATCTGGCCGCCATGGGTGTGGCCGGAGAGCTGGAGGTCGACGCCGCCGGCCGCCGCCCGGTCGACGAACTTGGGCTGGTGCGCCAGGAGCAGGACGGGGTGGTCGGGGTCGGCGCCGTGCAGGGCTCCGGCGAGGTGGGCGCGGTGGCCGGCGAGGCCGGAGGACTCGGCGGTGACGTCGTCCACGCCGGCGACCACGAGGGTGTCGCCACCGCGTTCGAGCAGCAGATGACTGTTGCGCAGGGGCTCCCAGCCCAGCTCGTCCATCAGGTCGACCCAGCCCTGGGCCTCGCTGTAGTACTCGTGGTTGCCGGTGACGTAGACCCGGGCCCGGGTGGCCTGCACGGTGCCGAGCGGGGCGGCCTGGGCGCGGCGGCGTTCGGCCGTACCGTCCGCGATGTCGCCCGTGTGGCAGACCAGGTCGGCCTCCAGGGTGTTCACCGTCTCGCAGACGCGAGCCGACCAGCGGGCGCGGTCGAGCGGGCCGTAGTGGGTGTCGGTGATGAGGACGACACGCGTGCCGTCCAACCCGGCACCCAGGCGCGGGAGTTGTACGTCGAGCCGGCGTACCCGTGGTACCCGGCGGGCCTCGGCGTACCCCCAGGCGAGCAGCACGGCGGCGGTGCCGAGGGTCGCCCAGGTGACGATCCGGGCCCGGTCCTGGCCGTCGCCGACGCCGGTCACGGTCAGGGTGAGCCGCAGCAGGACGCCGAGCAGGACGGACCAGGTGAACAGCACCCAGCCGGCCCCGAGGAGGGTGTCCCCGACGATCGCCGCCCGGTCCTGCTGTCGCCGGCCGTGACCGCGCATCATCGCGAGCGGCATGGTGATCAGGCCGAGGACGAACAGGGCGGTGCCGCCCAGCGCCACGGGGAGCGGCCAGTGCTGGCCGGCGTACAGCAGCAGCCAGCAGGGCACGGTCCACAGCAGGACGGGGGCGATCAGAGGGAGGTAGCGCATCAGGCGGTGCAGTCGGCTCTGCTGAGGCTCGTGCGCCGCACTGTCGGCGGATCGGGTTTCGCTGGTATCGGTCACGCTTCCCCTCCTCGGGCAACCAGGCTGCCGTCGGGCACTTTATCCGGTCGTCCTCGGGCCGGTCGGACGGGGCGGGGTGTTCATGGCGGACGGCCCCAGGTGGTGAAAGGGTCTTTGCCGGGCGTCGACCAGGCGCCTGGCGGACAGCATATTTATTTGACCCCAAGGTCAAGAATGGTGTTACGTTACCGCCATGGGCAGGCCGAAGCAGTTCGATCCGGACGTCGCGGTGGAGCGCGCGATGAGCGTGTTCTGGCGCAAGGGGTACGCGGCGACGACGCCTCAGGACCTCGTGGACGAGATCGGCATCGGCAAGGGCAGCCTGTACAACACCTTCGGCAGTAAGCACGCGCTGTTCGAACGGGCGCTGGCACGCTACCGCGACTCCCAGGCCGCATGGCTGGCGGAGCTCCTCGACCATCCCGGTTCGGCGAGGGACCGGCTGCGGGGCGCGCTGGAGGCACTGGTGGAACTCGACTTGGGCGACCAGGACCGGCGCGGCTGCATGGCGGTCAATACCGCCGCCGAGTTGGCTGCCTCGGACGCCGGGACGGCCGACACCGTGCGCGAGATGTTCGCGCGTACGGAGAGTGCGTTCCGGGCGACCGTCGAGCAGGGCCAGCGGGCCGGTGAGATCGACGCCGGCCGCGACGCGGCTGCGGTGGCGGCCTGGTTGCTCGCGACGGTGATCGGTATGCGCGTACTGGCCAAGACCGCGGTGGATGCCGCGCAGTTGAGGCGGGTCGTGGACGCGGCGATGGGGTCGTTGTAGTCAGCACTGTGGGCGGTCGGCCCTTTTTTGCGCTCTCATTTTGTACCTGCAATTCAAAAAAATGCCAAGGAGTCTGACATGGAACTCGATCTCGCCGGCAAGACCGCGGTCGTCACCGGAGCCAGCCGAGGCGTCGGCCTGGCGATCGTGCGACAGCTGGTCGCCGAGGGGGTCCGCGTAGTCGGCGCGGCCCGAACGATCACGGCCGAACTGAAGGAAACCGGCGCCCATCCGGTCGCGGCCGACCTCAGTACCCCGGAAGGCGCCGAGGAGCTGGGGGCACAGGCGCTCGCCGCACTCGGGGGCGTGGACATCCTGGTCAACAACCTGGGCGGCGGAGACACGTTCACCCTCCAGGGGTTCCTCGCGACCGATGACGCCCTGTGGGCGCATAGCTTCGAAGTCAACCTGTTCGGCACGGTCCGGGTCACCCGCCGACTGCTGCCGAGCATCCTGGAACGCCGCGGTTCGGTGGTGAACATCTCCTCGATGAGCGCGCGCCTGCCGGGCACCGGCCCGATCGAGTACGGCGCCGCGAAGGCGGGGCTCAACGCGTTCGGCAAGGCGTTGTCCGAGGAGTTCGGCCCCCGGGGCGTACGCGTGAACACCGTCTCTCCCGGCCCGACGCGTACCGGCATGTGGGAGGACGAGAACGGCTTCGGCGCCCGCCTCGCCGAGGCGAACGGCGTCGGACACCGCGACTTCATAGCCGGGGTGCCCGCGGCGATGGGCATGACCACCGGACGCATGGTCGAACCCGACGAGGTCGCAGCCGTCGTCACCTTCCTCGCCTCGGACCGCGCAGCGAGCATCACCGGCGCCGATTACGTCATCGACGGCGGCGGCATCAAAACGGTGTGAGGCGTACGACGGGGGAGCACGTCCGGATGCGGAGCAGCGAGGGGACATGACTCTCAACGGTGCGGATGGAGATGAACAACCGGGCGCCGATCTCGGCGGTGGTCAGAAGTTCACCGAGCGCGGCAAGGACCTCGGCCTCACGGACAGAGATGCCTGCCTCGGGAGGTGTCCTCTGATTGGCCACGTGCAGATTGTGCGCGCCGGGTGGGCCGGACGGGCCCCGCCAGCCGGAGCAGCATCAGGGCGAGGGAGCAGGAGGCTCCGTACCTGGTGATCCCTCGGGCGGGGAGGCGGGGGAGTGCGCAGGCGGTGGTCGGGTGTGGCGGACTCTTCGAGGTGCTGCCCCACTCCGGAGCGGAATTCCGGGCTTGATCCGGTTTCCGGTGTCACGGTGTGGTGGATCCGCCGACGACGCCGTAGGTGCGGTCGCCGAGGGTGAATTCTCCCAGCGGGGTCATGCCGAAGCCGTCGACATGGACTTTCCAGGACGCCTGGTTGGCCAGTTCGATGAAGGCGACCATCACATCGGCGCGGACGGAGGCCGCCTCACGTGCCGCGGTGAACAGTCCCCGGGCCACACCCTTCCCGCGGTATGCGGCAGCGACCACCAGCGGGCCGTAGAGCAGCCAGGGCGTTGAGCGGAGTGTCTGTCCCCGCCACCGAAGCGAGTCCTGTGCATCCAGCATTGCCTGGACCGGCGGCGGTGGACTCGGCATGCTCTCCGGGGAGGCCAGCCCGAGCAGTCCGGCGAGACGCCCCTCGTCGTCCGCGACGAGCAAGCTCCGGTCCTCCGCCATCGACCGGAGGGTGTCGACGTCGAGGGCACCCTGCACGAAGCCCTGCTGTGCACGCTCCTGTTCCGTGAGCGCGTCGTGGTGATTGGCCGCGAAGAGGTCGGCCATTACTTGCGCGTCCGCCGCAAGGGCATATCTGTAGTCCATGAGGCCGATCTTGCTGGGACCGTCCGGGCTCGGCAAGTCCCACCTGGTGAGCAACCGGATCGCCCGCCTGGCCGACCGCGACGGGGCGGACCGGGCGCCGCTGAAGCCGGGTTGGGACCTGAGCACCGTGAGCGACGCTGACACCGCACCGCTGCCCGGGGCGGTTGACGGTGCCCGGGCAGCGGGGAATGCTGATCTTCATGCCTGTTTGTTGCTGCTTTCAGAGCAGCACGCCAAGGCCGACACTCAGGCCGATACCGCCGTATCCGCCGCCGTATCCGCCGCCATATCCGTCGTCGTCGTCGTCGCCGTAGCCGCCGCCGCCGTATCCGCCGCCGTATCCGTCGTGGCCCCAGTTGCCGTCGTCACTCGGGGCGCTCGCGGCGGACACGGTCGCGTGCGTGGGGGTGGCAGCCTCTGCGGCGCCGGCCAGCGGGATCACGGCGGCAGCCGTAAGGGCGGCGACGGCGAAGGTGCGGGCGAGGGTCTTCTTCACGATCAAACTCCCTGTTGAGCGGATAAGGACATTTCAGACGCTACGGCGACGAATCGAACAGGGCGACTTGGAGAGTTACGCGCCGTGAGCAAGGTGATTCCGCCTAGTCCCGGCGCACTGGGCGGGGGGTGCGCCCCGATCGCACCGGCAGGGCCGGCCGGTCCGGTATTCCGTAAGCTCTACAACGTGTAGTAGTTTCGGGCCGACGGCCCACGCTCCTGCCTGATCCCTGCGTGCGAGGCCGAAACCCCTCCGGAGGCTGATCGGCTGTGCACGGACGTATCGTCATCATCTCGGCGAGCGTGGGAGCGGGGCACGACGGCGCTGCCGACCAACTCACCGACCGTCTGCGGCTGTTCGGCTACGAGGTCGACCGCCACGACTTCCTCGACCTGCTCCCCGCCGGCCTCGGCGCCCTGCTCGCCGGCAGCTACCACCACCTCCTGACCTGGGCGCCCACCATCTACCAGCGGATCTACGCGGCCACGGAGTCCGCCGACCGCCCCGGCCCCGCGATCCGGGCCCTGCTGCGCGCCGCCGAACGCCGCACGCTCCGCGCGGTCGGCCCCGGCGCGGTCGCGGTGATCTCCACGTACCCCGGTGCGAGCCAGGTCCTCGGCGCGCTCCGGCTGCGCGGACTCCTCGACGTACTCGCGCTGACCTATCTCACCGACTTCTCCGTCCACGGCCTCTGGGTGGCGCCCGGCATCGACGCCCACCTCGCGGTCCACCCGGTCCCGGCAGCACAGGCGCACGCGCTGGGTGCGGCGGGCGTGCAGGTCTGCGGCCCGGTCGTCGACCCGCGCTTCGTACCCGGCGACGAGGAGGACCGGCGTCTGGCCCGGCTCCGTTTCGGCCTGCCCGGGCCCGCTTCGCTCGCCCTGCTGGTGGCGGGCTCCTGGCCGCGTA
>NZ_JAFLRJ010000986.1 GCF_017315755.1 Streptomyces beijiangensis
GCGCAAGGGCACCAAACTGTCCAACCCCGGGCAGCTGATGGACCTCGCCGAGGCGGCCACCAACGCGCTCACCGTGGACGACGGCCCCGACGGCATCGGTTCGGTCAAGAAGCTCTACGACCTCGCGGAGGACCTCAAGAAGGTCCCGACCAAGCGCATCACCATGACCACGATGCCGAACGTCTACTCCCAGCTGCAGGGGTTCCAGGGCAAGGTCGAGCCCAAGCCGGTCGACGCCGAGAAGCTGTGGTCGATGGTCCGCGACGACATCCCGCTGGACGGGAAGCCCGCGCAGAACAAGTCGGTCCAGAAGGTCTCCGAGGACCCTGCCGCCGCGCC
>NZ_JAFLRJ010000987.1 GCF_017315755.1 Streptomyces beijiangensis
ACGCCGCCGGGCTTTGATTCAGCGCAGTATCGGCGCGGATCAGCGGGTTCTCGGCGGCCGCGTTGATCTCGACGGCGATGGTCCGCTCCAGCAGATCGGCGGCGTACCATCACGGCGGCTTCTACATGGCCCAACTCGCCCTAGCTCTGGACCACTTCAGGCTCGCCGTCACCCAGGTCGCCCGGCTCTCCACCTCCCGCCTCTCCGCACTCAACGAGCCCGCCTTCACCCGCCTCAGGCCCTTCCTGGCGGACAGCGAGGC
>NZ_JAFLRJ010000988.1 GCF_017315755.1 Streptomyces beijiangensis
CGACGGCAAGGTGCTCGACGCGAACCCCGACCTCAAGGCCGGCCAGAAGGTCCTCGTCACCGCCCGCGGCTTCGCCAAGGACGCCAAGGTGTCCGCCCAACTCGCCGACTCCACCGCGAAGTTCGACGACGCGACTGCCAACGCCGACGGCACCGTCGACAAGTACGCGTTCACCGTTCCCGCGGAGATCGCCGACGGCGACCACACCCTCACCCTCTCCACGCCCGCCGCGGGCTCCGTG
>NZ_JAFLRJ010000989.1 GCF_017315755.1 Streptomyces beijiangensis
CGAGGACCGGGGCGAGCCCCTGGTGGATGCCGACCGACCGCATCGATTCACCGATCGCCTCCGCCATCTCGCCCACCAGGCCGGGGTCGAAGGTGGCGCCCCAGGCGAGCGGCGTCGGGAAGACGGTGGCCTGCCAGGCGGTGAAGCCGGTGAGGCACTCCTCGTGGGCCACCGCCGGTATGCCGAAGCGGTTGGCGGCCGCGATACGGCGCTGGAGCGCGGCGAGGCGGGCCGCGCCCTCGGCGACGAGGTGTCCGAGGAGGTCGACCTCGATGCGCTTCTCCCGTACGGGCTCGGCCAGTTGACCCGGCCCTTCGGTACGGCCCCGGTCGAACCCGCCGAGGGCGCGGCCCGCCTCGCCGCGCTCCAGCGCCGTATCGCGGCCGCCAACCGCTTCGGCATACCGGCGGTGGCCCACGAGGAGTGCCTCACC
>NZ_JAFLRJ010000990.1 GCF_017315755.1 Streptomyces beijiangensis
CCCCTGGCAGGACCCTGCTCTGCCCGCCCCCGTCCGCGCCGCCGACCTCCTCTCCCGGATGACCCCGCAGGAGAAGACCGCCCAGCTCTACAGCGTCTGGCCGGGATCGACCGCCGACGGCGAGGACGTGGCCCCGCTCCAGCACGAGGTGTCCGAGGAGGTCGACCTCGATGCGCTTCTCCCGTACGGGCTCGGCCAGTTGACCCGGCCCTTCGGTACGGCCCCGGTCGAAC
>NZ_JAFLRJ010000991.1 GCF_017315755.1 Streptomyces beijiangensis
GTCCGTGGGGGACTCGGCGAAGACACCGGCGACCGTCCTCCAGGGCGAGGGCGCGGCGGCCCGTGCCATACCGGTCGCCTGGCCCCTCAGTGCCGACTGGTCGGGTTCGCGCGGCCTGTGCGTGAAGGGGAGCGGGAAGAAGGGGCGCTGCGTCGCCTCCTACTCCCCCGCCACGGGAGTCCTGACCGCCCTGCGCCCCGGCACGGTGACCCTCGCCGTGACGGTGAACGGCGAACGCGCGGAGCGCCGGGTGGTCGTCGCCCGCTGATCCGGTGCTCCGGGGCCGGAAAGGGCCGGAAGGGCACCGGAAACGCCGACGGGCGGCGGGAGGGATCCTCCCGCCGCCCCATGCGGCGCGTGCGCCGCGCGGCCGTACGGCGGGGCGGCCGTACGGACGGACGTTACGACGCGTCCGCGTTCTCCTTGTCGGCCTTCTCCTGCTCCGCCTGCTCGGCCTTCGCCTGCTTCTTGGAGGCCATGAGCGAGGTGATGGTGGTGACGACGAGCACCGCGCAGATCAC
>NZ_JAFLRJ010000992.1 GCF_017315755.1 Streptomyces beijiangensis
GCCCACGCCCCCTGCCACCCCCGGCTCCGCAGAGGAAGCCACGGAGGAGCCCGTGCTGCTCGCCCCGCCCGAACTGAACCGTGAGACCTGGGGCCGCGCGGCCCGCCGCCTGCTCGCCAAGATGCTCGCCGCCTTCGCCTACGAGGAACTCATCGAGCCCGTCCCCTTCACCACCCCGAACGCAGGCGACCGCCACGCCATGCGTCTCGACGACGACAGCGTCCTCACGTTCCGCGCCCGGCGCGGCAGTTACGGTCACTGGCACATCGCTCCGGACTCCATCGAGGTCCAGGGACAGCCCTTCGGTGACCCCCTGCAGTTCCTTGTCCGCGCCCGCCGCGTCCTCGCCCTCGACGGGGCCACCCTGGGCCACCTCGTCCGCGAACTCACCACCACCCTCGCCGCCGATGCCCGCCTCGACCACACCGCGCTCTCCGTGGCCGACCTCGTCGAACTCGGCTACGCCCAGCTGGAGGGCCACCAGACCGGGCACCCCTGGCTCGTCCTCAACAAGGGCCGCGTCGGTTTCTCCGCCACCGACGCCGCACGCTGGACCCCCGAGGCCCGCCGACCGTCCCGTCTCCCGTGGATCGCGGTGTCCACCGCACTCGCCTCCTACCGGGGCGTCTCCGGGCTCGCCACCCCCGACCGCCTCTACCATCGTGAACTGGACGCCCCCACCCGCGCCTCCTTCGCCGC
>NZ_JAFLRJ010000993.1 GCF_017315755.1 Streptomyces beijiangensis
CCGAGCCGGTACGCCACCGGGGCCGCTCCCGTGCCGCCGCCGACGACGCCGCGCGTACCGCGAGCAGCGATTCCCGTACGTCGGAGCGGCGGGCGCCCGCCGGGTCCGCGTAGTGCGAGACCACCTCGGCGGAGTAACGGCCCACCGCCACAAGCCAGTCGGCGAGGCGGGTGCGCAGCCGCGGGGTCTCCCAGGCCGGGTAGACGGCGTATGAGCTCATCGCGAGCAGCCCGCCTAGCAGGGTCAGGATGACGCGGTCGGGGACGGCCTGCGTCC
>NZ_JAFLRJ010000102.1 GCF_017315755.1 Streptomyces beijiangensis
CGCCCCCGCCCGTCCACCACAGCGGCAACGAGCGCGATCAGCACGACAGCGATCAGCGCCAGCAACCAAGACGTATCCATGCACAGGACGCTACCCCCACCCGAACCGGTGACAACGCAGGTGAGTTCCCCCACAACGGCCTGCCGCGAAGGAGCGAGGCCCACAGTCGCGCCTTACGCTCAACAGACCGCTTGACCCCCGTCGCCTGCCCGTCCACGGAGGTTCCCTCTCCATGAAGCTCACCGTCGTCGGCTGCTCGGGTTCGTTTCCGTCCGCGGAATCGGCCTGCTCGAGCTACCTCGTAGAGGCCGACGGCTTCCGGCTGCTCCTCGACATGGGCAACGGCGCCCTGGGCGAGCTGCAGCGTCACATCGGTCTCTACGACCTCGATGCCATCTTCCTCAGCCACCTCCACGCGGACCACTGCATCGACATGTGCGCGTACTTCGTCGCCCGCTACTACCGCCATGAGGGCGGGCGCTGCGACGCTCTCCCCGTGTACGCCCCCGAGGGCGCCGACCAGCGCCTGACCACGGCCTATGCCGACACCCCTTCCCCCGGCTCGATGTCCGAGGTCTTCGACTTCCACACCCTGAAGCCGGGGTCGTTCGACATCGGCCCCTTCTCCGTCCGTACGGAGAAGGTCTGCCACCCGGTCGAGGCGTTCGGCATCCGCGTCGAGCACGGCGGCAGGTCCCTCACGTACTCCGGTGACACGGGAGTCTGCGAGGGCCTGCACGAACTCGCCGACGGCACCGACCTGTTCCTCTGCGAGGCGTCCTTCACGCACGGCAAGGAGGATGTCCCCGACCTCCACCTCAACGGCCGCGAGGCCGGCGCCCACGCGGAGCGTGCGAAGGCCGGCCGCCTGGTGCTGACCCACATCCCGCCCTGGACCGACGCCGAGCAGAACCTGGCGGACGCCCGCGCGGTGTACGGGGGCGAGGCCGAACTGGCCGTGCCGGGTGCGGTGTACGAGATCTGAGCCCGACCGTACGTACGCGAAGGGCCCCGCCGAATCCGGCGGGGCCCTTCGTATGTCACTGCCCGAGGCTTACGCCTTGGTGAGGTCCTCGACCTCTTCCTCGGGCTCGCGGCCCGGGGTCTTGAGGTCGAACTTGACGATCGCGAACCGGAAGATCACGTAGTAGAGAGCCGCGAAGCACAGACCGATCGGAATGATCATCCATGGCTTCGTCGCGAGGTTCCAGTTCAGCGCGTAGTCGATCAGACCGGCCGAGAAGTTGAAGCCGTCGTGGACACCGAGTCCCCAGGTGATGGCCATGGAGGCGGCGGTGAGGAGGATGTGCACCACGTACAGGAGCGGTGCGATGAACATGAACGAGAACTCGATGGGCTCGGTCACACCGGTGACGAACGAGGTCAGCGCGAGCGAGATCATCATGCCGAGGACAGCCTTGCGGCGCTCGGGACGGGCGGTGTGCGCCATGGCGAGCGCGGCGGCCGGGAGGCCGAACATCATGATCGGGAAGAAGCCCGACTGGTACATGCCGGCCGTACCGTCTCCGGCCAGGAAGCGCGGGATGTCACCGTGGACGACCGTGCCGGCGGCGTTGGTGAAGTCGCCGATCTGGAACCAGGCCACCGTGTTGACGAACTGGTGCATGCCGACGGGGATGAGCGCACGGTTGACGCCGCCGAAGAGCGCGGAGCCGCCGGCGCCGAGGCCGGTCATCCAGTTGCCGAAGTGCTGGATGCCCTCACCGACGGGCTCCCAGACCAGGCCGAAGAAGACACCGACGAGGATGCCGACGAAGGCCATGATGATCGGGACGAGACGGCGGCCGTTGAAGAAGCCGAGCCAGTCGACGAGCTTGGTGCGGTGGAACCGCTGCCACAGGACCGCGGAGAGCAGACCCATGATGATGCCG
The DNA here is from genome assembly GCF_017315755.1 of Streptomyces beijiangensis. Lineage (GTDB taxonomy): Bacteria > Actinomycetota > Actinomycetes > Streptomycetales > Streptomycetaceae > Streptomyces > Streptomyces beijiangensis. The sequence continues at coordinate 1,893 of NZ_JAFLRJ010000102.1, forward strand.
CCGAGGACACCGGGGTTGTTGTAGGTCGCCGCTACGTCGACACCCTTGTTCGCCGTCGTGTTGACGACCAGGTCGGTGACCGGGAAGGCCTCGAGGACCTTGCTGTAGACGAGGAACCCGACGACCGCGGCGAGCGCGGTGGAGCCGTCTGCCTTCTTGGCGAAGCCGATCGCCACGCCTATGCAGAACAGGATCGGCAGGGCGCCGGTGATCGCACCGCCCGCGTTGCCGAAGACGGCGGAGACCTTGTCCCAGCCGAGGCCGTCGGCGCCGAAGACGTCGGGCTGGCCCAGGCGGACCATGAGGCCCGCCGCCGGCAGGACGGCGATCGGCAGCTGCAAACTGCGGCCGACCTTCTGCAGGCCCTGGAACAGGCCCGATCCCCGCTTCTTTGCGGGAGCCGCCGTAGCGGTGGCCGTACTCATCAACTTCCTCCATGTGCCGGGGTGCTGCCCGAAAGCGTCGGGGGGACGGAGCAGCATCCAGGTGGTCTACACCACTCAGTGGTGTAGACCTGTTGTACATGGTGAAGGCGGAATAAAGGAACCCCCTCATACCTGTGGGGCAGGACACATCTCCCCAGACACACCGAAAAGCCCCAGTCCTTTATGGAACTGGGACTTCCGGTTGTCCTGTCGTACGGAACGGGTGGCCGCGCGCCGCTACTTCACGTTGTCGCGCTCCATCTCCTCCGCGACTTCCTCTTCCTCACGCCCTGGTGTCTTGAGGTTGAACTTGGTGATCACGACTCTGAAGATCACGTAGTAGATCACCGCGAAGACCAGCCCGATCGGGATGATCATCCATGGCTTGGTCGCCAGGTTCCAGTTGATGGCGTAGTCGATGAGACCTGCCGAGAAGCTGAAACCGTCGTGCACACCGAGCGCCCACGTCACCGCCATCGAGACACCTGTCAGCACCGCGTGGATCGCGTACAGCAGCGGGGCGATGAAGACGAACGAGTACTCGATCGGCTCGGTGATACCGGTGACGAACGAGGTCAGCGCGATGGAGAGCATCATGCCGCCGACCTCCTTGCGGCGCTCGGGACGGGCGCAGTGCGTCATCGCCAGGCAGGCCGCGGGGAGGGCGAACATCATGATCGGGAAGAAGCCCGAGGTGAACTGGCCCGCGTTCGGGTCGCCCGCCAGGAACATGTTGATGTCACCGTGGACCACCGAGCCGTCCGGCTTGGTGAAGCTGCCGAACTGGAACCAGATGGGCACGTTCAGGAACTGGTGCAGACCGATGACCAGCAGCCCTCGGTTGGCGAGACCGAAGATGCCCGAGCCCCAGGCGCCGAGACCGACCAGCCAGTCGCTGAAGTTCTCCAGACCGTCACCGATCGGCGGCCAGATCCACAGGCAGATCGCGGCGAAGCCGATGGCGATGAAGGACATGATGATCGGGACGAGGCGGCGGCCGTTGAAGAAGCCGAGCCAGTCGACCAGCTTGGTGCGGTGGTACCGCTGCCAGAAGAACGACGTCAGGAGGCCCATGATGATGCCGCCGAAGACACCGGGGTTCTGGTATGTGAAGGCGGTCACCTCGCCCGCCGCCTGGCAGCCGGTGGCCACCGCCTTCGCTCCGGCGGCGCAGTCCACCGGGAACTGGCGCAGGACGTTGTAGTACACGAGGAAGCCGACGACCGCCGCCAGTGCCGTGGAGCCGTCCGACTTCTTCGCCATGCCGATGGCGACACCGATGCAGAACAGCAGCGGGAGGCCGAGCGAGCCGTCGAGGAGCGCACCACCCGCGCCCGCCATGACCTTGGAGACGTCCGTCCAGCCGAGACCGTCGGCGCCGAACACATCCGGCTGGCCGAGCCGGTTGAGGATTCCCGCAGCCGGCAGGACGGCGATGGGCAGCTGCAGACTGCGGCCCATCTTCTGGAGTCCGCCGAACAGCCCCTGGTACCAGGGTGTCTGTACAACGGATGCATTCGTGGACATCGGCGTCCTCCTGGTGCTGGCCGTACACTGGTGTAGACCACTCGCAGCGGTGCGGTACTCGTCGTCGCCATCCTGTGACGGAGGGCTATGTAGCGCTCGTATAAGTGGTCCAAACGTGCGTTACCGTGATCAAACGGACCGGGTCGCCGGGCCGCGAAGAGACACTCAGGAGTCAGACATGGCCACTAAGGCTGAGAAGATCGTCGCCGGGCTCGGCGGACTCGACAACATCGAAGAGGTCGAGGGCTGCATCACCCGACTTCGCACCGAGGTCAAGGACCCGTCGCTCGTGAACGACGCCGCCCTCAAGGCGGCCGGTGCACACGGCGTCGTCAAGATGGGCACCGCGATCCAGGTCGTCATCGGCACCGACGCCGACCCGATCGCCGCCGACATCGAAGACATGATGTAAGCACCCGTAAACTCATACGTAGAAGGGCCTGTTCCGACCGACCGGAACAGGCCCTTCTGTGTGCGCCGCCGCTGTCGCGGCTACCGCACCCGCACGGCAAGAATCGCCACGTCATCGGGGTTCGCCCCCTCGTCCAGGCACTCCTCCACCAGATACGCGCAGAGCTCGCCCACCTCCGACGGAGCATTCAGCGCCGCCTTCCTCAGCCGCTCAAGACCCGTCCCCAGATCCTCACCGCGACGCTCCACCAGACCGTCCGTATAGAGCACCAGCAGCGCACCCGGCGGCAGCGGCACCTCCTTCTCCTCCGCATGCCACTCGTCCACGACCCCCAACGGGACGCCCTGGCCCGCCCGGACGAACGAAGCACCCGACTGGTCGATCAGCAGCGGCGGAGGATGGCCCGCCGACACCACCTTCGCGCGGTGCTCCGCCGGATCCACCGTCATGTACAGCACCGTCGTCATATCGGTCAGCGCCATGTTCTGGGTCAGCGCGTTGAGATCCGTCAGCACCGCCACCGGATCCTCGCCCTCCACCAGCGCATACGCACGCAGCGCCGTACGCAGCTGGCCCATCGCCGTCGCCGCGCCGAGACCCTTGCCCATCACATCGCCCAGCGCGAGCGCCACCTTGCCGTCCCGCAGCGCCACCACGTCGTACCAGTCGCCGCCCGCCTGCATCCCGTGCGCGCCGGGCAGGTTGCACGCCGCTATCTGCACCCCCTCGATATGGGGCAGCGTCTGGGCCAGCATCGACTGCTGCAACGTGCTCGCTATGCGCCGCTCGCGCTCGTACAGCTGCGTGTTCTCCACGATCTGGCCCGCGAACCGGCAATAGGTGTTGGTCAGCTGGCGCTGGCGCATGGTGGGCCGCCCCGGCTGCTTGAAAGCCCAGCCCACGACGCCCAGCCTGCGCCCGTCGGAGGCCGAGAGCGTCACCGCGTACGCGCTCCGGAATCCGGCCGTACGGGCAAGATCACGAAAAGCCTCCGTGCAGGACGGGTCCGTCGCTACGTCCTCGATGATCAGCGCGCCGCCGGCCTCCGCCACCTCGTCCATCAGGCAGCGGTCCTCGGTCAGCTTCTCCAGGGCGATGTGCACCTCGTCCAGCGGGTCGGGCGGCAGCCCGAACACCGCCTGCGTCGCCATCGTCCCGTGCTCCTCGTCGAAGAGCCTCGCCACGCCCATGTCCGCGTGCAGCAGCAGGGCACCCTCCTCCAGGACCCGCGCCAGCGCGGACTCGAGCGTCCCGCGGCCCGCGAGCCGCTCGGTCAGACCGTGCACCCAGGTCAGGTCCTCCAGCTGCTCGGCAAGACGCTGGTTCGCCTCGTCCAGCTCGGTGGCCGAGTGCCGCTGGTGGGAGACGTCGTGGATGTACGAGACGGCCAGCGGCTGCCCGCCGTAGGTGCACTCCAGCGGGCTCGCGCTGATGTCCAGCCAGAGCGGCGGCTGCCCCGGCACCCGGTACTGCACCTCGGCGCGGGTCGCGCGCCGCCGGTGCAGGGCGATGCCCATCGGTGAATCGTCGAACGCCATGGACTCGCCGTTGCGGTCGAACAGCAGCTGCGCGGCTGCGGCGATACCGCCGGGGTCCATCGGCACGGGCGTACGGAACAGCTGCGCGAGGCGCTGGTTCGCGTACACGGCCGTGCCGCCCCGGTCGGCCGAGGCGATCAGGATCCCGTGCGGGGACCCCTCCAGAACGGAGACCGACGAGAAGCGGTCAGGCGTCTCGGTCGTCTGAGCCGTGGGCTGACGGAGGTCGACGGTCATGACTGCCTTTCCAAGTAAACAATTTAGACCTTTACTCTAAGAGTAGTAATTATGCCATAAGTCCGTCTTGTGCCATTAGTCCTCTCCCCTCGGGCCGTTCGGCCCCCTCCACCGCGCCAGCTAGGCTCGACGCCATGTCTCGCATCGACGGCCGCACCCCCGAACAGCTCCGCCCGGTCACCATCGAACGTGCCTGGAGCAAGCACGCCGAGGGCTCCGTCCTCGTCTCCTTCGGCGACACCAAAGTCTTCTGCACCGCCTCCTTCACCGAAGGCGTACCGCGCTGGCGCAAGGGCAGCGGGGAGGGATGGGTCACCGCCGAGTACTCGATGCTCCCGCGCGCCACCAACACCCGCGGCGACCGCGAATCCGTACGCGGCAAGATCGGCGGCCGTACACACGAGATCTCCCGCCTCATCGGCCGCTCGCTCCGCGCCGTCATCGACTACAAGGCGCTCGGCGAGAACACGATCGTCCTCGACTGCGACGTCCTCCAGGCCGACGGCGGCACCCGCACCGCAGCCATCACCGGCGCCTACGTCGCACTCGCCGACGCGATCGCCTGGGGCCAGGCCAAGAAGCACATCAAGCACGGCCGCACGCCCCTCACCGGCACCGTCTCCGCCGTCTCCGTCGGCATCGTCGACGGCACCCCCCTCCTCGACCTCTGTTACGAGGAGGACGTGCGCGCCGACACCGACATGAACGTCGTCTGCACCGGTGACGGCCGCTTCGTCGAGGTCCAGGGCACCGCCGAGGCCGCGCCCTTCGACCGCGAGGAGCTCAACGCGCTCCTCGACCTCGCCACCGGCGGCTGCGCCGACCTCACCGCGCTGCAGGTCGACGCCCTCGCCAAGACCCTCGGCGAGTAAAGAAGCAACCAAGAGGACCCTCTCGACGTCATCCCAGACACGGGCGCGCGGATCGAACCGTGCGCCCGTCCGTCTGCTCGTCCGTCTGCCCGTCCGTCTGTCCGAACCGGGGGAACCATGCGCCGAATCGCACTCGCAGCAGCAGGAGCCACGCTCGCCCTGACGGCGGCCCTGGCCGGCTGCAGCGCAGTCGACAAGGCGGTCGACTGCGTGCAGACCGCCGACGCGATCGCCTCCAACGTCAACAACCTCCAACAGGCCGTCACCAACGCCGCCAACGACCCGACCCAGGCGGACCAGGCCCTCGACGACATCAGCAAGAACCTCAAGTCCCTCGGCGACAAGACCGACGACGCGGACCTGAGCAAGTCCATCGACAGTCTCAACACGGCGGTGGACAACGTCCGTTCATCGATCAAGAACGGCGACAACACCCCCGACATCAGCCCGGTCGCTGACGCGGCGTCGGAGCTGGGTAAGGTCTGCACCTCGTAGACCGCCAGGGGGGCCTGACCGTATGCGCCGTGCCAGTTGTGCCGTATCGGCCGTCGTCGTGCTCGCCGCGGGCATCCTGATCTTCCGGAGCTGCGGCACCACGGCCGACGACGCCAGGGCCCAGGACTGCCGTGCGACCAAGGGCCTGCGGTCGCTGGCCATCGAGTACAGCGCCCAGAGCGGCGACGAGGCCGATACGACGCTCCTCTTCATCGAGCGCCGCCTCGCCGCACTCCACGGCGGCGCCGACATCAAGGACCCCGACGTCCAGCAGGCCGTGTTCAACATCGACTCCACCGTGCACGACAAGGACGCCGCGGGCCTGCTCAGTGCCGGGTACGGACTCCAGGACGCCTGCCGGGCGGGATAATCGACCCCATGAGCCGTCTGATCCTCGCCACCCGCAACGCCGGGAAAATCACCGAACTCCATGCGATCCTCGCCGGCGCGGGCCTCCCGCACGACCTGGTCGGCGCGGACGCGTACCCGGAAATCCCCGACGTGAAGGAAACCGGCGTCACCTTCGCCGAGAACGCCCTCCTCAAGGCCCACGCCCTCGCCCAGGCAACGGGCCTGCCCGCGGTGGCGGACGACTCGGGCCTCTGCGTGGACGTCCTGAACGGCGCCCCCGGCATCTTCTCCGCCCGCTGGTCGGGAACGCACGGAAACGACCAGGCCAACCTGGACCTGCTCCTGGCCCAGCTCTCCGACATCGCCGACGAACACCGGGGCGCCCACTTCGCGTGCGCGGCTGCCCTGGCGCTCCCCGACGGCACGGAGCGAGTGGTCGAGGGCCGCCTCCTGGGCACCCTGCGCCACGCCCCGGCGGGATCGGGCGGCTTCGGCTACGACCCGATCCTGCAGCCGGAGGGCGAGACGCGGACGTGCGCGGAGATGTCGGCAGCGGAGAAGAACGCGATCAGCCATCGCGGCCAGGCTTTTCGGGCGCTGGTCCCGGTGCTGCGAGAGGTTCTGGGCTGACCCGAGTGCTTAGGCAAGTGGGGGCCTGACACCCGGACCGGGTGTCAGGCCCCCACTCGTTCGGTGCGCCCGGTCGGATTCGAACCGACAAACACAGACCCCTAAAATCTGCCGCTCCAGCCCTTGGCGTACGGGCGCATGCCGACACCGAGCTTACTGCCTCCTTCGGAACGCAGGGGAGCGGTTCGAGTAAGTAGCCGTCTGGCTGTGGCACGACGGGCACAGGTACCGCAGGTTCTCCCGCCGATTGTCCAGACGATCGCCGTTGATGTGGTCGATCTCCAGGACAAGTCGCTTGCCTTGCCAGACATCGCCGATGCCGCACTCGGCGCAGACGTGTGGGACTGCGAGGTCATCAAGTGCACGCCGCAACATGGGGGTTTTCGCTCGCGGGGCGCCGGGTTCGAGACGTTGCAGGGTGTCGTCTGCGGACTTGCGGAAGGGGGACACAGCGCCCCGAAAATGCGCTTGCCCCGTGAAGTGGGCGGTGGAGACGCCGTGGGCTTCGACGCTTCGTTTTATGCGCGCACGTCCGGCACCGCTCTCGTTCTGGCCCAAGTGCTTGAGGACGCCTGCCAGGCTCGTGGAATCCGCCACCGCAGCGATCAACTCGTCCCGGACTATGACTCCGGGGCCATACCTGCGACCACTGGTGAAGTGCGATGTATCGATCCCGAACTGGTCGAGCTTGTTCCGGATGTGGCTGTACGGGGTGTAACCGGGTGGGGTGCCCAGGCGGTCCAGCATTTCCCGGATGCTGAGGGACTGGGCCGCCACCTTGGCGAGGAGCGCACGCGTGTAGACGCGGCGTTCGTGCTCGGGCAGCGGTTCGTCTCGGAAGTGGGATACATCGATGCAGTAGTGCTTGAGCCGACCGGTCAAGTACCTGCATGTTGTGCTGCCCAACGGTGCGTCCAACCTCCGCATCATGTCGACCAGGCTTACGGAGGCAGCTGCGGTCCGGGTGAGGAGGTCGCGGGTGTACTTCGGGCCGCTCATGCCGCGTTCCTCCGCTTCCGGCCCCGGTAAGTGTCCGTTACTGCATGGCAGTTGGGGCACAGGAGCTGGAGGTTCTCCGGGCGGTTGTCCCACCAGTCACCGTTGGCATGGTCGACCTCAAGCCGGAGCGGCTTGTGGTTCCACTCAGGGCCTGTGCCGCACACGGCGCAGAGTTCGGGGGTGCCGGTTTTCAGCAGCTCGCGTCGAAGGCGTTGGCCCGGGATCCTGCCATCGGTTGCTGCACCGAGGACCAGGGGGTTGCCGCGCGACTCCTTAGGGCCGCCTCGGCGCTGCGCGAAGTGGGATATGTCGATCTTCAGCGCCGCTATTCGACGGCTGATATGGGCGTGGTTGCCGCCAACCGGGCTGATGCCAAGGCGCTGTACGACCTGCTTGATGGACGAAGATGTGGCGACCGCCTCCCTCAACGTCTCCTCCGTGTGGCGTGACCACTTGGCCGGGAAGTGCGAGGTGTCCACGCCCGCTTCCAGCATCTTCTGGCGGAGGTAGCGCCTGCTGCCCGGCGTTGGGGTGCCGCCGCACCAGCTGACTGCCTCGTCCCAGTTCCTCGTCTCGCGGGCCGCCTCTTCGAGCAGCTCGCGGGTGTACCTGGCCTGCATGGTTCCCCTCCGTGTCCGGCTGCGTGTTCGCGGCCTCGCACTGAGTAACGAACCGGTTATCGGATGGTCACGTCCGAAATGCGGAATACCTCGTACCGCTCAGTCAGAGGGTGCGAGGCATTCCGTACAGGGGAGTTGCGTCAGAACTTGGGTTCCGGGGTCTGGGCCTGGACCAGTTCCTCCGCCTCCTCCTTCGTTTCCACCGACGGGGGCGAGCCCGCCAGTGGCTTCTGGGCCGTTTCCTTCATGCAGGCCACTGCGATCACGCCGACCAGGGCCGCCGCCATCGCGTAGTACGCCGGCATCAGGTTCGAGCCCGTCCAGGCGATCAGGGCGGTGATCACCAGGGGCGTCGTACCGCCGAAGATCGAGGCGGAGAGGTTGTAGCCGACCGAGAGGGAGCCGTAGCGGACCTGGGTGGGGAACAGGGCCGGGAGTGCCGCGGACATCGTGCCCAGGAGGCAGACCAGGGAGAGGCCGAGCATCAGCATGCCCGCGATGACCGCGGGGATCGAGCCCTGGCCGATCAGGAGGAAGGAGGGGGCCGAGAGGAAGAAGAAGCCCAGCATGCCTGCCATCAGGAGCGGCTTGCGGCCGAAGTGGTCGCTGAGCTTGCCCACCTGGTTGATGATCAGCATCAGGAAGACCATGACGCCGAGCAGGATCAGCAGGCCGTGCGTCTCGCTGTAGTGCAGCTCGTCCGACAGATACGTCGGCATGTACGAGAGCAGCATGTAGTCGGTGACGTTGTACGCGCCGACGAGGGCGATGCAGAGGATCAGTGAGGGCCAGTAGTCCTTGAAGATCTTGCCGAGGTCGGCCGTGGTGGACGTTTCCACCGCGTCCGCCGCCTCGCTGGCCCGCGCGTTCTCGTTCTCCATTTTCTGGAAGGCGGGGGTCTCGTCCAGCTTGAGCCTGAGGTAGAGGCCGACCAGGCCCAGGGGGCCCGCGACGAGGAACGGGATGCGCCAGCCCCAGGAGTCCATGTCGGGGGTGGAGAGGACGGTGGTGAGGATCGTGACGAGGCCCGCCGCGCCTACGTAGCCCGCCAGGGTGCCGAATTCCAGGAAGCTGCCGAAGTAGCCGCGGCGTTTGTCGGGGGCGTACTCGGCGATGAAGGTCGAGGCGCCGCCGTACTCGCCGCCGGTCGAGAAGCCCTGGAGCATGCGGAAGAGGATGAGGAGGACCGGGGACCAGAAGCCGATCGCCGCGTACGAGGGGAGCAGGCCGATCGCGAAGGTGCCGATCGCCATCAGCACCATGGTGAGGGCGAGGACCTTTTTGCGGCCGATCCGGTCGCCCATGGGGCCGAAGACCATGCCGCCGATGGGGCGGACCAGGAACGCGACTGCGAATGTTGCGAACGAGGAGAGCAGTTGGACGGTGTCTCCGGCGCCGGAGAAGAAGACGTGGCCGATGGTGGAGGCCAGGTAGGCGTAGATGCCGAAATCGAACCATTCCATCGCGTTGCCGAGTGAGGCCGCCTTGACGGCCCGCTTGACGGCCGCTTCGTCGGTGACGGTGATGTCGGTGCGGCGGAGCTTGGGGTTCTCGCGTCTTTGGATCACTCGGAAGAGAGCGCGGTGGCGTTTGACCGCTTCTGGGTCGGCCTGGCTCTCGGGGCCTGCGGCGGTCATGGTTCTGCTCCTCTCGGTGGACGTGTAGGTCCAAGAGGAACGTCTGCACAATCGTGGCGGTTGCAAACCGAAGTCCCACGCGAATGGGACTTCGGTCACTCGTTCTCAGATGCCGAGGTCCTTGATGATCTTGGCTACGTGGCCGGTCGCCTTGACGTTGTAGAAGGCGTGTTCGACCTTGCCGCTCTCGTCGACGACGATCGTGGAGCGGATGACGCCGGTCACCGTTTTGCCGTAGAGCTTCTTCTCGCCGAAGGCGGCGTAGGACTCCAGGACCTCCTTGGAGGGGTCGCCCACCAGCGTCACCTTCAGTGACTCCTTCTCGCGGAACTTGGCGAGCTTCTCCGGCTTGTCGGGGGAGACGCCGATGACGTCGTACCCGGCGGTGGCGAGCAGGTCCAGGTTGTCCGTGAAGTCGCAGGCCTGCTTGGTGCAGCCGGGGGTGAGGGCGGCCGGGTAGAAGTAGACGATGACCTTGCGGCCCTTGTGGTCCGCGAGGGAGACGTCGTTGCCGTCCGCGTCGGGGAGGGTGAAGGCGGGTGCGGTGTCGCCGGGCTGGAGTCGCTCGCTCATCGGAGGGTCCCATCGAGATGTGAGGAGGGATGTGCGTACGCCGTCGAGCGTAATAGGGGTGCCGTGGGGTGCGGTGGGCCCCGAGCTGACAGACTGTCGACCTACGACTACCGGATACGACGACGGAGGCAGCGCAGTGTCGGATGTGTCGGACGCCAGGACCCCTGCGCAGATCGAGACGGACATCAAGAGCCGGCGCGATCAGCTGGCGGTCACGCTGGACGAGATCGGGGTGCGGCTGCATCCGAGCACGGTCATCGGGGACGCGAAGGCGAAGGTGGCCTCGGCGGTGGACCAGACCGCGGGGCGGGCTTTTGTCGCCGTGAACCGTGGTGTGAGCGAGGTGCGCGCGCAGTTCGTGGACGAGGAGGGCTCGCCGCGTCTGGAGCGGGTCGTTCCGGTGGCCCTGGTGGTTGTGGGTCTGGTGGGTCTGCTCGCCTTCTCGGCGAAGCGGCGCAGGGGCTGACCCCTTCGGTGAACAGCGGCTTCGTGGGCGGGTAGGTTCGGGTCCGTGAGTAAGGACACCACCACCCACGACAAGCTGCCGATCCGGATGCTGCACGACCGCGTGCTGGTCCGGTCCGACTCTCCCGAGGGCGAGCGCCGGTCCGGCGGCGGCATTCTGATTCCGGCGACCGCCGCGGTGGGCAGGCGTCTGGCCTGGGCCGAGGTGGTCGCGGTGGGCCCCAATGTGCGGACCGTGGAGACAGGGGACCGGGTGCTGTACGACCCGGAGGACCGTGCCGAGGTCGAGGTGCGCGGGGTGGCGTACGTACTGATGCGTGAGCGGGATCTGCACGCTGTCGCGTCCGAGCGCGTGGACGAGGGCACCACAGGTCTGTATCTGTAGCGGTTTGCTACCTTTGAGGTACCCCGACGAGACGCGCCGTACCGGGCTTCGTGACTGAGCAAAGACGACGCACCCTGTTGATCCGTCTCGCGGAGGTTCGTCGTCATGGCTTGGGTTCTGCTCGTCGTCGCTGGTCTGCTCGAAGTGGCCTGGTCGATCGGGATGAAGTACACCGAGGGTTTTACGAGGCTGGTGCCCAGCCTCCTCACCGGTGCCGGGATCGTCGTCTCCATGTTCCTGCTGTCGCAGGCCACCAAGACCCTGCCCATCGGTACCGCGTACGGGGTGTGGGTCGGGATCGGTGCTGCCGGTGCGGCGGTGTACGGCATGGTGATGCTCGGTGAGCCGGCCACCGCCGCCCGGATCTTCTTCGTCTGTCTGCTGCTGGTCGCCGTCGTCGGGCTGAAGGCGACCTCCGGTCACTAGTCACTAGTTACTGGGTAACTAGTGACTCAGTAACTAGTTCGGGCTGGGGTCGGTGTTCTCGTCCGGTCCGAAGCTGAAGGTCGGGGTCTCCGTCGGCAAGGTCGGGGTGTCCGACGGGGACACCGGCGGCTCCGTGGTCGGGCTGGCCGGGGCGCTGCTGCTCGGCGGCTCCGAGGACGGCGTCTCCGACGGGGATTCCGAGGGGGACGGCGAGAGCGTCGGCTCCGGCGATGCGCCGGACTGGAGCTCCAGGTCGAAGCGGACGGGCGTGGTGTTTTCGAGCGCGCCCGCCGTGTACTGGCCCCAGATCTGGGCGGGCGGGCCGCCGCCGTTGACGCGGTTGAGGCCGAGGGCTCCGTACAGCGGCTTCTGGTTGCCGTTCTTCGGGTCCTCGCCCATCATCGCGACGACCGTGGAGAGGGCCGGGGTGTAGCCGGCGAACCAGGCGGCCTTGTCGTCGTCGATGGTGCCGGTCTTGCCCGCGACCTCCCAGCCGGGGACCTGGGCCGCGGCCCCGGTGCCGTTCTGGACGACGCTGGTGAGCATCGATGTGGTGGTGTCGGCGGCTTCCCTGGGGGTCTTCTGGCTGTCGTCCTCGCCGGGGATGCTGACGGGGTCGCCGTTCTTGGTGAGCTTCTCGACGAAGGTGTACGGGCGGTAGTTGCCGTGGTTGGCGAGCGTCGCGTAGGCGTGGGCCATGTCGAGCGGGCTGACCTGGGCGACGCCGAGCGCCATCGAGGGGCCGGGGTTGAGGTTGGTGGTCTTCTTCGGTACGCCCAGGTCGGCCGCGGTCGATGCGACGTTGTCCGTGCCGACGTCCTCGGCCATCTGTGCGAAGACCGCGTTGACGGAGTTGTCCATCGCCGTGGAGACGGTGATGTTGCCGTAGTTGCGGCCGTCCTCGTTGGGCGGGGCGTAGCCGGTGGATCCGTCGGGGCCCTGCACCTCGCGCTGGCTGTTGCCGTTGTAGATCGTGTACGGGGTGATCGTGCGGCCGTCCTGGGTGGTGGAGTGGTTCTGCACCGCCGAGGTGAAGATGAACGGCTTGAAGGTGGAGCCGACCGCGAAGTCCTTGCGGGTGGCGTTGGAGATGTAGTGCTTGAGGTAGTCCGTGCCGCCGTACAGGGCGCGGACCTTGGCGGTGGCCGGGTCGACGGAGGCCGCGCCGATCTGTACGTAGCTGTCGGCTGTCGAGCTGCCGAGCTTGTCGGTGACCTGCTGTTTGACGCTCTTGGTGAGGTCGTCCTGTTTGGACTTCTGCAGGGTGGTGGTGATGCGGTAGCCGCCGGCGGCGAGTTCGTCGCTGGAGACGATGCCGGCGGTGTCGAGGTAGTTCTTGACGGCTTCGACGATGTAGCCGCGCTGGCCGGAGAGGCCGGCGCGGCTACAT
>NZ_JAFLRJ010000994.1 GCF_017315755.1 Streptomyces beijiangensis
ACCTCAGGGAGATCCAGCCCACCGGGCCGTACGCCCTCGGCGGCTGGTGCTTCGGCGGGGTGATCGCCTACGAGGTGGCCGGCCAACAGCGCGCCGCCGGCGAGGAGATCGAACTCCTCGCCGCCATCGACAGCCGTGCCCCGATCGAGGAGAACATCCCTCAGACCGCGGACGACGCGACGATCCTGTCGTGGTTCGCGCGGGACCTCGCGGTGCCCTACGGCAAGAGCCTCGACATCCCCGCCGAGGACCTGCGGGAACTCGGGGGCGACGCCGCCTTCGACCACATCCTGCGCCGGGCCGCCGCCATCGGCGTCCTCGCCGAGGACGCGGACCGCGACCAGATCCTGCGCTACTTCGAGGCGTACCTCGCCAACGGCATCGCCCTGCAGACCTATCTGCCCGAGCCCACGAGACTAG
>NZ_JAFLRJ010000995.1 GCF_017315755.1 Streptomyces beijiangensis
CTTGAACCAGGCGAGTTCCGACATACCGCTGCTCATAGCTCTCCTCGCAGTCGCTCCAGCAGGTCCCGGGATTCCGTCGGGTTCAGGGCCTGCGAGCGCAGTGTGTCATAGCGTCGGCAGAGCAGAATCATCTCTTTCGCGTCGGAGATCAGCCGACCGTTCTGCTGCCCCTCGGAGCACCCGACCCGACGCCCCTCCAAGGTCTCCAAGATCCGAAGGGGGCCATCCAGGCAGCCGTGAAACTCCAACTCCACCGGCACCACCTGAAGCGTCACGTTGCGCGGCGCGGTCAGCTCAAGCACATGGTCCAGCATGTTCGACTGGACCTGCGCCCCGCCCAGCCCGCGTCGGAAAACCGACTCCTCCACGATGAAGCCGAACGGGACGGTCGGCCGTTCCCGCATCATCGCCTGCCGTTCCATTCGGGCGGCGACCTGTGCCTCCGTCTGCTCGTCGGTCAGCAACGGGATGCTGTTGTCGAACACCGCCCGCGCATACGCCTCCGACTGCAACAGCCCCGGAACCAACCGGCACTCATACGTGCACAGGCTCACCGCCTCCCGCTCCAG
>NZ_JAFLRJ010000996.1 GCF_017315755.1 Streptomyces beijiangensis
CCTCGGCGGAGTGGGCGCGGGCCGCGGACGGGACCTGGACGGCAGCGGGCTCACGTACACGACGCTCGAAAAGGCCCCCGCGGTCCTCCTGGTCGGGTTCGAGTCCGAGGAGGAGGCGCCCGGCGTCTTCCTGCGGCTGCGCAAGGCGCACCGCAAGCACGGCCAGCGCACCTTCTCCCTCGCCACGCACGCAACGCGCGGACTGGAGAAGGCGGGTGGCGTACTGCTCCCC
>NZ_JAFLRJ010000997.1 GCF_017315755.1 Streptomyces beijiangensis
GGTGAGGAGGGCGTCGGCGGCGGGGTGTCCTGGGTAGACCTCGGCGGCGAGTGCGGTGGTGACGAGCGCTTCGAGCGCGGATGCCGCGGGGGCCTGGTCCCAGGAGTCCATGGAGGGGTTGAGGGCCGATGCGGCGAGGTCGGCGGCGGTGGCGAGGGCGAGCGGTGGGCAGTGGAGGTGTGCGGCGCAGAGCGGGTCGGCGGGGTCGGCGGCGCCTTCGGCGATCGTGGTGACGAGGGTGCGGAGGGCTTCTTCGGCGCCGGTGCCTGTGCCGGGGAGTACGGGGTGGGCGGCGGCCCGGACGCGGGCCGCGG
>NZ_JAFLRJ010000998.1:0-223 GCF_017315755.1 Streptomyces beijiangensis
CGCGGCCCTTCATCGACCTGCGGGTACTGAGCGGCAACGCCCCGCTCCTCGCCACCTACGTCCGCCAGCTCCTGACCGCCGTCACCTCGTACGCCTTCCTCTACGGATTCACCCAGTGGCTGGAGGACGGCCGGGCGCTGAACGCGTCGACTGCCGGGCTCTTGCTGCTGCCGATGTCGGTGGCCGCGATCACCGTCACCGCGTTCACCGGCCGGCGCGCCGA
>NZ_JAFLRJ010000998.1:297-598 GCF_017315755.1 Streptomyces beijiangensis
CCTTCATGTACGTCGGCGCGCTGCTGGCCTCCGCCGCCAACGCCCTGTTCTTCAAGGGCGGCGCCGACACCGCAGGACTGCACGACCTCAGCCTGTTCCTGCTGGTCATCGCCTGTCTCTTCCTGGCGGTGAGCGTGGCGGACCGCTCGCTGCGCCGCATCGGCACGACCGCGTAACTCCCCACCCCCCACCCTCCCTCTCTCCCTCTCCCTCCGTACGGAAAAGAGCACAGCCATGCCTCTCACCGCACTCGACCCGACCTCCGCACTCGTCCTCATCGACCTGCAGAACGGTGTCGTCT
>NZ_JAFLRJ010000999.1 GCF_017315755.1 Streptomyces beijiangensis
TTCGGCTCCGGTAGTGGCAGTGGCGGGCGACGGCTTGACGGTGACGTCGCCACCTCGACCATCTCAGCGCGTGAAGAACCGCGTGTTGATGGGGTGTTGGTCGGGGATGGCAAGCTGCCAGCAGCTTCTGGATTTCGGTCACGGTGAGGGACGTGAGCGTGCAGTGATCGTTTCTTCGGTCCCCCTTCCGATGGCCGCCGCGGCCATCGCGGCGAGGAATGCGTGGCGAGTATCGCGAGGGTGATGTGGCGGTACCAGCCCGGTTAGCGGCGGACTTCGTACTCGTCCAGGCCGCAGTCGTTGTCGAGGCCTGGAAGCACTCTTCCATCGCCCAGCGGGATCCGGCGAAAGGAAACAGTTCGGCGACGGTGGCGGCGATCGGTGCGCGGGCGA
>NZ_JAFLRJ010001000.1 GCF_017315755.1 Streptomyces beijiangensis
CCGGCTGTGGATCAACCCCGACTGCGGGCTGAAGACCCGGGGCACCGCCGAGGTCGGCCCTGCCCTTGAGCATCTCGTCGCCGCGGCCCGCAGGGTGCGGGCGGCCGTCGTACAGGCTCTGGGGCTGCCAGCGGAGGGGTTCTGGCGGCTGGACGTCGTGCCGCTCACCGCCACGGAGCTCAGCGGCCGTTCAGGGCGCTGGAACCTGCGCTGCGGGAGCCCGCTCATCCCCTGAGGAGACGGGCGGCCGGGGCCGCGGGAATCTCCCGCGGCCCCGGCCGCCCACGGTTCAGCTCACCCCGCCCCGCACCCTGCGGGCCGCGGCGACGAGATGCTCAAGGGCAGGGCCGACCTCGGCGGTGCCCCG
>NZ_JAFLRJ010001001.1 GCF_017315755.1 Streptomyces beijiangensis
GGGGTGGGCCGACAGCCAGACGCGCACGTCGTCCAGGCAGCTCTCCAGATTCTTGTTCGCGCCGCCCGAGTAGAGCTGCTCGGGAGTGGAGGCGTTGACGCAATTGTTGCTGTTGCCCAGGGGGTTGGAGTGGCTGACCTTCCACTCCTTGGTGACGAAGTCGTCCCAGACGTCCAGCTCGATCATCGAGGTGCCGGTGTCGAGGGCCCGGGCCAGATAGGGGAACGCGGCCGGGTCGTAGGTGTTGTGCAGACCCGACGTCGTGGCCCCGGAGAGCGGGAGGGCCTCGGGGCCCGCCGCCGCGGCGGCCGCACCG
>NZ_JAFLRJ010001002.1 GCF_017315755.1 Streptomyces beijiangensis
CGAGGCGCCGGCCGGACCTCCCCGGTCGCCGTGTCGAAGAAAGGAGCGGGCAAACAATTAAGCTGACGGACATGTGGAGAGCGCATCTGGGGCAGGCAGCCGCCGACGAGCCGAATGGAGCGGGGCGTTGACAGACTTCGATGCCCTCGACGCGCTGCTGGCATCGGTCCAGCCCGAGGCCGCACTCCCGCCGGCCGGCGAGCGACGTGTCCTGCGCGAAGGCCTGGGACTCTCCCAGGCTCAGATCGCCCAGGCGCTCGGCGTGGGTCCCAGCACCGTGCGCGGCTGGGAGTCCGGACGTGAACCGGCCGGGGAGATCAGGACCAAATACGCCTACCTCCTCGACGGGCTGCGGGCGAAACTCCACCCGCAGAAAGACGAGCCTGCCGATGACTCCGCCGGCGGAAGTGACAGCGCCGGCGGAAGTGACAGCGC
>NZ_JAFLRJ010000103.1 GCF_017315755.1 Streptomyces beijiangensis
GGGGCCGAGGATCGCGAGGGAGGGGAGGAGGGCGGCGAGGAGGAGCAGGACCAGGTACTTGTTCTCCAGGGCCAGGCCCGTCGCCGCACCGATCGCGAGCCACCAGCGGGTGTTGCCCGTACGGAGCAGGCGCAGGACGAGGAGCGTGATCACCAGCCAGGCGAGCAGGTCGAAGGTGGCGGTGGAGAGGAGGTGGCCGATGCCGACGACGAAACCGGAGGTGGCGGTGGTCAGCGCGGCCAGTATCTGGGCGGAGCGCCCGCCGCGGAGTTCGCGGGCGATGGCGGCGACGGTGACGACGGACGCGGCGGCGAAGAGCGTCGCGGCGGTACGGATCCCGGCCGGACTCTCGCCGAAGAGCGTGGCGGCGGCGCGGGCGATCAGCGGGGTGAGCGGGGGCTGGTCGGTGTAGCCCCAGGCGGGGTGGTGGCCGGCGGCGAGGAAGTACAGCTCGTCGCGGTGGAATCCGTAGCGGGGCGAGAGGGCGGTGAGGACGGCGGCGAGGACGGCGGCGACCGCGGCGACCGGGGCGGCCGCGAAGGGGGCCGGTTCCGGTGCCGTTGCCGCGCTCTGGTGGTCGGCCGTGACGGCCACGACTCCCATGCGCCGGAGGGTACTTGCGGAATGCGGGCCGCAGTAGGGGTGAAGTGGGCGCGTAGGGGGCGCGGGCGGTCAGGTCTCTCCGTACGCCCGCTGCGCCAGGTTCTCGCGCAGTTCCGTGAGGCGGCCGATCTCGCTGTCGAGGGCCGTCAGGCGGCGGTCCACCAGGCCGCCGGCGGCACACCGGGGTGCGTCACCGGCGGTGAGCCGGTCCAGGCGGTCGGCGCACTCGTGGAGGTCCTGGACGGTGAAGCCGAGCGCGAGGAGGTCGCGGATGGTGCGGAGTCTCGCCAACTCGGGCTCTCCGTAGTCGCGCTGGCCCGACGGGGTACGGCGGGGCGGGGGCAGCAGGCCGCGTTGTTCGTAGAAGCGCAGGGCCCGTGGCGTGGTGCCCGCCGCTGCCGCCGCGTCGCCGATCCGCATGCCGCCCCCTGGTGCCGTCGCTACAACTCCACCACCACCGCGCCGAAGTGGCGGCCATCGAACAACCCCTGCAACGCCTCGGGCGCGCGATCCATGCCCGCGATCCGGGTGTACGGGAAGCGGATCGCGCCCGCGCGCAGCCACGCCCCGAAGCGGTCCTTCCACTCATCCGCCGCGTCGGGGTGGTCCGCGCCCCGGTAGCCGCGCAGGGTGATCCCCTGGTTGACCAGCCGGAACGTATCGACCGATGCCGGGGCGCTGCCGCCGTCCCCGTCCGGCGAGAACTGGCCGGAGAGCGCTCCGACCAGCGCGATGCGCGCCCCCGGCCGGGATGCCCCGACCGCGGCGGTCAGTTGCTCGCCGCCCACCAGGTCCAGGGTGACGTCGATGCCTTCGGGTGCCGCGTCCGCGAGCTGCTCGGCGACGGAGGCCGGCGCCCCGCGCAGGACCACCGCGTCGTAACCCAGCTCGGTCCGCAGCCGTTCGGCCTTGGCGGGCGATCCTGTGGAGCCGATCACCCGGCCGGCGCCGAGGAGCCGGGCGATCTGTCCGGCCAGGCTGCCCACCGCTCCGGCGGCCCCGGTGATGAACACGGTCTCGCCCGGCGCGAGTTCGGCCAGGCGGGTCAGGGCGCCGTACGCGGACGAGCCCTGGGAGAGGTGGTCGACCGGTGCGGGGAGCCGCTCGCCCAGCGGGGTGCAGTCGGCCGCCGCCACCACGGCGTACTCGCGCCAGCCGAGCAGATGCAGGACCGCGTCGCCCGGCCGCAGCGCGCTGCCGTCCCCGGCGGCCACCACCTCGCCGACCGCGGGACCGAACAGGGCGTCCCCAGGACGCAGGGGTGGCAGCGGTACGCCTGCCGCCTCGCCGCCGATCAGCGTCCGCAGGCCGGGGAAGACCAGGAAGTGCTGGTTGCGTACGAGGACGTGGCCAGGTCCGGGCCGGGACGGGAGCGGTGTTGCGGAGACCGTGAAGTGTTCCGGTCGCGGCAGGCCGTCAGGGGCGGTGCGGAGCCGGATCTCGCGGCCGGTCAGGGGCAGGGCTGTGGTCATGTGCGGCCTCCTGGTGCGGTGTCGGGGCGCGGTGACGCTAACCCCTGACCCGCACGTCAGGGTCAAGCCGCGGGCTCACCCGCCTTGACGGGCAGCAGGCCCAGTTCGGCGAAGACCTTCTTCGCGACGGAGGTTCCGTTGATCGCCTTGGGTATGCCGCAGTAGACGGCGGATTGCAGCAGGGCCTCGACGATCTCCTCGGGGGTGAGCCCGACGTTGAGGGCGGCGTGGACGTGCACCTCCAGCTGGCCTTCGCAGCCGCCGAGCGCCGTCAGCATGCCGAGTGTCAGCAACTCCCTGTCGCGCGGGCGGAGTACCGGTCGGGAGTAGATGTCGCCAAAGGCCCAGGCGGCGATCTGGTGGCCCAGTTCGGGCGAGATTCCGGCGAGCGAGTCGACGACGCGCTGTCCGCCGTCACCGTTCACCTCGGTCAGGACGGCCATGCCCCGGTCGAAGCGCTCCTGGCGGGTCTCGGCGAGGTGGGTGGAAACAGCTGGAACAGCTGGAACAGCGGGGCCGGCGGGGCCAGTGGTGGCGGTGTTCTCTGCGGTGGTCATGGGAGGACCGTAGGAGGGAGCGTGTGCTGAAAGTCAAGGACTTACTGATCAGTCGGTTCCGCACCGCCGCCGCCCGGAGTGATCAAGCCGGTCTCGTACGCGACGATCACCGCCTGGGTGCGGTCGCGGAGGCTGAGCTTGGCGAGGATGCGGGCGACATGGGTCTTCACCGTCGTCTCGCTGAGGTGGAAGCGCACGGCGAGTTCGGCGTTGCTGAGGCCCGTGGCCAGCAGCTTGAGGACTTCGAGCTCGCGGGGTGTGAGCAGGGAGAGTTCGCGGTGCAGGGCCGCGTTCCGGCCGTCGCGGGAGGCGAAGCGCTCGACCAGGCGGTGGGTGATGGCAGGGGACAGGAGGGCGTCCCCGGTGCGTACGAGACGTACCGCGCCCGTCAGATGCTCGGGGGTGACGTCCTTGAGGAGGAAGCCGCTGGCGCCCGCGGTGAGCGCCGCGTAGACGTACTTGTCGAGGTCGAACGTGGTCAGCATGATCACGCGCGGCTCACCGGGACCGCCGGTGAGGATGCGGCGGGTGGCCTCCAGGCCGTCGAGCTCCGGCATCCGGATGTCCATCAGGACGACGTCGGGACGGGTGCGGCGCACCGCATCGACCGCCTGGAGGCCGTCGGCGGCCTCGCCCACGACGTCGATGCCGTCCGCGGCCAGGATCATCCGGAAGCCCGTGCGCACCAGCGACTGGTCGTCGGCGATGACCACGCGGGGCGGCGGCTGCGGTACGTCGGACATGGTCACGGGCCCTCCAGCGGTATGTCGGCGTGTACCCGGTACCCGCCCGTCGGGCGGCTGCCCGCCCGGAGGGTGCCACCGTAGACCGCGAGGCGCTCGCGCAGGCCGATCAGTCCGCGGCCGTTGCCCGCGCGGGCAGCCGCTGTGGGCGTACCGCCGGTGTCGGACACCTCGATCCGCAGGGTTCCCGGGGCATGGGCGACGGCGATACGGATCCGGGCGCCCGACGCGTGCTTCACCGCGTTGGTCAGCGCCTCCTGCACCACGCGGTACGCGGCCAGGTCCACCCCGGCCGGCAGCGGTACGGGCGCGCCGGTCACCGTCAGTTCGACCGGTACGCCCGTGTCGCGCACCCCGTCGGCCAGCGCCGCTAGTCGGCCGAGGCCGGGCTGCGGGGACAGGTCCGCGGTGAGCGGCGCGTCCAGGGACTCGTCGTTCATCGTCAACAGGCCCATCACATCGCGCAGTTCGGACATCGCGGTGCGCCCGCCCTTCTCGACGGCGAGCAGCGCCTCCTTCGCCTGCTCGGGCGCGGCGTCCATCACCTTGCGGGCCGCCCCCGCCTGGATGATCATGACGCTCACGTTGTGGGTGACGACATCGTGCAACTCCCGGGCGATACGGGCGCGTTCGTGCTCCACCGCGAGCCGGGTCGCGACCGCGTGCTCCTCCTCCAGCGTCCGGGTCCGCTGCCGCCAGGTGTGCATCGCATTGGCGGCGAGTCCGGCCGCGAGCAGGACGAACACCGGCAGGTATCCGGCGGCGATGTCCGGCGCCTCCCCGTTGCGGAAGACCGCGAGCAGCATGATTCCCGTCACCAGACTCACCACGGCGGCCTGCCGGTACGGGCTGTACATCACGGCGCTGTAGCCCGCGATGAGGCAGGAGGTGATGGCGAGCAGCATCGTGCTGTCGTTGCCCGTACCGGAGCGGACCACGAGCGTCGCGCCGATCACGGTCCAGAAGGCCGCCAGGGGGTAGCGGCGGCGGGCGAGCAGGGGCAGTGCGGTCAGGACCACGGCCGCCAACTGCCACAGGTGGTACCCGTCGTAGCCGTTCGCGGCCAGGCCCGTCGGTCCGGGTTCCGGAGGGGCCGGCGGGGCGGGCGGGGAGTCCGGGTCCATCCGGATGCCCGGCGGGACGACGACGTGGCTGTCCTGCCCCGAGTCGCTCAGGGTGAGACTCGCCGCAGCGCAGGAGGCAAGCACCAGGGCGAGGATCCCGTCGGCGGCCCAGGCCCAGCGGGACGAGAGCAGGGACGGGGGGCGCAGAGGACCCGTGGTCTGCGTCAGCGCCCTGAAGGCGCGGAGCAGGGCGAGTGCTCCGGCGGACCGGCGGCGTGCGAGGTCGATCCCTTTCATCGGCCCAGTGTGCCGGGGCCCGGGCACCGTCCACATCCTCCGTGGCGGGCACGGCCGTACACCGTCCGCGTACATCGCAGGGATGACGGGCGGACCTGTCGCCCGAGCGGTGTACGGAAGGTGGGCAGTGCGGCCGACGCGCCGGAAAGCGGCCCGGGCCTAGCGTCTGAGCCTCACATCCCTTGTACGGCAGCCTCCTCGGGCCGCCGTGCCCGGAGCCGGAGGGCCCGTCATGGCCGAAGTACTGATCGAGATCCGCGAGGCGAGCAAGAAGTACGACAGCGGGCCGCCCGCCCTGGACGCGCTCGACCTCACCGTCCGTCCCGGCGAAGCCCTTGCCGTCCTCGGTCCTTCCGGCAGCGGCAAGTCGACCCTGCTCAATCTGATCGCCGGACTCGACCGGCCGAGCGGGGGGAGTGTCACCGTCGGCGGGGTGCGCGTCGACCGGCTGGGGGAGGCCGCTTCGGCGAAGTACCGGCGCGAGCGCATCGGGATGGTCTTCCAGTTCTTCAACCTCCTCGACGACCTGACCGTCACCGACAATGTGCTGCTCCCCGCCCAACTGGCGGGCATGGGGCGGACCGAGGCCCGTGCACGGGCACAGGAACTTCTGGCGTATCTCGGCATCGACCGGCACGCCCGCGCCTATCCCGGGCGGCTCTCCGGCGGCGAGCGCCAGCGCGTCGCCGTCGCCCGCGCCCTGATGAACCGGCCCTCGCTGCTCCTCGCCGACGAGCCGACCGGCGCCCTGGACACCGCATCAGGCGACGACGTACGCCAACTGCTCACCGACCTCAACGCGGACGGCCAGACGATCGTCCTGGTCACCCACGACCTGGCACTCTCCGAGGCCTGCGCGACCCGCACCATCGAACTGGTCGACGGCCGGCTCGTCCGCGACCACGTGCGGGCGGTGGCCCGATGAGCGCCCTGGGCAGGGTGGTCAGGTCGGGCGTCGGGAGGCGGCGCGTCCAGACCACGGTGCTGGTGCTGACCACCCTCATCGCGGTCGCCTTCTCGATCCTCGGCGCGGGGCTGCTCGTCGCCTCCCAGGCCCCCTTCGACCATGCCTTCGCACGTCAGCAAGGGGCCCACCTCACCGCCCAGTTCGACGGTTCGAAGGCGACGCAGGCACAGCTCGCGGCGACCGCGCGGGCGAAGGGCGTGAGCGCGACGGCCGGACCGTACGCCGTCGCCCCGCTCAACCTGACCCTCAGGCTGACCAAGGATCCGAGGACCGGCGGGCCCGCCGACATCAGCATCAGCCTGCCGCAGGCGACGGTCGCGGGCCGGGCGAGCGCCAAGGGCGCGGTCGACAAGGTCGGCCTGGACAGCGGCAAGTGGGCCACCTCGCCCGGCCAGATCGTGCTGAGCGCGGACCTCGTACCCCCGGACATCGAGGCGGGCGCGACGGTCAAGGTCACCGGGATGCCGGGCGCCCCGACGCTGACCCTCGTGGGCATCGCCCGCTCGGTGGGGCACAGCGCCGACGGCTGGGTCTCCCCGGCCCAACTCGCCGCGCTCACCCCGCGGTCCGCCCCGCCCTCGTACCAGATGCTCTACCGCTTCGACTCCGCCGCGACCAGCTCCCAGGTCGCCGCGGACCGTGCCGTGATCGCCGCCGCGGTGCCGTCCGGCGCGCTGACCGGCTCGCAGTCGTACCTCTCGGTCAAGGAGCAGGCGGACAGCAACACCGGGGCCTTCGTGCCCTTCGTCGTGGCCTTCGCCGTGATCGGGCTGCTGCTGTCCGTGCTGATCATCTCGCTGGTGGTGAGCGGCGCCGTGGTCGCGGGGACGCGGCGCATCGGCATCCTCAAGGCCCTCGGGTTCACACCGCTCCAAGTGGTGCGGGCGTACGTCGGCCAGGCGCTGATCCCCGCCCTGGCGGGCGCCGGTCTCGGTGTCGTCTGCGGGAATCTGCTCTCCGTGCCGTTGATGGGCGAGGTCGCGGGCGCGTACCGGACGGGCACCCTGCTGATCCCCCTCTGGGTCGACTTCGCGGTGCCCGCGGGGGCCCTCGCCCTGGTCACCGCGACCGCGCTGGTGCCCGCCCTGCGGGCCGGCCGGCTGCGTACCGTCCAGGTGATCACCGTCGGGCGCACCCCGCGCGCCGGACGCGGCCGCCGGATCCAGAACCTGGTGGGCCGCCTGCCGCTGCCGCGCGCGCTGAGCCTGGGCCTCGCCCACCCCTTCGCGCGTCCTTCCCGTACCGCGACGGTGGCGGTCGCGGTCGTCTTCGGCGCGGTCGCGGTCACCTTCGCGGTCGGCCTGAACTTCTCGCTCACCGCCATCCAGAAGGACCGCGACAGGGAAGGGGTCGGGTCGGTCGTGGTGCTCCCCGGCCGGGGTCCGCAGGCCCAGGGCCCGATGGGGGAAGGCGCCCCCGTGCTCTCCGACCCGGCAGCGGCCTCCGCCGCGATCAGCAAGCAGCGGGGCACCAAGGCGTACTTCGGCGCGACAGGGACCGAGGTGCACGTCGCGGGGATCACCAGCGCCGTGCCGGTGACCGCCTACCAGGGGGACTCCTCCTGGGGTGCGTACCGGATGAACGCGGGGCGCTGGTTCTCCGCCCCCGGCGAGGCGGTCGCCCCCACCCGCTTCCTGCACGCGGCCGGGGTGCGGATCGGCGACAGCGTCACGCTCTCCGACCACGGGCGCAGTGTCCGGCTCCGTATCGTCGGCGAGACGTTCGATCTGACGGACGACGGCATGACGGTACGGACCGAAGCCGCATCGCTCACCACCCTGGACCCCGGCCTGAAGGCGGGCCAGTACAACATCGCTCTCATGCCGGGCACCGACCTGAAGACCTACCTCTCCTCGCTCAACTCGGCGCTGGGCGGGGGAGGGGCGGAGGCGGTGAGCACCGCCGTGGTGTTCGACTCCTCGTCCAGCGTGATCATGATCATGGAGGCGCTGATCGCGACCCTCACGCTGCTCCTGGTCGCCGTCGCGGTGCTCGGCGTGCTCAACACGGTGGTGCTCGACACCCGTGAACGCATCCACGATCTGGGGGTGTTCAAGGCGCTCGGCATGTCTCCGCGGCAGACCGTCGCGATGGTCCTCACCTCGGTCGCCTCGACCGGACTGGTCGCGGGACTGATCGGGGTCCCGATCGGCATCGCGGTGCACGGCTGGATCACACCGCTGATGGGCCACGGTGTCGGCACGAACATCCCCGCCGCCGACATCGACGTCTACCACGCACCCCAGATCGCCCTGCTCGCACTCGGCGGCCTGGTCATCGCGGGGGCGGGTGCGCTGCTCCCGGCGGTCTGGGCGGCCAGGACGCGGACGGGGAACGCGCTGCGGACGGAGTGAACGAGGGGTGAGAGGTGATGCCGTCCGACAGGCGGCATCACCTTCACCCCGCCCGTGCGACCAGACCCAAGTCGTACGCCAGGATCACCAGTTGGACCCGGTCCCGTGCGTCCAGCTTGGCCAGCAGTCTGGTCACGTACGTCTTGACCGTCGCCACGCTGATGAACATCTCGGCCGCGATCTCCGGATTCGACAACCCCCGCCCCACCAGCGTCAGCACCTCGCCCTCCCGGCCCGTGACGCCCTCCAGGACCCGGCGGTCCGGAACCGGGGCCGGGGCGGGGCGGCCCGCGAACTCCGCTATCAGGCGGCGCGTGACGCTCGGCGCGATCAGGGCGTCGCCCGCGGCCACCACCCGGATCGCGCCGAGGATCTCCTCCAGCGCCATGTCCTTGACGAGGAAGCCGCTGGCCCCGGCGCGCAGGGCGCCGTAGATGTACTCGTCGTCGTCGAAGGTCGTCAGGATCAGGACGCGCGCCGCGCTCCCGGCCGCCGTGATCAGGCCCGTTGCCTCGATGCCGTCCATGCCGGGCATCCGGATGTCCATCACCACCACGTCCGGGCGCAGTTCGGCGGTCAGCGCGACCGCCTCGGCGCCCGTACCGGCTTCCCCCGCCACCTCCAGGTCAGGTGCGTCCGTGATGACCATCTGGAGAGCGGCGCGGATCAGTGGCTGGTCGTCCGCCAGCAGTACGCGCGTCACCGGGCGCCCACGGAAGCGGGGAGCGGAAGGTTCGCCGCCACCCGGAAGCCGCCGCCGGGGCGCGGCGCGGCGGAGAACTCGCCGTGCAGGAGCGAGACCCGCTCCCGCATGCCGATCAGTCCGAAGCCGGTGTCCTGCGCAGAGCTGCGCCCCCGCCCGCCGTCGACTATCTCCACCGACAGACTGTCGGGGCGGCTGCCGACGGTCACCCGGCAGGAGCTCGTGCCCGAGTGCCGTACGACGTTGGTGACCGACTCCTGGATGATGCGGTACGCGGACAGGTCGATCTCCGGCGGCAGTTGGCGCCGTTCGCCCTCCCACCGGACGTCGACCCGTACACCGGCCGCCGTGGTCGCGGCCGCGAGTCTCTCGACATCCGCCAGGCCGGGCGCCGGGTGGAGCGCGGCCCCCGGCTCCGCCTGCCGCAGCGCGCCCAGCATCCGGCGCAGCCCCGACAGCGTCTCGCGGCCCGCGGTCTCCACCTCGGTGAGCGCTTCGCGCGCCCGCGCCGGCTGGGTCTCGATGACCCGGGCCGCGGCACCCGCCTGCAGGGCGATGATGCCGATGCTGTGCGCCACCATGTCGTGCATCTCGCGGGCGATGCGCAGCCGTTCGACGGTGACCGCCTGCGCTGCCGCCTGCGCGGACAGCTCCACGGCGTGCCCGCGGGCCTGCCGGGTGGAGTCGCCGACCAGCCAGGCGACCAGCGCGGCGAGGACCACGGCGATGAGCGTCGAGGTGCCGATGCCCCAGCCCATGCTCAGCCGCACGATCGCGTAGCCGACCGGCGCGCAGACGGCCAGGGCGCCCGCGGCGGCCGAGACGCGGCGCGGGAGCGAGGACGCGACGAAGTACAGGGACACCGCCACCGCGAGGAACTGCGGCAGCTGTATCTCGCCCGCACCCAGGGAAGTCGTCGCGGTGACGGCGGCGGCGATCAGCAGAGCGAGCGCGGTGAGCGGCCGTCGGCGCAGCAGGAGGCCGCCCGCCAGCGCCATGGCAGTGCCCGCCGCCGTCACCAGCAGCCCGTCCCAGCGGAAGAACTGCGCCGAGACGCGTTCGGCCGCCTCGTTCTCGCCGGGCAGTCGCACCCGTACGAGGAAGGTGAAGGCGAGCCCCGCGCACCAGGCCAGTACGGCCCAGGCGCCCAGCGGGACGCGCCGGTGCAGAGGCGGAGGGCCGGTCGGTCGTGCGGACATGCCATCGAGCGTATCCGCGGGGTACGACAACGGGCATCGGACCAGGGGTGTACAC
Organism: Streptomyces beijiangensis; assembly: GCF_017315755.1. GTDB lineage: Bacteria > Actinomycetota > Actinomycetes > Streptomycetales > Streptomycetaceae > Streptomyces > Streptomyces beijiangensis. The sequence goes on from NZ_JAFLRJ010000103.1 coordinate 10,015, forward strand.
CCACGGGCTGCACCGTCTGCCGTGATTGCCGCCACTGGGCCGATGTCCGGCGGACCCGCCCGACGGCACCGTGGGGCAGGTGATTGAAGCCAACGAACTGACGAAGCGATACGGGTCGACCGCCGCGGTCAACGGTCTGACCTTCACCGTGCGCCCCGGTCATGTGACCGGGTTCCTCGGCCCCAACGGCGCGGGCAAGTCCACCACCCTGCGGATGATCCTCGGCCTGAACGATCCCACCAGCGGCACCGTCACCGTCGACGGCCGGTCCTTCAGGGACCGGCCGCGCGGACTGCGGCACGTCGGCGGGCTCCTCGACGCGGCCGATGTGCACGGCGGGCGCAGCGCCCGCGCCCATCTCACCCTCCTCGCCCGCTCCAACCGGCTCCCGGTCTCCCGGGTGGCCGACGTCCTGGAGGAGGTCGGGCTGACCGAGGTGGCGCGGCGCCGGATCGGCGGGTACTCGCTCGGGATGAAGCAGCGGCTGGGCATCGCCACCGCGCTGCTCGGCGATCCCCCCGTACTCCTCTTCGACGAACCCCTCAACGGCCTTGATCCGGAAGGGGTGATGTGGGTACGGCGTCTCTTCCGCCGGCTGGCCGCCGAGGGCCGGACGGTCTTCGTCTCCTCCCACCTCATGTCCGAGATGGAGAACACCGCCGACCACCTCGTCGTCATCGGCCGCGGCGAACTGATCGCCGACGAGCCCCTGGCCGCCTTCTCCGCCCGCGGCACCCGCCTCAGCGTCACCGTGCGCACCCCCGACCCCGCAGGGCTCGCGGCCGTACTGATCTCCGAGGGCGCCGCAGTGGAGCGGGACGAGCCGGAGACGCTGACCGTGACCGGTCTCTCCTCCGACCGCATCGGCGAGATCGCCTTCGAACACCGCGTACTGCTCAGGGAGTTGGCCACCCGGACCGCCTCCCTGGAGGACGCGTTCATGGAACTGACCGCCGACAGCGTCGAATACCTCGCCGGAGACCGCCGATGACCACGCTCACGTACGTACGGAACTTCGAGGCCGCCGAGCCCGCCGCCCGCTTCCGCGATCTGCTCGCCTCCGAGTGGCTCAAGCTGTGGTCGCTGCGCTCACTGCGCTGGGCGACCGGGCTCGGTGCGCTGATCGTCGTCGCGATCAACGCCAACGCGGCGTTCGCGGACTATTCCAACTGGCCGCACTACAGCCAACAGATCAAGGACAACTTCGTCCCCGCCTGGTCGTACGAGTCGTCCTTCACGGACATCTCCGCACTCGTGATGATGCTGTTCACCGGGGCCATCGGCACCGTGGCGGTCGTCGGCGAGTACGGCAGCGGGATGGTCCGCACCAGCTTCGCCGCCGTCCCGGCCCGCCGCTCCCTCCTGGCGGCCAAGGCGGCAGTCCTGACGGCCCTGATGCTGGTCTTCGGGATCCTCGTCACCGCCGGTTCGTTCTGGGTGAGCCAGGCGATCCTGTCCGGCCGCGGTGTCGGCATCTCGGTCACCGAACCGGGCATCATGCGCGGGATGCTGGCCAGTGCGGTGCTCGCCCCGGCGTGCGCACTGGTCGGGATGAGCCTCGGAGTCCTGATCCGGCACAGCGCCACCGCCACGGGCTCGGTGATCGCCCTGCTGCTCCTGGTGCCGCTGTTCTTCACCGAGGACCGCTACTGGTCGGCCGTCTTCAAGCACGCGATGCTGCACGACGCCTGGCGCTATCTGCACAAGATCCCGGCCATCGACGGGGCGTTCAAGGCGCAGCTCCCGTACCCGTCGACGCCCGGCGGCGCCTGGCTGGTGCTGGCGCTCTGGCCGGTGGTCGCGGTGGTCGTCGCCCTGGTCGTCGTGGACCGCCGCGACCTCTGAGCCCGGCGCCACCGGGTCAGTCCAGGCCGGGGATGTCCAGGGCGGTTCCGTACAGGCGCGAGACCCTGAGGCGTACGACCACCCGGCGGTCGTCCACGAGCTGCTCCAGAAAGCCTGCCTCCTCCTCCGGGTCCTCGAACCCCGGTGTCAGGGCGAGGAGTTCGCGTCCCACGGCGTCCCCGGGCACGGTGCTCTCCTCGGAGACCTCCGCCTCGCCCTCGGCGACGGCGAAGGACCAGACGTTGGGGCCCTGGACGTGCAGGGAGGCGTGCGGATCGTTGCGCAGCTGGCGGACCTTGAGGCGGTCGGCGGTGGTGGAGACGCGGATGACGCGCTCCTCGGGGCTCCAGTGGTAGAGGACGGTCGACATATGGGGGTGGCCCGTCTTCCGTACGGACGCGAGGGTCCCGAACTGCTGCCCTTGCAGCAGCGTGGAGAGCTCTTCGTCGGTGAGGGCGCGGGGTGCGGGACCGGAACCGGGCTTCTTCGACATGGGAACAGCCTTTCAGATCAAGGGAATTGGGGTGGTCAGGCGGCGATGGCGTGTTCGGTCGTACGGGCGGGCTCCGGAGTGCGCAGTACGGTGGCCGCCACCGCGAGCGCCGCGAGCAGCAGCCCCACCCCGACGCCGAAGGCCAGGTGGTAGCCCCCGGTCAGGGCCTCGGCGCGGCTGTGGCCCTCTCCGAGCAGCCGCTCGGTGCGGGAGGCCGCCAGTGTGGTGAGGACCGCGACGCCCAGCGCCATCCCGATCTGCTGCGTGGTGTTGAAGAGACCGGAGGCGAGGCCCGCGTCGTCCGCCCGTGCCCCGGACATCCCCAGCGTGGTCAGTGCGGGCAGTGCGAGCCCGAATCCGGATCCGAGCAGCATCGCCGGGAGCAGGTCGACCGCGTAATTGGCGTGTACGGGGAGACGGGCGAGCATCGCAAGGAGCCCGATCAGCAGCACGATCCCGGCCAGCAGCACCTTGCGCTCGCCGAAGCGGGCGATGAGCGGAGTGGCGACGCCGAGAGACACCGCGCCGATGACGACCGCGGCAGGGAGCATGGCCAGGCCGGTCTCGGATGCGCTGTAGCCGCGCACGTTCTGGAGGTACAGGGCGAGCAGGATCTGGAAGGAGAAGAGGGCCGCGACCATCAGGATCTGGACCAGGTTGGCGCCCGAGACGGAGCGGGAGCGGAAAATCCTCAGCTGCATCAGCGGGGTCTTCGCGGTGGCCTGCCGTACGGCAAAGCCCGCGATCAGCAGCAGGGCGAGGGCGCCGAGGCCCAGGGTGTGCCCCGAAGTCCAGCCGTACTCACCGACCTTGACGACGGTGTAGATCCCCAGCATCAGACCGGCCGTGACCAGCAGCGCACCGATGACGTCGGCGCCTGCCCGCAGGCCGAGTCCGCGGTCGGCGGGGAGGACGGGGACGGCGAGGGCCAGGGCGGCGATCCCGATCGGCAGGTTGATGAAGAAGATCCAGTGCCAGCTGAGGGCGTCGGTGAGCACTCCGCCGAGCACCTGTCCGATGGAGGCCCCGGCCGCTCCGGTGAAGCTGAAGACGGCGAACGCCTTGGCGCGGTCCTTGGGTTCGGTGAAGAGCGTCACGAGGATGCCGAGGCTGACGGCGGAGGCCATCGCGGATCCGATGCCCTGCAGGAAGCGTGCGGCGATCAGCATCGCGGGGGAGGTGGCGGCGGCCGCGAGGAGCGAGGCCGCGGTGAACACCGCGGTGCCCGCGAGGAACATGCGCTTGCGGCCGATGAGGTCGCCGAGCCGCCCTGCCAGCAGGAGGAGGCTGCCGAAGGCGATCAGATACGCGTTGACGACCCAGCTCAGTGCGGCGGGGGTGAAGCCGAGGTCGCTCTGGATGGCGGGCATCGCCACGGTGACGATCGAACCGTCGAGCACGACCATCAGCAGGCCGGTCGCGACGACGCCGAGCGCCAGCCAGCGGGAGCGGAGAACTCCGGTGGAAGGGGGAGCAGTTGTGGCAGACATGCGATCTCTCCTGTCGATGGGGTGACAGGTGAGACATTAGCAGATGGTTTTGTTGCAGACTATTTCTTTCGGGCCTACTTCTTGGGATCTTTTGCCGGGGGGCCAGGGCCTTCCTTCTACTTGCTCTGCCGTGCGCGGCGGGCGGGTCGCGGGCTCTCGGCGGGCGTGGCCAAGTGCCCTTCGACCAGCAGATTCAGGGCGTGCAGGAGCGCCTTCCGGTCGGCCTCGGGGAGAGAGGCGACCGCGTCGTTGTGCACGCCGTCGACGATCTTCTGGCTCTGTACGGCGACCCGCGCACCCTCCTCGGTGACCGCGATGATCCGGGCCCGCCGGTCCTGCGACGAGGGCCTGCGCTCGGCGAGGCCGGCCTTCTCCAGGGCGTCCACCGTCACCACCATGGTGGTCTTGTCCATGTCGCCGATCTCGGCGAGCTGGGCCTGGGTGCGCTCCTCCTCCACGGCGTGGACCAGAACGCAGTGCATCCGTGCGGTCATCCCGATCTCGGCGAGGGCGGCCGACATCCGGGTGCGCAGGACATGGCTGGTGTGGTCGAGGAGATAGGAGAGATCTTTTGAGGGCTGGGTGGCTGCCATGGAGGTCATGCACCCCAGGTTACCCATTCGGTCCGTAAAAGATGATCCGCAAAGGTACGGCTTCCCTGCCCTTCCCCAAGCTCTCGGCCTCGCTCGGGCAGGGGAGCCCCATTCGCGCCACCGCCGGACTGATCGTCGCGGAGGCCACGACTCCGAACGCCGGGGGTCAGGCGTACGCCAACATCACCGCGATCCACACCGACGCCCACGTGGCCGACTTCGCGGCGGCCGCCCGCATCCGCTTTTCGACGCGCTGGCCAACCCCGGGCTGATGTACGCGGGCGGCGCGGACGGGTACACCGACTATCCCGGGCTTCGGCGCTAGCCCACTCGCTCGGCCAGGAAGTCCTCCCAGGTGCGCCGGCCAGTGGCAGCCCCCGCGGGCGCCAGATTCTCGCCCGCGCGGTACGCCCGACCCGCCTTTCCGGGCATCCTGACCGGCATCATCAGGCGGTGCTTGCCGCGCGCCTTGAGGTAGCCGCGGCTCAGGTCGGCCATTCCGTACACCTTCGGGCCCGCCAGTCCTGGCACCAGCCCGGCCGGCTCCCCGAGCGTCAACTCGACCAACCTGGCGGCCACTTCGCGCGCATCGACCGGCTCGAAGCGCATCCCGCCGGGGACCGGGATCACCGGCAGCTTCGCCATCTTCTCCATCACGCTCAGCACCAGGTCGTTGAACTGGGCGGCCCGCAGCGTCGTCCAGGGGATGCCCGACTCCGCAACCGCCTGCTCGGCGTCCAGCTTCGACTTCAGCCACGCCACCGGGAGCTTGTCCGCCCCGATGACCGAGATGTAGACGAGGTGCTGTACGCCGGTCCGCCGCGCGGCCCGCACCAGATTCCGCGTCGCTTCGTCGTCGCCCTTGGGCCCGCCCGCGAGGTGCAGTACGGTCCCGACCCCGTCCAACGCGGCCTCGATCGCCGCGTCTTCACCCTTCAGCAGGTCGCAGGCCACGTATGTGACACCGGTCTCCGCGTCCCGGGCGTTGCGGCTGAGGACGCGGACCGTGTGCCCGGCGTCTCGCAGGAGCGGAACGACGAGCCGGCCGAGGGTGCCCGTACCGCCGGTGACGAGAATGGGTGCGCCAGTCATGATGATCTCCCACTTCGATTGCGTCCGAAGCCACGGGATTTCGTGGGTTCACTGCTTCGACCCGCCGCGAGGAAGGAATGTGACCGGTGGAGGAGATTTCTTTTCCGACGGCCCGCTTCGAGGAGCACAGGCCCCGGCTGAGGGCGGTCGCGTACCGGATCCTCGGCTCGCTCAGCGACGCCGACGACGCCGTCCAGGAGACCTGGCTGCGATTCCACCGCACCGACACCGCCGGCGTCGAGAACCTGGCCGCATGGCTCACCACGGTGGTGGGGCGCGTCTGCCTCAACATGCTGCGCTCGCGTGCGACCCGGCGCGAGGAACCCATGGACGCGTACGTTCCCGACGAGACGGCCCGCAGCAAGGGCGGCGTGGACCCCGAGGAGGAGGCGCTGCTCGCCGACTCGGTCGGGCTCGCCCTCCTCGTGGTCCTGGACACGCTCTCGCCGCCCGAGCGGATCGCCTTCGTCCTGCACGACATGTTCGCCGTGCCCTTCGACGAGATCGCCCCGCTGGTCGGCCAGTCGACCGCCACGACGCGGCAGTTGGCGAGCCGCGCACGGCGCCGGGTCAAGGGCGGCACCCCGGTCCCCGACGCCGACCTCGCCCTGCAGCGCCAGGTCGTCGACGCCTTCCTGGCCGCCACGCGCGGCGGGGACTTCGAGGCGCTGGTCGCCCTGCTCCACGCGGATGTGGTGCTCCGCGCCGACCGGTCGGTCATCCCGACCCCCGAACCCGTCATGGTCAGCGGCGCGCAGGCCGTGGCCAAGGGTGCGATGGCCGCCACGGGCCGTGCCCGGTTCACCGGTGCCGTGCTCATCGACGGCGCGGTCGGTCTGGCGATGGCTCCGCGGGGACGGCTGCGGCTGGTCCTCGCCTTCACGTTCGCGGCCGGTGTGATCACCGGGATCGACGTGATCGCGGACGAGCGGCTCGGCCGGCTCGAACTGGCCGTACCCGCGGGCTGATCGCGTCAGCGGCGGCCGAGCACCTCCGCCATCCTCGTCAGCCCGTCGTCGCCATGGCCCAGGCCGATGGCACGGCGGGCCGTCGACTCGGCCGCGCGCATCAGGCTCGCGTCGATTCCGTGGGCCTCCGAGGCGTGGACGACATGGGCCATGGTCGACACCGCCGAGGTCAGCGGATTGCCCTCGCCGGAGTAGCTGCCGTTGTCCACCTCACCGGCGGACTGCTCGAAGAGCGGCGGGAGGATCGCGCCGATGCCCTGGGCGAACGGGGCCAGTTCCCGGGCCGAGATGCCTTCGGCCCGCGCGAGGGCCAGCGCGTGCGTGAAGCCCGCCATCGCGGTCCAGAAGAGGTCGAGCAGGGCGATGTCGTACGCCGCCGCCCTGCCGATGTCCTCGCCGAGGTGGGTGTGCGTGCCGTTCAGCGCGTCGAGGACCGGGCGGTGCTCCTGGTGGAGTCCGGCCGGGCCGCTGTAGAGGAACACGGAGGCCGGTGTGCCGATGGTGGTGGTCGGCGTCATGATCGCCCCGTCCAGGTACCGGATGCCGTGCCCGGACGCCCAGTCGGCGGTGGAACGGGACCGGTCCGGGATGTCGGCGCTCAGGTTCACCAGCGTGCGGCCCTTGAGCGCGGCGGTGACCTCCTCGCGCCGCAGGATCGCGTCCGAGGCGTCGTAATTCACCACGCAGATGACGGTCAACTCGCTTGCCGCGACGGCCTCTTCGGCCGATACAGCGACGACAGCGCCCCGCTCGGCCAGCTCCCGGCCCTTGCCCGGCGTCCGGTTCCAGACCGTGGTGCGCAGACCCGCGTCCAGGAAAGCGCCTGCCAGGGCCCGGCCCATCGGACCCAGACCGAGGACGGTGACGGCAGACTGGGGGGTGTGGTCGGACATGATGCAACTCCCGTATGAATACGTATGGATAGCGTGAAATGGCGACAAAGGGGATGACGATGACGCGCAGCCGTGCACAGGACCCGAACGTCTGTGGAGTGACCGCCGCGATCGCCGTGATCGACGGCAAGTGGAAGACAGCCCTGCTGTGGCTGCTGGAGGACGGTGCGCACCGTCCCGGCGAACTGCGCCGCAAGCTGCCGGGCCTCAGTGAGAAAGTGCTGACCCAGGCGCTCCGCGAGATGGAGACCGACGGTCTGGTGCACCGCGAGGTGCACGACGAACTGCCCCTGAAGACGGTGTACTCACTGACCCCGTTCGGCCGTGAGCTGTCCGACGCGCTGGCTCCTCTCTCGGACTGGGGGCACCGCCGTCTGGAGCGGCTCCCCAAGGACCGGCTGGCTTCCTGACCACAAGGTTCGCCGGACCTCGGCGCGGCGACAAGTACCCACAAATAAGTGGGTGCGGGGGGATGCGGGGCGGCGCGGGGCCGGTCGAAAACCAGTGGCACGCACGGGTGCGCCCCGCATAGCCTGCGCGCTCGTGACTGATGATCCGAAGATGGCCGAGCACGCCCCGGTACGGTCCGAGGCCGACGGGGACGGTCTGTTCTCCCGGACGTACGCGGCCGCCACCCTCAGTTTCGCCGCGGTGATGTTCCTGACCGGATTCGCCGCCCTGGCCGTGGTGCCCACCCTCCCGGTCGCCGCCCGCGACCTCGGCGCGGTACCGCTCTTCCCGCTGGTGGCAGGCTGTTTCGTGGCCGCGAGCCTGCTCGGCGGGGTGCTCGGCGGCGACTGGGCCGACCGGGTCGGGGCGCGCAGGCCGCTGGCCGCCGGCATGGTGCTCGCTGTGATCACCCTGCTGGTCTCGGCCACCAGCACCTCGATCTGGCAGCTGGCAGCGGGCCGCTTCCTGGACGGGATATCCGCCGGGATGGTGGCCGTCTCCATCAACACCGCGATCGGCCAGGCCTACCCCGCCCGGCTCCAGCCGCGCGCCCTGTCCCTGATGAGCGCCTGCTGGATCGTGCCGTCACTGACCGGCCCTCCGCTGGCGGGCCTGGTGGCCGACTGGTGGTCCTGGCGCGCGGTGTTCTACGGGCTGGCCGCGCTGACCCTGATCCCGTCACTGGTCGTCGTGGCACTGCTGCGCGAGCGCTCCGGGACGCCCGAGCGCGCGGCGAGGGGGGAGCGGCTGCCGCGCCCTCCGCTCCTCGTCGCCGCTGCGGTGAGCGTGGGCGCGGCGCTAGCCCAGTACGCCGTCTCCGGCTGGGATGTACGCCATCTGCTGTGCGCGGCAGGGGGATTGGCTGTGCTGGCGGTCTTCGCGCCCCGGCTGGTCCCGACGGGCACCTGGCATGCCGTACGAGGGCTGCCGGCCACGGTGCTGCTGCGGGGCCTGAGTTCGGGCACCTTCTTCACCGTGGAGGCCTTCGTCCCCCTGCTCCTGGTCACCGAACGCCACGTGCCCCCGGCCATGACCGGCCTCGTCTTCACCGGGGCCGCCATCGCCTGGGCCGCCTCGTCCTGGGTGCAGGGCCATCTGCTGGCGGACCACCCGCGCGACCGGCTGGTCGCGGCCGGCGCGCTGATCATGGCGGTGGCGGTCGCGCTCGCCGTCGTGGGGACGATCCCTTCGACGCCGTCGCCAGTTGCCGCGTCCGCGATGATCGTCGCGGCGGTGGGCATGGGCCTGCTGACCCCTTCCCTCACGCTGCTCTCCCTCGCCCACAGCCCGGCCGACCGCCAGGGCTACGCCGGCAGCGCGATGCAGACCAGCCAGAATCTGGGGCAGATCGCGATCCTCGGTGTGGCCTCCGCGGTGTTCAACGCGGGCCTGGCGATTGGCTCCAGCGAACTGGCGGGCTATGGGGCGGCGTTCGGACTCCTTCTCGTACCGACATTCCTGGCTGCTCTGCTGGCTTCACGCGCAGGGCACTTGGCTAATCTGCACGGATGACCATCGATCTGACGCTGCTGCCGCGTGTCGCCTACCGCGGACAGGAAGTCACCGCGCCCCGGCTCCGCGGTCTCCTCGCGCTGCTCGCGGGCGACCTCCGCACGGGCTGCGGCACCGAGCGGCTCGTGGAAGGGCTGTGGCTGCCGGACGAGCTGCCGGAGCGCCCGGGGAAGGCGCTGCAGGTTCTCGTGTCCAGGGCGCGGGCGCAATTGGGCGCCGATGTTCTCGTCGCGACGCCGACCGGGTATCGGCTCGTACTCGCGGAGGAACAGGTCGACAGCTCTGCCCTGTTGCTGCACGCAGCCGCCGGGGCGGACCGGGCCAGGGCGGGGGACCACGCGGGATCGCTGGCCTCGGCCACCGCCGGTCTCGCGCTGTGGGAGGGCACTTTCGACGGGTCGGGCGACGGCGACGACCCCGTGGCCGCGCTGCGCGCCGATCGGGCCCCCGTCCACGCCGCTCTCGTACGCGCGCAGGCGCTCGCCCTCGCCCGCCTCGGACGGCACGCGGAGGCGTCCGGGCCGCTGGCCGCGGCGGTGTCCGGGCATCCGCGCGACGAGGAGGTGCTCGGCGAACTGCTGCGCGGCGAGGCGGCGACGGCGGGACCGTCCGCGGCGCTGATGCGGTACGAGGCGTACCGCCGCGAACTGCGCGACGACCTCGGTACGGATCCGGGCGCCGGGCTCAAGGCCGTACAGCAGGAGCTGCTGCGGGGCGAGGCGCCCGTGGCCAGGCACGGCGTGCCGCACGAGCCGAACCCGCTCCTCGGCCGTGACGAGGACATCGCGGCGGTGGAGCGGCTGTTGAGCACCTCCCGCGCTGTCACCGTCGTCGGCCCGGGCGGCCTCGGCAAGACCAGGCTCGCGCACGCCGTCAGCCGCAGGGCCGGGCAGCGCGTGGTGTATTTCGTGCCGCTCGCCGGTGTCACGGCGGACGAGGACGTGGCCGCGGAGGTGGCCTCCGCGCTCGGCGCCGGTGCCGTGAGCGGTCCCGCTGCCGCCGATCCGGTGTCCGGGATCCTCGGCGTGCTCGGATCCGGGCCCGCCCTGCTGGTGCTCGACAACTGCGAGCAGATCGTCCGGGGCGCCGCGGACCTCGTACAGGCCCTCGTATCGTCGTCGAAGGACCTGCGGGTGCTCGCCACCAGCCGGGCGCCTTTCGGCCTGACGTCGGAGGCGGTGTACGCGCTGCCCGAGCTCGGGCTCGACACCTCGGTCGAGCTGTTCGTGCAGCGGGCCAGGGCCGCCAGGGCGGGTGTGGAACTGCCGCCGGACGCGGTGGCCGGGCTCTGCCGCCACCTCGACGGGCTGCCGCTCGCCGTGGAGCTGGCGGCGGCACGGGTGCGGGTGCTCTCGGTGGAGGAGATCGCCCGCCGCCTGGGGGACCGGTTCGCGCTGCTGCGCGGCGGGGTGCGGGACGTGCCGGAGCGCCACCGCACGCTGCACGCGGTCGTGGAGTGGAGCTGGAACCTGCTCGCGGAGGACGCAAGGGCCGCGCTGCGCACGCTGTCCGTCTTCCCCGGCGGATTCCTGGGGGACGCGGCGGAGCAGGTGCTCGGCGACGATGCGCTGTTCCTGCTGGAGGAGCTGGCAGGTCAGTCGCTGATCACGGTCGCCGACACCCCGGCGGGTGTCCGGTTCCGGATGCTGGAGACCGTACGGGAGTTCAGTGCGGTACGGCGTACGGAGGCAGGCGAGGACGACGTGACAGTCAGTCGACTCCTCCTGTGGGCACGGGACTTCGGGGTCGCCCACCACGACGCGCTCTTCGGCCCGGAGACATCGGCAGCCTGGGAGCGGATCAAGGCCGAGCAGGACAATCTCGTACTGGCCCTGCGGTACGCCCTGGCCCGTACGGACAACCCCGCCACCGCCGCACTCGCCGCCGTCCTCGCCGGCCTGTGGTCCACCGGCACCAACTATCCGCGCCTGGTCGCCCTCGCCGAGGACACAGGACCGCCGCTGTCGCACTACCACCCCGGACCCGAGTACGTCGAAGTCGCCCGCACAGCAGCGGTGTTGGGCACGGTGACCGTGTTCATGGGTCCAGGTCCGCGCGCCGTACGCCAGCTCGTCACCCTCCGGCGGCTGCCCCAGGCCCCGCCGGACACGCTGATGCGCGCCACCGCTCTCGTGCTGTGCGCGATCCCCGGGATACGCCCTCCCGGCTACGACGCGCTGCGCGAGCTCTGCGACAGCGACCAGCCGCTGCTCTCCGGCATGGCCGAGTGCGTCGCCTGCTACGTCTGGGAGTTCGAGCACGACATCGACCGCGCGCTCGTCTCGGCCCGCCGTACGGTCGCCGGCCTCGCGCCGGTCGACAATCCGTCCGTACAGCTCATGGTGCATTCCCGGCTGAGCGAGCTGTGCCTGCGGACGGGGCGGGGCGAGGAGGCGTACGAGCATCTCCGTGTGGCGCTCACCTTGCTCCCGCGGCTCGGCGACGGGCACGACTACATCGGGATCCGCTCGCTCCTCGTCCTCGCCTGCCTGCAGCGCGGCGAACCCGACGAGGCCGAGTACTGGCTGCGTCAGTCGGAGATCGACAAGGCCCCGAAGCAGGACGACTTCTACCGGCCCGACCTGGGCGGGCGTGCCGAGATCGCGCTCGCCCGCGGGCTGACGGAGGTCGGGCTCGGGCTGTGGCGCGGCACGGTGGAGCGCATGCTCGCGGCCGGTCCGACGGGCGACGGCGGCGCCCCGCTCGACCCGTGGGCGTACCTGATCCAGTCGGTGGCGGTGACGGCCCACGCGCACGCGGGCCGGACCGAACTGGTCGCCGAGATCGTCGACCGGCTGCGGCAGCGGCTGCTGACACTGCTCGCCGAACCGGTCGGCTCGCCCTCCGAACTCCCCTTGTACGGAACGGTCCTGCACGCCCTCGGCGCGGTGGGACTCGCGTCCGGCGACGCCGGTGCCGTTCGGATGGTCGCGTTGGCCGAACGGCTGGGTGTGATGCGGGAGTTCCAGCCGACGATGTCGGCGGACCGCGCCCGCGAGGCGGTCCTGGCCGCCGGGAACGCCGACGGGGCGGCGTACACCGACGCGGTGTCGGAGTACGCCGCCCTGGGGCGGGACGAGTTGCGGGACGCAGCCCGCGCTGTCATGGCCGTTACTTCGGGTCGCGGTTGAACGAGGCCGTCGACCAGCGGTAGCCGAGCACCGCCAGGGCGACGCACCAGAGGATCGCGATCCACCAGTTGTTGCCGATCTCGGTGCCGAGCAGCAGCCCGCGCAGGGTCTCGATGGCCGGGGTGAAGGGCTGGTACTCGGCGATCGGCTGGAACCAGCCCGGCATCGTGTCGGCAGGGATGAAGGCGCTGGAGATGAGCGGCAGCAGGATCAGCGGCTGCGCACTGTTGGCGGCCGCCTCGGCGTTCGGGCTGGCCATGCCCATCCCGACCGCGATCCAGATGAGCGCCAGCGAGAACAGGGCGAGCAGTCCGAGCGCCGCCAGCCACTCCAGGGGCGTGGCATCGGTGGACCGGAACCCGATGGCGATGGCGACGGCGCCGACGAGGACCACGCTGGCGAGGCACTGCATGAGGCTGCCGATGACATGCCCGATGAGCACCGACCCGCGGTGGATCGCCATCGTACGGAAGCGGGCGATGATCCCCTCGTTCATGTCGGTCGAGACGGAGACCGCGGTCCCGATGACGGTGCCGCCGATGGTCATCATCAGGATGCCGGGGACGATGTAGGCGACGTAGTCGGAGCGGTCGGAGCCGCCGATGCCGGCGCTCATCACATCTCCGAAGATGTAGACGAAGAGCAGCAGCAGCATGATCGGCGTGAGCAGCAGGTTCAGGGTGAGGGACGGGTAGCGGCGCGCGTGCAGCAGGTTGCGTCGCAGCATCGTGTTCGAGTCGCGTACGGCGAGGGCGAGGGTACTCATCGGACTGTCTCCTTCGACTGGGCGGGGACGTCGGCGGTGTCGGTGCTGCCGGTCAGGGCGAAGAACACGTCGTCGAGGTCGGGGGTGTGCACGGTCAGCTCGTCCGCCTCGATGCCGGCCGAGTCCAGCCAGTCGAGGATGGAGCGCAGCTCACGCTGGCTGCCGCCGCTGGGGACGGTCAGGGCCAGCGCCTCGTCGTCCCTGGTGACTTCGCGCAGGGCGACGGCGGCGGACTGGTAGGCGGCAGGGTCGGTGAACCGCAGCCGCACATGTCCGCCGGGGATGAGCCGCTTCAGCTCGTCCGCCGTCCCCTCGGCGGCGATCTTCCCGTCGTTCAGTACGGCGATACGGTCGGCGAGCTCGTCGGCCTCCTCCAGGTACTGCGTGGTGAGGAAGACGGTGACGCCGTCGGAGACCAGCTCGCGGATGATCTGCCACATGTTGTGGCGGGAGCGCGGGTCGAGTCCGGTGGTCGGCTCGTCCAGGAAGATGATCCGCGGGCCTCCGACCAGCGTCATCGCGAGATCGAGGCGGCGCTTCATACCGCCGGAGTAGCTGGAGGCGGGCTTCTTGGCCGCCTCCACCAGGTCGAAGCGCTCCAGGAGCTCGGCGGCGGTACGGCGGCCCTCGCTACGCGAGAGGTGGTGCAGGTCCGCCATGAGGAGCATGTTCTCCTCGCCGGTGATCAGCCCGTCGACTGCGGAGAACTGCCCGGTGACACCGATCGCCGCCCGTACGGCCTGCGGGGCGACGGCCAGGTCGTGGCCGCCGACGTGCAGGTCGCCTGCGTCGGCGGTGATGAGGGTGGAGAGGATCTTGACGGCGGTGGTCTTGCCTGCGCCGTTCGGGCCGAGCAGGGAGAAGACCGTGCCGGCCGGCACCGCCAGGTCGATGCCGTCGAGGACCGTCTTGTCCCCGTAGGCCTTGTGCAGCCCCTTGGCCGCGATGGCGAGAGAGTGCGTTGTCGTTGAGGTCATGCCGAGGAGATTGCGGCAGGCCGCATTCAGCGCGCTTTCACGGTGGTTTCAGCGCCCTGAATCCAGGAAGGCGTCACACTTCCGGGCCGGCCGGTGTCTTCATGTCCGACAGCAGAACACGCACCGTTCCGTCCCAGGAGGACACCATGGCACTGCGCATCGCGAAGGCCGAGCTTCCCACCGAGCTCAAGGAAAACATGATCAAGCAGCTCGGGGCCGTACCCGAGAACGTCGAGGTCCTGTGGCACAGCCCCCAAGCGGCCCAGGACAACCTGGAGTTCGGCGCGAAGGTGGGTGCGTGGACCGCGATCGACGCGGGTCTCACCTCATTCGCGCACATGGCCGTCGCGTCGATGGTCGGCTGCAGCTGGTGCCTCGACGTCGGCTACTTCCAGGCCGCCAACGTGAACCTGGATCTGGCAAAGGCGAGCCAGGTGCCGCGCTGGAGGGAGACGGACGTGTTCACACCGCTGGAGCGGGACGTGATGGAGTACGCCGAGTCCATGACGGAGACGCCGATGACCGTCACCGACGAGCAGTACGCGAGCCTGCTCGACCGGCTCGGGGCCCCGGCGATGATCGAGCTCACCGCGTTCATCGCCTACGTCAACCTGGCCACCAGGGCCAACGTGGCCAACGGCGTCGCGTCGCAGGGATTCTCCGCCGCATGCGAAATCCCGTTGGCCGTACGCCCCGAGACATCCCGGGTAGCGTCGACCGCATGACCGATGATCCGTTTGTCGTCCATCGCAGCCTGCTCTTCACGGTCGCCTACGAGATGCTCGGTTCGGCGGCCGACGCGGAGGATGTGCTGCAGGAGTCCTGGCTGCGATGGGCCGACGTCGACCGCGCGGAGGTGCGCGACCCGCGGTCGTACCTCGTCAGGACCGTCACCCGACAGGCGCTCAACCGGCTGCGCACGTTGTCGCGCAGCCGCGAGGAGTACGTCGGCGAGTGGCTGCCGGAGCCGCTGCTCACCAGCCCCGATGTGGCAGAGGACGTCGAGCTGGCGGAGAGCGTCTCGATGGCGATGCTGACCGTCCTTGAGACGCTCGGGCCGACGGAGCGGGCGGTGTTCGTGCTCCGTGAGGTCTTCGCCATGCCGTACGGGGAGATCGCCGGGGCCGTCGGGAAGTCCGCGGCCGCGGTGCGGCAGATCGGGCGCAGGGCGCGTGAGCATGTGACGGCCGGGCGGCCGCGGGTGCAGGTGAGCCGGTCGGAGCAACAGGCCGTGGTGGAACGGTTCCTGGCCGCGTTGCGCACGGGGAAGCTGCAGGAGCTCATGGAGGTCATGGCTCCGGATGTGGTGCTGATCGCCGATGGCGGCGGGATCGCGGCGGCGGCTCTGGTTCCCCTCCATGGGGCCGATCTCGTGGCGAGGATTCTCGGGCGCGCGGACCGGGTGGATCCGACCCCGCTGGAGGCGACGACGGTCTGGCTCAATGGCGCGCCTGCGGGCCGGATCGAGGTGGACGGCGAACCGGCCGCGGTGAGTCTGGTGGTGGAGGACGGACGGATCACGCGGATCTATCTGGTGAGGAACCCGGAGAAGCTGACGCGCCTGACCGAACCGGCCAGTCTGGCCAGGTAGTTGGCCCTCCTCCTCGCTTCTCCTCCTCTCTTCCTCTCTTCCTCTCCTCGCTGAACGGGCGTGCCGATGATTGATGTGATCGTGGTGGGCGGCGGACCGACCGGCTTGATGCTGGCAGGTGAACTGCGGTTGCACGGCGTGCAGGTGGTCGTGCTGGAGAAGCTGACCGAACCGACCGGCGAGACCCGCGGGCGCGGCCTGCACGCGCGCAGCGTCGAGGTGATGGACCAGCGAGGGCTGCTCGACCGGTTCCTCGCGGTCAGTGAGAAGTTCCAGGTCGGCGGCCTCTTCGGTGGCATCGTCGCGCCGTGGCCGGAGCGGCTGGACACGGCGCACCCGTACGGCCTCTCCACTCTGCAGCCCACCACGGAACGGCTGCTCAAGGAGCATGCCGTCGAGCTCGGTGCCGAGATCCGGCGCGGCTGCGAAGTGGTCGGCCTGAGCCAGGACGAGGACGGGGACGGGGACGGGGTGACCGTCGGACTGGCCGACGGTACGCAGCTGCGCTCGCGGTACGTCGTCGGGTGCGACGGCGGCCGCAGCACGGTGCGCAGGCAACTCGGCGTCGGCTTCCCGGGCGAGCCGCCCACGATCGAGACGCTGCTGGGCGACATGGAGATGACCGAGGACCCGGAGACGGTGGCCGCCGTCGTCGAGGAGGTCCGCAAGACCCAGCTGCGGTTCGGCACCATCGCCAACGGGGACGGGACGTACCGCGTCATCGTGCCCGCCGCCGGTGTCTCCGAGGACCGCGCGACCACGCCGACCCTGGAGGAGTTCAAGGAGCGGCTGCGGGCGGTCGCGGGCACCGACTTCGGCGTGCACTCGCCGCGCTGGCTGTCCCGCTTCGGCGACGCCACCCGCCAGGCCGAGCACTACCGGGTGGGTCGCGTGCTGCTGGCCGGGGACGCGGCCCACATCCACCCGCCGACCGGCGGACAGGGGCTCAACCTCGGTGTCCAGGACGCGTTCAACCTCGGCTGGAAGCTGGCCGCCGCGGTCGCGGGCTGGGCCCCGGAGGATCTCCTCGACAGTTACCACGCGGAACGGCACCCGGTGGGCGCCCGCGTGGTGGACAACACCCGCGCGCAGATCACGCTGCTCGGGACCGATGCGGGGGCGACCGCGCTGCGGGAACTGCTCTCGAAGCTGATGGAGTTCGACGAGGTCAATCAGTATGTGACCGGCATGATCACCGCGGTCGACATCCGTTACGACTTCGGCGAGGGCCATGCACTGCTCGGGCGGCGGCTCCGGGACATCGAGCTGAAGCGGGGCCGCCTGTACGACCTGATGCACGAAGGCCGCGGACTGCTGCTCGACCAGACCGGCCGGCTCTCCGTGGAGGGCTGGGCGGACCGCGTCGACCACGTCGTGGACGTCAGCGAGGAACTGGACGTGCCCGCGGTACTGCTGCGGCCGGACGGCCATGTGGCATGGGCCGGTGAGGACCAGCAGGACCTGCTGGCCCACCTGCCCAAGTGGTTCGGCGTTACGGGCTGACGCCAGGTGCGGCGCCCCCGAAGTCGTATACGGCCCATTCGGTGAGCGGGACGTATCCGATCCGCTGGTAGAGGGCGTTGCTCGTGGGGTTGCCTGGATCCGCGTACAGAACGACGTCCGTCGCGCCCGCGGCGAGCGCGGCCCGGCTCACCTCGACGGTCACGGCGCCCGCGTAGCCGCGGCCCCGGAGATGGGCCGGGGTGTAGACGGGGTCCACCCGGACCATTCCGGCGACCATCGTGGTCACGGCCGCCATGGAGACGGGGGTCCCGTCCGGTCCCTCCCAGAACGTGAAGTGCCGGTCGGCGAAGCGCGATCCGGCCCAGGATCCTGTGTCCACGACGGGGAGTTCCCCGACGGTGGTGCAGAACTCCCCGCACCAGCGCACGACGTGCTCATGATCCGGCTTGCCGGCGACCCGGCCGCGCCCGTCGGGGAACGGCTTCGGAGGGGTGAGCGTACCGAGGCGGTAGAGGCGGATACGCGTACCGAGTGTGGGCACCGCGCCGGTGTGCCGCTGCCATGCCTCGGCGAAGGCGGTGGAGGTGTCATGGTCGGCGCTGACATAGGGGAGCGAGTGCCCGATACCGGCCAGATGGGTGGCGAGGGAGTCGGCCTGCCCGGGGACGAGGGGAGTGACGGTCATGCCGCGGGCCGGGAGTCGGTAGAAGGCGGCGCGGACCTCACCGGCCTGCTCCAGCCGTCCGAAGACGGGGGCACCGGCGCTCTGCGCGGCGGCCCCGTTCGTCCGCAGTTTCTCGATCACGGTCAGCGGGGTGTTGTGCAGTGCGGGCCGCGAGTGCAGGAAGTCCCCGGCGTGGGCGAGGAAGTCGTCGAGGTCTTCGGTGAGGTGCCAGCCATCCGGTTGCATGCTGCATCTTGGCAAGTCACCGACGGCGCCGTCGAGATCATCCTCGATGAAATCGAGTCGACTCGGTCCGCTGCGCGAACACCGGCGGTCGTCCGTGCGCCGTCGGCGGAGAGCGTGAGGCGCCAGGAGCGGCCCTCGGTGGCGTGGAACTCGACGGCACCGGACGTCTGCGGCGACTGCGACGCACCCCACCACGTCCAGTTTCGCCGCACCTCAGCCCTTGACGGCTTCCGCGATCTGCTGGGCGGCCTGGGCCGGCGTGAGGTGCGTGGTGTCGACGACCTCGGCCTCGCCGTGCAGCCAGGTGCGGGCCGCCTCTGCGTAGGGCTCGAGGTATTTGAGACGGAACGGGGAGGGGCCCATCAGGGTGTCCCCCTCGATGCGCCCGAGGAGGGTGTCCTGGTCGGCGTGGAGGACGAAGTGCCGTACCGGAATGTCATATTGGGCGAGACCGGCACTGATCTCGCGCCAGTACTGCTCGACCAGGACAGTCATGGGCACCACCAGAGTGCCGCCGGCGTAGTCGAGCACGCGGCGGGCGGTCTCGACGACGAGCGGCCGCCACGGGGGCCAGTGCTGGAAGTTGTCCGTCGCCGGCAGCCCCGGCGAGATGTCCATGAGCGTCTCGCCGACCTTCTCGGCGTCGAACACCCGTGAATCCGGGATCAGCTGCTGCACGAGTGGACTGGTCGTCGTCTTGCCCGCGCCATGAGTGCCGTTGAGCCATACGATCATGGGCTCGACGCTAGCGGTGTGCGGGCGACCGGCCCGTGCTGATCGCGTCACAACACGGGCACAGCACCGGCGCAGCGATCTGCGTCAGGTCGACCGGCCGAGTACGCAGAACTCGTTGCCCTCCGGGTCGGCGAGGACCGTCCACGGCACATCGCCCTGGCCCACGTGAGCGGGCGTCGCGCCGAGAGCCTTCAGGCGCGCGACCAACTCCGCCGGGTCCGGCCAGACGAAGCTGCCGCCGGGTTCGACGTTGGTCACGCCGGCGGTCCTATGGACCCGCCCCGCAGTGGCGCGGAACACTTTTGCAAGCACTCGCTTGCAATAGTTAGCACCAAGGGTGCAGGATCGTCGCATGGCATCGCTCAACGTCGGCAATCTCGGGGAGTATCTGCGCGAACAGCGGCGCAACGCGCAGCTGTCGCTGCGTCAGCTCTCCGACGCCGCCGGGGTGTCCAACCCGTACCTCAGCCAGATCGAGCGCGGCCTGCGCAAGCCGAGCGCGGAGATTCTGCAGCAGTTGGCGAAAGCCCTGCGGATCTCCGCGGAGACCTTGTACGTGCAGGCCGGGATCCTCGAGGAGCGGGAGCGGGACGAGCTGGAGACGCGGGCCGTCATTCTGGCGGACCCCTCCATCAACGAGCGGCAGAAGCAGGTGCTGCTCCAGATCTACGAGTCCTTCCGCAAGGAGAACAGTGCGGATGTTGCGGATGTCGCGGACAGCGACGGCGCGGACGGGCTCGAAAACCCTCATAACGAATGATCCGGGAGGACCACAGTCATGGCCATTACCGATGAACTGCGCACCCCCATCTACTTCGCGGCCGGGACCGCCGACTACGCCGTACAGCAGGCGAAGAAGGTTCCCGCGCTGATCGAGAAGATCCAGGCCGAGGCTCCGGCCCGTATCGACGCCGTACGCAAGACCGACCCCAAGGCCGTGCAGGACAAGGCTGTCTCGCAGGCCAAGGAGGCGCAGGCCACCGCGCAGGCGAAGTTCAACGAGATCTTCTCCACCCTCGACACCGACCTGAAGAAGTTCGGTGAGACGACGCAGGACTTCGCGCTGCGGAGCGTGGGTCTGGCCGCCGAGTACGCCGTGAAGGCGCGCGAGGCGTACGAGAAGGTCGCCGAGCACGGTGAGCAGGCCGTGAAGCAGTGGCGTGGCGAGGCCGCCGAGGAGATCGTCGAGATCGCCGCGGCCGTCGAGCCCGACGAGGAGCCGGCCGCTGCCGGTCCCGCCGTCGCGGAGGAGCCGAAGACCGCCAAGGCCGAGGCGAAGCCCGCTCCGGCCAAGAAGCCCGCGGCGCGCAAGACGGCCGCCAAGAAGACGACCCCGGCTGCGGAGAAGTAGCGGGCGGGTGGTTGTGGGGCGGGCACCTTCCGGGTGGCCGCCCCGTTTTCTCTGTACGGTGGCCGTGTCGAGGCCGGTTCTCACGGGTGGTGGATTGCAGTGCTGATGCAGGGATTCTTCGGGTTCATGTCTCTCTTGAGCTGGGCCCTGATCATCTTCAGCGGCTTCGCTTTCGTGGACGCGGCGATCCGGCGCGAGGACGCGTACCGCGCCGCGGACAAGAAGACCAAGCCGTTCTGGCTGATCATTCTCGGGATCGCGTTCGCCGTGATGTGGCTGTTCCCGATCATGTCGTTCCTGCCGATCATCGGGCTCGTCGCGACCATCGTGTACATGGTGGACGTCCGTCCGGCCGTGAGGCAGATCACGGGTGGCGGCAGTGGCCGCGGTGGCCGCGGCGGCGGCTCAAGCAGCGACGGTCCTTACGGGCCGTACAACGGCGGCCGCTGAGCAAGCTGCCCCAGGCCGCTCCGGCTCTGGGCCGCTCTGCCTCAGGCCGCTCTGCCTCTGGGCCGCTCCGGCTCTAGCGGCGGCGCTCCAGCAGCAGGACCGCCACGTCGTCCGTCAGCTCGCCCCCGTTGAGCTCGCGGACCTCAGCGACGGCAGCTTCCAGCAGGCTCTCGCCGCCCAGGCCGGCCGCCTTCTGGCGGTCGATCATCGCCAGCATGCCCTCCTGGCCAAGGCGCTCCTTCCCCTGGCCGATCCGGCCCTCGATCAGGCCGTCCGTGTACATCAACAGGTTCCAGTCGCCGCCCAGTTCGACCTGGCGGCGCGGCCAGCGGGCGCGCGGCAGCAGGCCGAGCGCCGGGCCGCCGTTCTCGTACGGAAGGAGCTGCGCGGCCCCGTCGCCCCGGGTGATCAGCGGGGCCGGGTGGCCGGCCAGGCGATGCGCAGTTGGACGCCGAGCGCCGCCTCGTCGGGGCCGTGGCCGCAGACGTCGCCGATCATGGCGTGCACGGTGCCGTCCGGGGTGCGGACGACGTCGTAGAAGTCGCCGCCGAGCAGGGCGCGGGAGCGGCCGGGGCGGTAGCGGGCGGCGAAGCGCAGGTCCGAGCCTTCGAGCAGCGGTGTGGGGAGCAGTCCGCGCTCCAGGCGGGCGTTCTCCTGGGCGTGCAGTCTGGACTCGGCCAGTTTGTACTGGGCGATGTCGGCCCGTTTTCGTTCCACCGCGTAACGGATGGCGCGGCTCAGCAGCCGGCCGTCCAGCTCGTCGCGGGAGAGGCAGTCCTGTGCGCCGGTCCGTACGGCCTCCGCGGCGTCCTCGGGCCCGTGGTCGGGCCCTGCCAGGGCCAGGACGGCGTGGCGGGGCGCGATGCGCAGGACGTGGTCCAGGGCGGCGGGCCCCAGCGACAGGTCGAGGAGGATGCAGTGCACGTCGTCGGTGAGCAGCCGCTCGGCCTCGGTGAGGTTGCGGGCCGTGCGGATACGGACCCGGGTACCGGCAGCGTCGAGCGGCTCGGGCATGGAGAACGTACCCGCGGGGTCGTCCTCGATCACCAGCAGGGTGAGGCCGGTGGTACCCGTGTTGCTGCCTGTGGAGTCCTGCCCCCTGGTCTGGTGGGGCAGAACGGCCTGACCGCTCTCCATTGCTTCGGTTCCTTCCCTCCCCCCGAGGGCGCGGAACGACGAACGACGTCCCACCGTCGGGGACCATAGCGTTAGCGACGGCCCCTGCGGAATGGCCGGAGAGAACCGGCCAGTGTCATATGCCGCATCCTGTACCGCAATTGGACGTGACCCTCCTTCCGGCGGATGAGATAGATCACGCCGGACGGCCGGTCTGCGGGGGTTTATTTGTCGGGCCGTACAACCCCGAGGATCGGCATCGAGCCCGCCCCTGCCATGGTCACGTTCCGGCCGGGACGCGGCGCGTGCACGATGGCGCCGTCGCCGATGTACATCCCGACATGGGTCGCGTCATTGAAGTAAATGATGAGGTCGCCGGGGCGCATGTCCTTTATGTCCACATGGGGGAGCTGCGCCCACTGCTCCTGCGAGGTCCGCGGGATCGGGTGGCCCGCCGCCGCCCACGCCTGGGAGGTCAGCCCCGAGCAGTCGTAGGACTTGGGTCCCTCGGCTCCCCATACGTACGGCTTGCCCATCTGTCCGGTCGCGAACTTCACGGCCTTCTTGCCCTGCGGGCTCGCCTGGCTGTTGATCTCATTCAGTATTCCGGAGCTCAGCCAGGTCGTCTGTGACTTGTATTCCTGGTCCTGCTCCAGTTTCAGCAGCCGCTCCCGCTCCTTCTTCTCGAGCGAGGCCTCCAGCTTCTTCGCCGCGTCGATCTGCCGGGTGATCTGCTCCCTGGCCTTCTCCTGCTTGATGCGGTTGGCTTCCAGCTTGGTCCAGTTGGTGCCCGCGTCCTTCGTGTACGCCGCGAGGTCTTCCTGGGTCTGGTTGAGCGCGCCCAGCAGGTTCTCCTCCGCCTGCTGGCCGGCCCGCAGCCGGTCCGCCCCGTCCAGGAACTGGTCCGGGTCGCCGCTGAGCATCATCTGGGCCCCGACAGGGAACCCGCCGCTGCGGTACTGCTCGCGCGCCGCGGCCCCCGCCTGTCCCTTCAGCTTCTCGATCTTCTGCTGGCCCTCGACGATCGTCTTCGCGAGGCCGACGATCTCCGCGGACTGCTTCTTGGACTCCTCGACGGCGAGGTTGTACGCATCCGTGGCGGCCCCCGCGCTGCGGTAGAGACCGTCTATCTCCTGGCGTACCTCTTCGAGGCTCTTCTTGGGCGCGTGCGGATCGGCGTGCGCGGCATTCGCCGTCAGGATCGGCATGGTCAGAGCGCAGACCAGCGTGATCGCTGCGGCGGCGCGGCGGCGTCGGTTCACGAGCTCCCCCTCCAGAGCTGATTTACCGTCAGTAACATAGCGGTCGGCGCGATACTGCCACGCCCTCCTCGAATGCGACAGAGGCGTACACCCGACTCATACGAACAAGATCTCGCACAAGTTCCCCGCCCACCGCCTAACGGGGTGCGAGCGCCGACCAGTTCACCGTCACTTCGCCCTGCCTCCATCTGCGGACATCGTCCGTCAGCGGCCAGTGGGCCGACAGTTCACGTACGGTCGTGATCCAGCGCTGCCGCGCCCCCAGCGAGGCGTACGGGGCCGCAGCCGCCCACGCCCGGTCGAAGTCCCGCAGAAAAGCGTGCACCGGCTCGCCCGGCACATTGCGGTGGATCAGCGCCTTGGGCAGCCGCTCGGCCAGATCCGAGGGGCGCTCCAGGGAGCCCAGACGGGTCGCGAAGGTCACCGTGCGCGCCCCCTCGGGCCCCAGTGCGACCCAGACATGGCGCCGCCCGATCTCGTCGCAGGTCCCCTCCACCAGCAGCCCGCCTGGCGCCAGGCGCGCGCAGAGCCGCTCCCAGACGGCGGCGACCGCCTCCTCGTCGTACTGCCGCAGCACATTCGCCGCCCGGATCAGCATCGGCCGCCGCCCGCCGGGCAGCGGCACTTCGAAGCCCCCGTGGAGGAAGGTCAGCCCTTCGCGTTCGTACGATTTCGCCGCGGCGACCCGGGCCGGTTCGATCTCGATCCCGACCACCTCGGCGGCCGGCGCGGCGGTGCGCAGCCGCGCGAGCAGCTCGACGGCGGTCCAGGGGGCGGCCCCGTATCCCAGGTCGACGGCCAGCGGATCGTCGGCGGAGGCCAGCGCACGCCCGTGAGCTGCGGCGATCCAGCGGTCCATGCGGCGCAACCGGTTGGGGTTGGTGGTCCCGCGGGTCACGGCGCCGACGGGGCGTCCGACGGGGCGTCCGACGGGACGGGAGTGGGGCGGGGCCATGGGGCGAGGGTATGCGAGAAGTGTCGTGGTAATCATTTGGCAAAGTGGAAATGAAAGAGAGGGTTCCGCTGGTTTCGCCCTTTGACGGGGTAGTCGCGCCCTGTCGGTGAGACCTGCCCGGGCGACGAGAGGACGGTCCACGTGACGCAGTATGTGTCCCGGCTCGGGAGCCGCCTCGCGGCACCCTCCAGGCCCTCCCGGCTGAAGTTCGCCGGGAGCCGCAAGCCACGCCGGATCGCGATGCTGAGCGTGCACACCTCGCCTCTGCACCAGCCGGGCACCGGCGACGCGGGCGGTATGAACGTCTACATCGTCGAGCTGGCCAAGCGCCTCGCCGCGATCAACATCGAGGTCGAGATCTTCACCCGGGCCACCACCGGCGGCCTGGACCCCCTGGTCGAGCTGGCTCCCGGCGTCCTGGTCAGGCACGTCGACGCGGGACCGTACGAAGGCCTCGCCAAGGAGGAGCTGCCCGCCCAGCTCTGCGCCTTCACCCACGGCGTGATGCAGGCGTGGGCCGGCCACCGCCCCGGCTACTACGACCTGGTCCACTCCCACTACTGGCTGAGCGGCCATGTCGGCTGGCTCGCCGCCGAGCGCTGGGGCGTCCCCCTGGTCCACGCCATGCACACCATGGCCAAGGTCAAGAACGCCTCGCTCGCCGAGGGCGACACCCCCGAGCCCGCCGCCCGCGTCATCGGCGAGACGCAGATCGTGCGCGCCGCCGACCGCCTGATCGCCAACACGGACGAAGAGGCGGACGAGCTCGTACGGCACTACGAGGCCGACCCCGGCAAGGTCGCCGTCGTGCACCCCGGCGTGAACCTGGACCGCTTCCGCCCCTCCGACGGCCGCGCCGCCGCCCGCGCCCGCCTCGGCCTGCCCCCCGACGCCTTCATCCCGCTCTTCGCGGGCCGCATCCAGCCCCTGAAGGCCCCCGACATCCTTCTCCGCGCGGCAGCGGTCCTCCTCGAACAGGACCCGAGCCTGCGCTCCCGCATGATCGTCCCCATCGTCGGCGGCCCCTCGGGCAGCGGCCTCGCCAAGCCGGAGGGCCTGCAGAAACTGGCCGCGCGCCTGGGCATCGCGGACGTCGTCCGCTTCCACCCGCCGGTCGGCCAGGACCGCCTCGCGGACTGGTTCCGGGCGGCCTCCGTCCTGGTCATGCCCTCGTACAGCGAATCCTTCGGCCTCGTCGCCATAGAGGCCCAGGCGGCCGGCACCCCGGTCGTCGCGGCGGCGGTCGGCGGCCTTCCGGTGGCGGTACGGGACGGACAGACCGGCTTCCTGGTCCCGGGCCACGACCCGGCCGCGTACGCCCACGCCCTGCGCCGCTTCCTGGACCACCCGCACCTGGTGGACTCCATGGGCGCGGCCGCCGCCCACCACGCGCGCTCCTTCGGCTGGGACACGGCCGCGTCGGCGACGGCGGACGTCTACACGGCCGCGATGCACGAATACCGTCGTCACGTACGCTCGCACCATGGCTGACGCACGACAGGTCGACGCACGACAGGTCATCGAGCAGACCTTCAAGGATTCCGACCTCGCGTGGGAGAGTCCCGAGCCGGGCTCGTACGTCGTGCAGCTCCCGGGCACGCGCAAGCTCTCCACGACCTGCTCCCTGATCGTCGGCAAGCACTCGCTGTCGGTGAACGCCTTCGTGATCCGCCACCCGGACGAGAACCACGAGGCCGTCCACCGCTGGCTCCTGGAGCGCAACCTCCGCCTCTACGGCGTGAGTTACGCCATCGACTCGCTCGGGGACATCTACCTCGCGGGCAAGCTCCCGCTCGCCGCCGTCACCCCCGACGAGCTGGACCGCCTCCTCGGCGTGGTGCTCGAATCCGCCGACGGCTCCTTCAACACGCTCCTGGAGCTGGGCTTCGCGAGCGCGATCCGCCGCGAGTACGCCTGGCGGATCTCGCGCGGCGAGTCGACCCGCAATCTGGACGCGTTCACACATCTGACCCAGCGCCCCGCCAAGTAGCGCCTGCCCGTACGCAATTCACCTCTGCACGACCCCTTCCCCGCCTGGGGTCCCCATGGCATGCTCACCGCCGACGCACACGTGAACGTAGTTCACATCCATGAAAGGTGGGCTCATGGGGAACATCAGCAGACGAGGCATTCTCGGCAGCGCGGTGGCTGTCGCCTCCGTCGCCGCGACCGGCGGCATCGCCACAGCCGCACCCGGCGGCCGGACCGAAACCACCCCCATC
>NZ_JAFLRJ010001003.1 GCF_017315755.1 Streptomyces beijiangensis
ATGTGCGGTCCACCGGTCGAAGGGGAGGACTTGGCGCAGTCAGGGCAGAGAGCGCCGCGTACCTCGTCTCCACTCTCCTGTGCGGGGAGAGCGGAAGCATTGCGTGGCCATTGTGGACTAGACCATTCCCTGCTGTCCATGCGTGCGACGGCCCTATTTTCGACAGGTACGCTCGCAGCTGTGCCCTCCATGAACGACCT
>NZ_JAFLRJ010001004.1 GCF_017315755.1 Streptomyces beijiangensis
GATCAGGGGGTCAGGACGGCGGGGGAGGCTCAGCACGAAGTGTCCGAGGGCGATCGCGGCGACGGCGAATCCTACCCATGTCCACCAGGGCCACCCGGCCTCCCGCCCCAGCGTGAGCGGCAGGACCAGCGCGCCGGATCCGACGGTGACGAGCACCGCGCCCAGCTTGTCGACGCGGAGCCCGTCCGCGCCACGGACGCCCGGCAGGACGGCCGTCCCCGCCAGCGAGGCGAGCGCCACCGGCACGGTGAGGAGGAAGACGGGCCGCCAGCCGAGGCCGAAGAGGTCGGCGTCGAGGACGAGCGCGCCGAGCAGCGGCCCCGCCAGCGAGGCGACGGCCATGGTGGCCCCGTACAGGCCGAGGGCACGTGGCCGGCGGGCGGCCGGGACGGCGGCCTGGATGAGCGACAGGACCTGCGGCGCGACCAGCCCGCTGCCCGCGCCCTGCACCAGCCGGGCCGCGAACAGCGACGCGGGTGGTGCAGGGCGCGGGCAGCGGGCTGGTCGCGCCGCAGGTCCTGTCGCTCATCCAGGCCGCCGTCCCGGCCGCCCGCCGGCCACGTGCCCTCGGCCTGTAC
>NZ_JAFLRJ010001005.1 GCF_017315755.1 Streptomyces beijiangensis
GGCCCGCACTCACCGCACAGACCGACGACGACACCCCGCACCCCGCCGTCACCACCCTGCGGCCGCGCACCCGCCCGGCGCAGCCCGCAACCGCCACCGACACAGCGGACGACGACACCGAACTCCCGCGCAGGGTCAGGCAGGCGAACCTCGTGGCGCAACTGCGCGAGGCACCAGCACCGGCCGAACCCGACGACGCCGTCCCGCCCGGGGACGACGACACCGCACACCGCACTCCGGACCAGGTCAGAGACCGTATGACGGCCTATATGGGCGGTTGGGCCCGCGGCACCGCCACGGCCCTCTCCGACACAGCCG
>NZ_JAFLRJ010001006.1 GCF_017315755.1 Streptomyces beijiangensis
TTGCCGGACAGGGATGCGGCCGAGGAGGCCGCATCCCTGTCCGGCAACACCAGCACATGTCGTTGTACGTCGCTCACCTGCCCATTCTCCTTCACGTGCGGGGCTGTCAGTGCCCCGTGGGATGCTGGACCGCGATGGCCACCAGACAGCATTCGACCGACGACCCTCTCGCCCTCCTGACCCACGCCGAGGGACAGGAGGACCTG
>NZ_JAFLRJ010001007.1 GCF_017315755.1 Streptomyces beijiangensis
CCGTCGAGGACCTTGACCTGGACCTCTGGGTGTCGGCCGACCACTCCGAGATCATCCGTCTCGACGAGGACGAGTTCGAGGAGAGCGGCCTCGCCGAGCGCGACCCGAAGGCCGCGTCCCGCGCGGTCCAGGCCCTCGACGAGCTCGAACTCCTCGCCCAGCGCGGCCAATTGACTCAGTCGCTCCACACCACCGCATAACGCTCGTCGTCGACGGCCCTGCCCCACAGAGCAGGGTCGTCCGACAGCGGCTCGTGCCGCGCGCCGTCCCCCAGCAGCTCCGTCAGCAGCCGCGCGGGCACCCCCACACCACCC
>NZ_JAFLRJ010001008.1 GCF_017315755.1 Streptomyces beijiangensis
CCCCGTACCCGGGCCGCCACCTCGGCCTTCTCGCGCGCTCCGCCGCCAGCAGGGCGGCGACCCGCCTGCGCATCCGCCGGGACCGGCGGCGCACTTCCACCTCGAAGACCAGCCACCCCAGGGCGGCCGCGACACACACCACCGCCCCCAGCCTGTGGACAACTTCGCCGGTCATGCGCTCTCCCCCGCTCGTACGATCTGCCTGGCCCATGCCAGCCCGGCCCCTTCAAGCGCCCCGCCCGCGAGCAGACAGCCCAGACCCGCCGGCGTGTGCAGCAGCGTCCGCAGCGGGTCCGCGCCAAGCCCTGTCCCGAGCGCCAGCCCCATCAGCGGGAGCACCGCGAGGATCACCACGGTCGAGCGCGCCCCCGTCAGTTCGGCGCGCAGATCGGCCCGTTGGTCCTGCTCGGCGCGCAGCGCCCGCTCCAGTCCTTCCAGCCCGGCCGCGAGTCCCGCCCCTCCGTCCACCGCGACCCGCCAGCACGCCGCGAC
>NZ_JAFLRJ010001009.1 GCF_017315755.1 Streptomyces beijiangensis
AGCCCATCGCGTAGATCTCGGGGCGGGTCTTGTCCGTGCCCGGCGCACCGCCGGCAACTCCAACGACCTGCGCGGCAAGATCCTCCGCATCAAGGTCAACGACGACGCGTCGTACTCCATCCCCGACGGCAACCTCTTCGCGCCGGGCGTCGTACGCGGGGTTGCGGCCCGGACGCTGGTCCATCGGGCTGAAGCCGTCGGACGCGAAGGGGTTGGAGTCGTCGCCGGTCGACAGGTAGAGGTTGCCCTGCGCGTCGAAGTCGATAT
>NZ_JAFLRJ010001010.1 GCF_017315755.1 Streptomyces beijiangensis
GCCGCGACCAGCCGCCCCCCCGAGATCCGCT
The DNA here is from genome assembly GCF_017315755.1 of Streptomyces beijiangensis. Classification (GTDB taxonomy): domain Bacteria; phylum Actinomycetota; class Actinomycetes; order Streptomycetales; family Streptomycetaceae; genus Streptomyces; species Streptomyces beijiangensis. Next base: position 32 of record NZ_JAFLRJ010001010.1, read on the forward strand.
CAAGACCGTGGCGCACCGACGTGACCGGGGCCCACACGGAGAGCCTCGGGTAGCCCGTCCCCTACTACGTCCGCAGAAGCGGGATCGCGGCGATCCCGCTGCTGCTGGCGAAGTTGTGGACGGTCTATCCGCGGCTCTTCGTGTGGCCGCCGGTCACGTCGGTGCGCCACGGTCTTGAGCGGATCTCGGTGGGGCTGCTGGTCGCGGCCTCGGTCTTCGAGGTCTTCTCCGGGCTGCTGAACACGGTGCAGTGGTATCCGTGGCCGTTCTCGTTCGTGCCGGTACATTTCGCGGTCGCCTGGGTGCTTGCCGGGTCGGTGCTGCTGCACGTGGCGGTCAAGTACCCCTTGATCGCGAGCCATTGGCGTGTGGACTCCCCCGGGACACTCGCGCTTCCTGCCGGGGACGGGCCCGATCGGCGGTCGCTGCTGCGCGGGGTGACGGCGGCGGTGGGCGCGGTGACCGTGGTGACGGTGGGGCAGTCGTTCACCCCGCTGGGCCGTCTCGATCTGCTGGCTCCGCGCCATCCTGGCCATGGGCCGCAGGGGCTGCCGGTCAACCGGACGGCCGCTGCCGCCGGGGCCCTGGGGGTCGACACCGCGGTCTGGCGGCTGGCGGTGACGGGACCGCGTCCGTACGAGCTGACGCTCGACGAGCTGCGGGCGCTCCCGCAGACCGACGCCGAACTGCCGATCGCCTGTGTGGAGGGCTGGTCGAAGTCGGCGCACTGGAGCGGGGTGCGGATCCACGACCTCCTGGCCCTGGCGGGCGCGCCGCCGG
>NZ_JAFLRJ010001011.1 GCF_017315755.1 Streptomyces beijiangensis
GCGAGGGGGCGGAGTCGGGGGTGGTCGAGCCGGGATCGGGTGCCGTACGCGAGCCGACGTCCGGTGCGCCGTCGGGGCCCGAGCCGGTGTCGGCGGATATCCCCCCGCCGATGTTGGTCCCGTTGCCCGTGTTGACGTTCGCATTGGCCGAGACGGTGGTGCCCGGGTCGTTCGACGTGCGGGAGTTCCCGGAGTTCCCCGAGTCTCCGGAGTCCCCCGAATCGGAGCTGTTGCCGTCGCCCGAGTTCGTCTGCGAACCGGAGTTGGAGTCCGACCCGGAGTTCGTACTCGAATCCCCGACGCCCGAACTC
>NZ_JAFLRJ010000104.1 GCF_017315755.1 Streptomyces beijiangensis
TTCACCGCGGGCAGCCGCGCCCCCGACGTCTCGGTCGAGGTGGTCAGCCCCGGCGCGGCTGCCCGCGGTGAAGCCGGGGGACGGATCGGTGCGGGCGTTGCCCGCGTTCTCGTAGTGGTCGTACGGGCTGGAGTCCAGCCCGTTCTCGCCGTCCTTCTCACTGGCGGTGACCCGGGAGCCGTCGTGTCCCTCGCCGGTGAAGGGTGCTCCTCGGTACGCCGCCCAGAGCGCCAGGACCGGGGCCGCGACCACCGTCGCCACGACGGTGGTGGTGACCGCCCTGGCACGCAGCCGGTCGCGGCGGGCCGCGTGGTCCTTGGGGTCGAGAGGGAAACCGTTTCGCCCGAAGCGGGGGGCGCCGCTGCGCGGGGCGTGCAGCATCGCCACGTACGCCGCCTGGCGCGGGGCCCCGACCAGGGGCAGTTCGGCGGGTGCCCCCTGGATCGACGGCGTGAGCGCGGAGCCGGGCCATGGGCCCGCCGCGCCTGCGCGCTCGGCGGCACGGCGGCAGCGCGGGCAGTCGTCGACATGGCGGACGAGTTCGCGGCGGAGGGCCGAGGAGAGGAGCACCCGGCGGTCGCCGGTGAGGCGGGCGACGGAGGAGCAGTTGCCGGTCTCCACGACGGCGAGGGCGGCGCGGGTCCGCTCGACCTCGCACGCGGCGGCGGCCAGCAGGGTGCGGGCCGCGGCGGGGTCCATCCCGAGGACCGAGGCGACCTCGGCGGGGGCGAGCCGGTGGCGTACCGCCAGCTCAAGGGCCTCGCGCTGCTCTGGGGTGGTGCCGGCCGCCTCGGGCCAGGCCAGCAGGGCGAGTTCGCGGCGCCTGCTGTCGGCGGTCTCCTGCTCCTGCTCCTGCTCCTGCTCCTGCGGGACGGGTGCGGGGGACGCGGCGGTTGTGGACGCGGTCGCGGACGCGGACGCGCTTGCGGATTCCGTACGGCGGACCGCTCCGCGGCCGGTGTGCGCCCCGGGCCGCGAGCGCTTGAGCTCGGCCAGCTTGCGCAGGCAGGCCCAGCGCGCCAGGGCGTACAGCCAGGCCCTGCGCTGCGGATCGGCGGACGGGCAGCGGCTGAACTGCCGTTCGGACAGCGAAAGTACGTCGCCGAGGGCCGCCGTCGCCGCGTCGTGGTCGCACAGGACGGAGAGACAGTAGGTGAACAGGCCGTCGAGATACGCCTCGTAGCGCGCCGGCGGCCGCTGGATACGGGGCGCCGGACCGGGCGCACGTCGCTGAGCCCGGTGTGCGCCGGTGGTATGCGTCGGGTGCTCCAGCCTGCTGCTCGTCACCCGGCCGACGGTAGGCCGGGGAACACGACCCCTCCGCACCTCTTGAGCGGATTTAATCCTTACGGGTGAATGTATCCCTCGAAAGGGGACGGGGAGCCGACCGTGATTGTCAGTGGCCCCCACTACGGTGTGCGACATGGCAGCTCGCACGAAGTCCACCAAAGACCGGCCGTCCTACCGCTGCACCGAATGCGGGTACTCCACGGCCAAATGGCTCGGCCGCTGCCACGAGTGCCAGGCCTGGGGGACGGTCGAGGAGATCGGCGGCGCCCCCGCCGTCCGGACCACGGCGGCCGGCCGGGTCAGCACCGCGGCCGTACCCATCGGTGAGGTGGACACCCGGCAGGCGACCGCCCGCTCGACCGGCGTCGCCGAGCTGGACCGGGTGCTTGGCGGCGGGCTCGTGCCCGGGGCCGTCGTCCTGTTCGCCGGTGAGCCGGGCGTCGGGAAGTCGACGCTGCTGCTCGACGTGGCGGCGAAGGCCGCCAGCGAGGACCACCGCACGCTCTATGTGACCGCCGAGGAGTCCGCGAGCCAGGTCAGGCTGCGCGCCGACCGGATCGGCGCGCTCAGCGACCATCTGTACCTCGCCGCCGAGACCGACCTGTCCGCGGTCCTCGGACATCTGGACGCGGTGAAGCCCTCGCTGCTCGTCCTGGACTCCGTGCAGACCGTGGCCTCCCCCGAGATCGACGGGGCGCCGGGCGGGATGGCGCAGGTCAGAGAGGTCGCCGGGGCGCTGATCCGGGCCTCCAAGGAGCGCGGGATGTCGACCCTCATGGTCGGGCACGTCACCAAGGACGGGGCGATCGCGGGGCCGCGGTTGCTGGAACATCTTGTGGACGTGGTGCTCTCCTTCGAGGGCGACCGGCACGCGCGGCTGCGGCTCGTACGGGGCGTCAAGAACCGTTACGGCGCGACGGACGAGGTCGGCTGCTTCGAACTGCACGACGAGGGGATCACCGGACTCGCCGATCCCAGCGGGCTTTTCCTGACACGCCGTGACGAGCCGGTTCCCGGAACGTGTCTGACGGTGACTCTGGAGGGGAAGCGGCCGCTGGTCGCCGAAGTGCAGGCGCTCACGGTCGACTCCCAGATCCCCTCCCCCAGGCGTACCACCTCGGGTCTGGAGACCTCCCGGGTCTCGATGATGCTCGCCGTGCTGGAGCAGCGCGGCCGGATCAGCGCACTTGGCAAGCGCGACATCTACACGGCGACCGTGGGCGGGGTGAAGCTGACGGAGCCCGCCGCCGACCTCGCGATGGCGCTCGCGCTGGCGTCCGCCGCCAGCGACGTACCGCTGCCGAAAAACCTGGTCGCGATCGGGGAAGTCGGGCTTGCGGGCGAGGTCAGGCGGGTGACGGGGGTCCAGCGGAGGCTCGCGGAGGCGTACCGTCTGGGCTTTACACACGCCCTGGTTCCGAATGATCCGGGCAAGGTTCCCGCGGGCATGAAGGTCATCGAAGTGGCCGACATGGGGGACGCTCTGCGTGTGCTTCCGCGACGGTCTCGGACAGAGGCGCCCCGGGAGGACGACACGCGCCGGTAGACTTTGCCCTGGTCTCGCCCAACCGTACGAGCCGGAGGAGTGCAGTGGCAGCCAACGACCGGGCAGCAACGTCCGGAAAGAGCGGCGGGGGCTCCTCCCGTACGGAAGCGCTGATGCGCGCCTCACTGAGCGCCGTGGCGCCTGGAATGGCCTTGCGCGACGGCCTGGAGCGCATCCTCCGCGGCAATACCGGCGGACTGATCGTCCTCGGCATGGACAAGACCGTCGAGTCGATGTGCACCGGCGGTTTCGTGATGGACGTGGAGTTCACCTCGACACGCCTGCGCGAACTGTGCAAGCTCGACGGCGCGCTCATCGTCGACAAGGACATCACCAAAATTCTTCGGGCCGGCGTGCAGCTGGTGCCCGACGCCTCGATCCACACGGACGAGACGGGAACACGGCACCGGACCGCGGACCGCGTGAGCAAGCAGTGCGGGTTCCCCGTCGTCTCCGTATCGCAGTCGATGCGGCTGATCGCGCTGTACGTGGACGGGGAGCGGCGCGTCCTTGAGGAGTCGGCGGCGATCCTGTCGCGGGCGAATCAGGCGCTGGCCACCCTGGAGCGGTACAAACTCCGCCTCGACGAGGTCGCGGGCACGCTGTCCGCGCTGGAGATCGAGGACCTGGTCACGGTCAGGGACGTCTCCGCGGTCGCGCAGCGGCTGGAGATGGTGCGCCGGATCGCGACGGAGATCGCCGAGTACGTGGTGGAGCTGGGGACCGACGGGCGCCTTCTGTCGCTGCAGCTCGACGAGTTGATCGCGGGCGTGGAGCCGGAGCGGGAGCTTGTGGTGCGCGACTACGTGCCCGAGCCGACGGCCAAGCGGTCGCGGACGGTGGCGGAGGCGCTCACCGAGCTGGACGCGCTGGCCCATGGCGAGCTCCTCGAACTGCCCACCGTGGCACGGGCGCTGGGGTACAGCGGTTCGCCGGAGACGCTGGACTCCGCGGTGTCGCCGCGCGGGTACCGGCTGCTGGCGAAGGTGCCGAGGCTGCCCGGGGCCATCATCGAGCGGCTCGTCGAACACTTCGGCGGGCTGCAGAAGCTGTTGGCTGCGAGCGTGGATGACCTGCAGACCGTGGACGGGGTCGGGGAGGCTCGGGCGCGGAGCGTGCGGGAGGGGCTTTCGCGGTTGGCGGAGTCTTCGATTCTTGAGCGGTACGTGTAGGCGGTGGCCTGGGCGGGGAGAACGGGGCTCCGGTCCCGCGACCCCCGCCTTTTGTCCTCAAACGCCGGACGGGCTTGGATTGCCCGGGCGGAGGGAACGGGGCCTGGGTCCCTGAGCCCCGGCTTTTGTCCTCAAACGCCGGACGGGCTTGGATTGTCTGGGTTGAGTTGACTGGTGCGGGGTTGCTTCAGTCCTTTGACAGGACGATTGAGGTGCGTTGGACCGGGAGGCCCGGGAGGTTCGCCTCGATCAGGTACGTGCCGGGGGTGGCCGAACCCGGCGGCGGCGTCGCGCAGTTGGGGGACGACTTGCCGCGGTTCCACTGCACCGTGTGCGTGATCGTGGAGTTGGCCGGGACCTGGAAGAGCAGCGCGCCATCCTTGGGGCAGTCCTTCGAGGACCAGATCACCTTGTCGTCCGCCGACGTGATCGTCACCACAGCCGCCTTCGGCCCGAAGTCCACCTTGCAGCTCGTCGCCGACACGTTCTTCGCGATGAGCTCGAACTTCGGCTTCTCACCCGGCGCATAGGTGTTCTTGGGGTTGTGCAGCGTCAACTGCACTGCCGCGGCCGTGCAGTCGGGGAGCGAGGAGCCCGCCGGTACGCGCTGGCCCGCATTGTCGGCACCCGTACCGCCGCCGGCCGCGTCACTGCCGGACGATCCGCCCGCTCCCGCTCCCGCACCCGGCGATGCGCTGCCCGAGCCCGCGTCCGTACCACCGCCGGAGGATCCGCCCGAGCCGCCCGACTCGTCGCGCCCGCCCGGGTTTTGACTGATCGCCGGGCCCGAGCCCGAGGGGCCGGGCGTGATCGAGGACGGGGCATGCGAGCCGTCCGCCCCTGGCTTGCCCTTCTTTCCTCCGCTGCCGCCCGAGGTGACGACCCAGGCGACCAGGAGTGCGAGCAGCGCAACCAGAGTTGCCGCTACTGCCCTCCGCCGCCAGTAGATGGTGGAGGGAAGCGGCCCGACCGGATTGCGCATAGATCCCACGGCGGCAACTGTACGAGAGATCACGGCCAACTCCGGCCTCACCCGCCGCCCGTACCGACAACTTTTGCGGATCATCATTTCGGTGGGCCCCAACTTTCGTCGGGGGTACGGCGTGACGATCGCTCGTGGTGACAACTGACCGATGATCCATACTGTGCGTCACCATGCACAGTGATTCCTGGCTCTACAAAGACATCGTCGACTTCGGGCACTCCACGCCCCATTGGGTGCAGAAACTCATGGAGATGTGGACGGAGGTCGGGCTGCTCCTCTTCGGCGTCCTCTTCGTCGCCGTCTGGTGGCGCGCCCGGCAGAGCGACTCCCGCGCCATGGCGCTGGCGCTGCTCGCCCCGGTCGGCACGGCGGTCGCGTACGTCATCAGCGAGGTGGTGAAGTCGATGATCGACGAGGAACGGCCCTGCCGTGCGGTCGCCGGCGCCGCCGCCTCGCTGATCGCCTGCCCGGCCGACGGCGACTGGTCGTTCCCTTCCAACCACGCGACGATCGCGGGCGCCGCGGCCGTCGGGATCGCACTCGCCGTCCCCCGGCTCGGCTGGTTCACCGTCCCGCTGGCGCTGCTGATGGCCTTCTCGCGGGTCTTCGTCGGTGTGCACTACCCGCACGACGTCCTGGTGGGGCTGCTGCTCGGCGCGGTCGTCTCCTTCGCCGCCGCCAAGGGGCTGGGCCGGCCGGTGCGCTCGCTGGTGGAGACGATGCGGACGAGCGACACCGCTGTCGTTACGTGGTTCACCGGACCGGGGCCCGGCCTGAAGTCCAGGCACCGGAGGAGCTGAGAGGATCGACAGCGCCATGCGTACTCACACCGAACAGACCGAACAGACCGAACAGACCGAGACCACCCTCCACACCCCCGTCATCGCGTGGTTCGAGGCCAACGCCCGCGATCTCCCCTGGCGCCGCCCCGAGGCCGGTGCCTGGGGTGTGATGGTCAGCGAGTTCATGCTGCAGCAGACCCCGGTCAGCCGGGTGCTGCCCGTGTACGAGCAGTGGGTCGCCCGCTGGCCGCGCCCCGCCGATCTGGCGGCCGAAGCGCCCGGCGAAGCCGTCCGCGCCTGGGGCCGTCTCGGCTATCCGCGCCGCGCCCTGCGGCTGCACGGGGCCGCGCAGGCCATAAGGGACCGGCACAACGGGGACGTGCCGAGCGAGCACGCACAGCTCCTCGCGCTGCCCGGGATCGGTGAGTACACCGCTGCCGCCGTGGCGTCCTTCGCGTACGGGCAGCGCCATGCCGTCCTGGACACGAACGTACGGCGGGTCTTCGCCCGTACGGTCACCGGCGTCGAGTACCCGCCGAACGCCACCACCGCCGCCGAGCGCCGCCTCGCCCGGTCCCTGCTCCCGGAGGACAGGACGAGGGCCGCCGAATGGGCCGCGGCGTCGATGGAGCTCGGGGCACTGGTGTGCACCGCCAGGAGCCCGGAGTGCGGGCGCTGTCCCGTCGCCGCGCACTGCGCGTGGAAGCTGGCGGGGAAACCGGCGCACGAGGGGCCGCCCCGGCGCGGTCAGACGTACGCGGGGACCGACCGGCAGGTGCGCGGAAAGCTCCTCGCCGTGTTGCGGGAGGCCGTCGCCCCCGTAACGCAACAGGCACTCGACGCGGTCTGGGACGAGCCCGTACAGCGCGCCCGCGCCCTTGATGGGCTAGTTTCCGACGGTTTGGTAGAGCCCATGGCCGATGGCCTTTACCGGCTTCCCCTTACCTGAACCTTCACCTGTTACATAACCGATGGGCAGCCGTGCGTCCGCCGACGGCTGGTGCGGACAAGTCCGTGACACCGCCTCCGTAGCTTCGTGAACAGACCACGAAACACAGCTACATCACGGGGACGACGGAGGCGGTTGGGCATGGCGCACGGTGAGGTGCTCGAGTTCGAAGATTACGTACGCACCCGGCAGGACGCGCTGCTGCGCAGTGCCCGCCGCCTCGTCCCCGACCCTGTCGACGCACAGGACCTGCTGCAGACCGCGCTGGCCCGTACGTACGGCCGCTGGGACGGCATCGCGGACAAGTCCCTCGCCGACGCCTATCTGCGCCGCGTCATGATCAACACTCGTACGGAGTGGTGGCGCGCCCGGAAGCTGGACGAAGTTCCCACCGAGCAGCTGCCCGACGCGTCCGTCGAGGACGGCACCGAGCAGCGCGCCGACCGCGCCCTGCTGATGGACATCCTCAAGGTGCTTGCGCCCAAGCAGCGCAGTGTTGTCGTCCTGCGCCACTGGGAGCAGATGAGCACCGAGGAGACGGCTGCCGCACTGGGCATGTCGGCGGGTACGGTGAAGTCCACACTGCACCGGGCGCTCGCACGTCTGCGGCAGGAGCTGGAGAGCCGGGCCATCGACTCTTGCGACCAGGCACTGGGACGGGCGGGCCGCATGGAACACACACCACATGCAGAGCACGCAGAGATGGGGCGGGAGCGGTGCGCGGCCTGATCAGAGGCAACAGGAACACGGTGGCGGCGGGGACCACGGCAGTAGCCGGGCTCGCCGCCTTCGGGCTCCTGGTCGCCGGCTGCGACAGCGACGGCACGGGCGCGCGTGACGCGGGAGCCGCCCGTTCGCAGGCGGAGTCGCGCAGTCCCGTTCCGCAGCCGTCGGGGACCGACTCCGCGGCCAAGGCCGTGAAGCGGGTCGACGCGGCCGCACTGATCAAGGCGGACCCCAAGGTCAGCAACGTGGTGAAGCGGGAGCTGAAGACGTGCGGCGGGCGCGAGTACCCGATCGACGTCAGTTACGGCACGCTCACCGGCAACAACACGCCCGATGTCGTGGTCAACCTGATGACCTGCAGCGACGCGATGGGGATCGCCACGTACGTCTACCGTGAGGATTCCGGTAAGTACAGGAACGTCTTCGCCGCCGAGGAGCCCCCGGTGTACTCCGAGATCGACCGCGGAGACCTCGTCGTCACGAAGCAGCAGTACACGAAGGGTGACGCGATGGGGTACTCCTCCAGCGAGGACGTGATCACCTACCACTGGTCCGCGGGTAGGTTCGCGGAGACGGATTCGGTGCACACCGACTTCTCGAAGGCGGTCAGCAGCGGAGACGGGACCGCGACCAGCGCTCCGACGACGGACAACTGAGAAGGCAGCCCGACCCATGGCCGAGACCCATGTCCTCTTCGTCGAGGACGACGATGTGATCCGCGAGGCGACCCAGCTGGCGCTGGAGCGCGACGGCTTCGAGGTCACCGCCATGCCGGACGGGCTCTCCGGTCTTGAGGCCTTCCGCGCGAACCGCCCCGACATCGCCCTGCTCGACGTGATGGTGCCCGGCCTGGACGGCGTCAGCCTCTGCCGCCGTATCCGCGACGAGTCGACCGTCCCTGTGATCATGCTGTCCGCGCGCGCCGACTCCATCGACGTGGTGCTCGGCCTGGAGGCCGGGGCCGACGACTACGTGACCAAGCCCTTCGACGGCGCGGTCCTGGTCGCCCGTATCCGCGCAGTGCTGCGCCGCTTCGGCCATGCGGGCGGGGCCGCGGGCGCCGACGACGGCGCCGGGCTCGACGAGCGCGGGGTGCTGGTCTTCGGCGACGTGGAGGTCGACACGGAGGGCATGGAGGTACGGAAGGCGGGCGAGCCGGTGGCGCTCACGCCGACCGAGATGCGGCTGCTGCTCGAATTCTCCTCGGCGCCCGGCACCGTACTCTCGCGCGACAAGCTCCTGGAGCGGGTCTGGGACTACGGCTGGGGCGGCGACACCCGGGTCGTGGACGTCCATGTCCAGCGGCTGCGGACCAAGATCGGCCAGGACCGGATCGAGACCGTCCGCGGCTTCGGCTACAAGCTCAAGGCATGAGGCCCGCGGAATGAGACACGTGGAATGAGACATCTGGCCCTGCGGACCGGTGTCCGCTGGAAGATCTCCATCGCGATCGCGGCCGTCGGCGCGCTCGTCGCGATCACCCTCAGTCTCGTCGTGCACAACGCGGCACGGGTCTCGATGCTCGACAACGCGCGCGACACCCAGCTGGGGCGCCTCGACTGGGCGCAGCGGCTGTACGACCCGAACAAGAAGACCCAGGCGCTCGGGGCGAAGATCAACGACCCGCTGCTGCCCAAGCCGCTGCGCTCGAAGGCCAATGCGCACCGGCGCTCGACCTTCGTCGACGAGCACCACACCAGCGCGCCCGACGTCTGGGCCGCCTCCCCGCTCCCCAACGGCGACGTGCTCTCCGTGCACAACGTCTACCGGGACAGCGCGGGCGTGCTCAGTGACCTCGACCGGGCCCTGGTCATCGGCTCGGTGTCGGTCGTCATAGGCGGCTGTGCGCTGGGCGTACTGATCGGCGGACAGCTCTCGCGGCGGCTGCGGAAGGCGGCGGCAGCGGCCGGGAAGGTCGCGCAGGGGCAGACGGATGTACGGGTGCGGGACGCGATCGGCGGCGTCGTACGCGACGAGACCGATGAACTGGCGCGCGCGGTCGACGCGTTGACCGACACCCTGCAGGAGCGGGTGGCCGCCGAGCGCCGGGTCACCGCGGACATCGCGCACGAGCTGCGGACGCCGGTCACCGGACTCCTCACGGCGGCGGAGCTGCTGCCGCCGGGTCGTCCGACGGAGCTGGTACGCAACCGGGCGCAGGCCCTGCGGACGCTGGTCGAGGACGTACTGGAAGTGGCGCGGCTCGACAGCGCTTCGGAGCGGGCGGAGATGCAGGAGATCGCGCTGGGCGAGTTCGTCAGCCGGCGCGTGGCGGTGCTCGGCCCGGAGGTCAAGGTCCGGGTGGTGCACGAGTCGTGGGTCAATACCGACCCGCGCCGGCTTGAGCGGATCCTGGGCAATCTGCTGGGCAACGCGGCCAAGCACGGGTCGGCGCCGGTCGAGGTCACGGTCGAGGGCCGGGTCGTACGGGTGCGGGACCACGGGCCCGGGTTCCCCGAGGATCTGCTGCGGGAGGGGCCGAGCCGGTTCCGTACGGGATCGAGCGACCGGGCCGGGCAGGGGCACGGCCTGGGGCTGACCATCGCGGCCGGGCAGGCGAAGGTACTCGGGGCGCGGCTGACTTTCCGTAACGCGGCGCCCGAGGGCGCTGCGGTTTCGGGGGGGTCGGGCGGCGCGATCGCGGTGCTGTGGCTGCCGGAGCATGCACCGACGAACACGGGCAGCTATCCGGTGCTGCCTCGGGCGCGGCCCTGAGCCCCTGCCCCAGCGACGGGCGACGGGCGGCAGACGACAAACTACGGCCCCGGCGCGAGTGCGCCGGGGCCGTCGTCGTGGAGCGGGGAGTTCGGGGAGAGCCGGATCAGGCCGTCTCGACCGCGACCTTGTCCTCGGCCTCGTTGGCCTCCTTGGCCTCCTTGGCCTCAGGCTCGGCCTTGTCCTTGTCCTGCGGTGCGGCGGGAGCCGGGGTACCGGCCCCGCGCAGCGCGACCTCCTTGACGAAGAACGCCGCCACGAAGACCACCAGCGCGATGCCCGCGCCGAGCAGGAACCCGCCGTGGACGCCGGAGGACACCGCGTACTTGTACGCCTCCTGCACCGGGACCGGCAGCTTCTTCAGGCCCTCCGCGTTCAGCGTCGCCGTTGGCAGCGCGCCCGCCGCCTTGCCGAGCCGCGAGGCCATCTCGTCATTGACCCGGTTGGTGAAGAGCGCGCCCATGATCGCGACGCCGAAGGAGGATCCGAGCGTACGGAAGAGGGTGGTCGTGGAGGATCCCACGCCCATGTCCTTCAGCTCCACGCTGTTCTGCGCGACGAGCATGGTGATCTGCATCAGGAAGCCCATGCCGGCGCCGAGCACCGCCATGTAGATGCCGGTCGTGAGGCGCGAGGTCGAGACGTCCATCGTCGACAGCAGGTAGAGGCCCACTGTCATCAGCGCGCCGCCCACGATCGGGAAGATCTTGTACTTGCCGGTGCTGGTGGTGACGCGGCCCGCGATCAGCGAGACGGCCATCATCGCGAGCAGCATCGGCATGAGAAGCAGACCGGAGTTGGTCGCCGACGCGCTCTGCACGGACTGCTGGTAGAGCGGCAGGAAGAGCATCGCGCCGAACATCACGAAGCCGGTCATGAAGCCGATGACCGACATCACCGAGAAGTTGCGGCTGCGGAAGATGTGCAGCGGCACGACCGGCTCGGCGGCCTTGGTCTCCCAGAAGAGGAAGCCGACGATCGAGGCGACGCCGAGGAAGATCAGCTCCATGATGATCGCGGAGCCCCACTCGTACTGCGAACCGCCCCAGGTCGTCACCAGCACGATGGAGACGATCCCGACGGTGAGCAGCGCGGTGCCCAGATAGTCGATCCGTCCGCGCCCCCGCTTCTTCGGCAGGTGCAGTACGGCGGTGACCATGGCCAGCGCGACCGCGCCGAGCGGCAGGTTGATGTAGAAGGTCCAGCGCCAGCCGAGGTGGTCGGTGATCGTGCCGCCGACCAGCGGTCCGCCGATCATCGCGAGCGCCATGATCCCGGCCATCATGCCCTGGTACTTGCCGCGCTCCCGCGGCGGTATCAGGTCACCGATGATCGCCATCACGCCGACCATCAGACCGCCGGCGCCGAGCCCCTGAATGGCACGAAAGCCGATCAGCTGGCCCATGTCCTGCGCCATCCCGCTCAGCGCGGACCCGACGAGGAAGACCACGATCGAGGTGAGGAAGGCGCCCTTGCGCCCGTACATGTCGCCGATCTTTCCCCAGATCGGGGTGGAGGCGGCGGTGGCGAGGGTGTACGCCGTAACGACCCATGACAGATGTTCGAGACCGCCGAGCTCGCCGACGATGGTCGGCATCGCGGTGTTCACGATCATGTTGTCGAGCATGGCCAGCAGCATCGCGATCATCAGCGCGAACAGCACCACCCGCACGCTGCGCGGCTGCGGACCGTCCTTCGCCTCTGGTTTCACCTCTGCCGCTTTGGATGTCCCGGCCATCTTCCCCACCACTCCCCATTTGGTACTTACTTGCCGACCGGCAAGCTGACTACACTCGGGGAAGGTAGACCCGTAACTAGCCGGGCGTCAAGTAAGTATCGGAGTCCATGATGGCCAGAGGGAACACCCGGCAGCGCATCCAGGACGTAGCGCTGGAGCTCTTCGTCGAGCAGGGGTACGAGAAGACCTCGCTCCGGGAGATCGCGGAGAAACTCGACGTCACCAAAGCGGCGCTCTACTACCACTTCAAGACCAAGGAAGACATCCTCATCAGCCTCTTCCGGGACCTCACCGCCCCGATCGACGAGCTGATCAGCTGGGCACAGGAACAGCCGAGCACCCTGGAGACGAAGCAGGAGATCCTGCGCCGCTACAGCGAGGCGCTCGCCGGCGCCTCCCCTCTCTTCCGCTTCATGCAGGAGAACCAGGGCACGGTGCGCGAGCTGAGCGTCGGCGAGAACTTCAAGGACCGGATGTTCGCGCTCCGCGACCTGATGATCCTTCCGGACGCCTCACTCACCGACCAGGTCCGCTGCATGAGCGCGCTCTTCACCATGCATGCCGGGATGTTCGTCCTCAAGGACGCCAAAGGCGACCCCGAGGAGAAGCGCAAGGCTGTCCTCGAAGTCGCCACGGAGCTGGTGGTGCAGGCTCACACAGGGGTTACGACCGTCACACGGTGACGCCCTGGCTGCGCAGGAAGGTGACCGGGTTGACGCCGGAGCCGTAGTCGGGCGTCGTACGGATCTCGAAGTGCAGGTGCGGGCCCGTCGAGTTGCCGGTGGAACCGGAGTGGCCGATGACCTGGCCGGTCGTGACGGTCTGACCGACGGTGACGTCGGCCGAGGTGAGGTGCGCGTACTGGGAGTACGTGCCGTTGTCGTGCTTGATCACGATCGCGTTGCCGTACGCGGAACCGTCGCCGGCGCCGTCCAGGTTGTTGCTGGCCTTGACGACAGTGCCGCCGTGCACGGCCTTGACCGCCGTACCGGAGGGAACGACGAAGTCCTGGCCCGAGTGCGAACCGCTCGACCACAGGTTGCCGCCGGTCCCGAAGGTCGAGCCCAGCGTGTAGTTGCTGACCGGCGTGATCCACTCACTCGCCAGCTTCTTGTCGGAGGCCGCCAAGAAGTCTGCGGAGTCCGCCAACAACGCGGCGGACGCGAAGGCGGCCTCCGACAAGAAGCTGGCGAG
>NZ_JAFLRJ010001012.1 GCF_017315755.1 Streptomyces beijiangensis
GAACTCGCCCGCGCCGAAGAACACCGCGTGGCCGGGAGCGAGGGACAGCCGCTTGGTCAGCTCCGCGACGTTCTCCTGCGTCAGGAACTTCGCGATCGGGCCGGTCAGTGAGCTGTCCTCGGCCACCCGCACCCACGCCAGGCCCTTGGCGCCCTGCGAGACCGCGTAGTCACCGAGCTGGTCGAAGAACTTGCGCGACTGGCCGGAGACGTCCGGCACCGGCAGCGCGCGCACGTGCTTGCCGGCGAACGCCTTGAACT
>NZ_JAFLRJ010001013.1 GCF_017315755.1 Streptomyces beijiangensis
GTCCCAGATCTGGGACCTGGATCCGGGGGTGACGACCTGGGTCTTGCCCGCCAGGCGGCGCAGCGCGGAAGAGTGCAGCACGCGGGCGCGGTCGCGCTGGAAGGCGGTGCGGCCAGGGCGCTTGTCGGGCTCGGGGTCCCAGCGCTCGATGTCGGTCGGGGTGTACGCAGTGCCTTCCATGCACCGAGAGTAAGCGGCGGGACTGACAGCGTGCTTCAGGCGGTGGCGCTGGACACGCGGTGCGGGGTCCCGGCCGGGGGTCCGGGGGT
>NZ_JAFLRJ010001014.1 GCF_017315755.1 Streptomyces beijiangensis
GCCGCCGCGGCGGCGAAGCTGACGACATTGCCGATGAGCAGGGCCTGGTAGGCGTGGGTGGTGCCGGCGGCGAGGGCGCCGGCTCCCGCCAGGCCGCCGATGGCCCAGCCGGCGTTGGAGACGGTGCGCTGCACTGCTTGGTACCGGGTGCGGTCGGGGCCCGCGACACGGGTGGCGTACAGCTTGGTGAGGACATTGGAGCCGCGGTCGGCGAGGCTGGCGACGGCGGAGTAGAGGAGAAGCAGGGAGAAGTTGTCGGTGGTGAGCAGTGCCAGCAGGGCGACGGCTTGCTGGAGTTGCGCCGAGACGAGGACCCGGGTGACGGGGAAGCGGTCGGCGAGGTGGCCCGCGAGAGGGGCTCCCGCGATGCCTGCGGCTCCCGAGATGCCCATGAGCAGGCCGACTTCGGTGACGGACAGGCCGGTGACGAAGGTGAAGTAGAGGGCCGCCGCGCCCATCCAGAGGCCGGTGCCCGCCTTGTTGATCAGAGCGATCCAGAGCATGCGGCGGCCGTCGCGGCCGCCTGGTATCCCTGCGTACAGTGCGGCCCTGCGACGGCTGAAGCTCATTGTTCCCCCTTGCGCCGATGTGGCGCGCTTGACTTGGGTTTTTGTATTGATACATACTTGATTACGTGGCAGCACAATATGCGATCAGTGGTACGACGGCCAAGGGGATTGCTTCGTCCGTCGAGCAGGTGGTGGCCGAGGGCGGGTTGGGGCCCGGCGAGGCCCTGCCTCCGGTGCGGCGGCTCGCCGACGAGCTCGGGGTCGGCGCGGGGACCGTGGCGACCGCGTACAAGGAGCTGCGTCAGCGCGGGATCGTGGTGACGCGCGGGCGGGGCGGGACGGTGGTGGCGCAGGCACCTGCCGTAGGGGCGCGGCGGCCGCCGCG
>NZ_JAFLRJ010001015.1 GCF_017315755.1 Streptomyces beijiangensis
TCGGGGAAGGCCGCGGCGTCGTGCTGCGCCTGGGTGATCCACTTCTCCTTGAGCATTCCGTCGAGTACGTACTGCCAGCGGGCCTTCGCCTGCGGCTTGTTCTCGGGGTGCGCGGCGACGTCGTAGGCGCTCGGTGCGTTCAGGAGTGTGGCGAGGTAGGCGCTCTGGGCGAGCGTGACCTGGTCGGCGTCCTTGGAGAAGTAGGCCTGGGATGCGGCCTGGATGCCGTAGGCGTTGCGGCCGAAGTAACTGGTGTTGAGGTAACCGGCGAGGATGTCGTCCTTCG
>NZ_JAFLRJ010001016.1 GCF_017315755.1 Streptomyces beijiangensis
CCCGTACCGGAAGGTCTTCGCGGACGGCTCCACGGCGAACTCGTTGCCGGTGGTGATCTGGTGCCAGAACGTCAGGTACATCGCCGCGTACGTCAGCAGGTGCACGTGATACCAGCTGTCGTACGGCAGCCGGCGGCGGATCGGGCCGATCGAGAGGAAGGCGATCACGAACAGCAGACCCGTGCCGATGGCGGCCTTGCCCATGTCCGGCAGCTGATCGACCGAGGTGATCGTCTGCTGGACGATGTCGCCGAGGCTCTTGCCCGCCTGGAGGGCGTAGCCCCACATGATGAGGAAGACATGGGCGATGACCAGGCTGACGGTGTAGCGCCCGCTCATCGCGTGCCAGCGGGAGACCCGGT
>NZ_JAFLRJ010001017.1 GCF_017315755.1 Streptomyces beijiangensis
GAGCAGCGGGCCCGCCATGGCCTGCATCTCCTCGGGCAGCACGCCGCCCATGGCCGCGCCGAGTGGGTCGAGGCGACCCTCCCGGTGTGGAAGGAGCTCGTGGACCCGGTGGCCGAGCGTGTCGGCGCGGCTCCAGGCCACGGCCGTGCTCGCGCCCGAGGGCAGCGAGGTCGCGCCGTCCAGCCACAGGTCCGCCAGGCGCAGGGCCTCGTGGAACGCCGCGGTCTCGGCAG
>NZ_JAFLRJ010001018.1 GCF_017315755.1 Streptomyces beijiangensis
GCGGTGGGTGAAGTGGGGGCGGTGGGCCGCAGACAGTGGATGGCTATGCTCTCGGCCGGTCCGCGGGTGTCGGCGAACAGGGCCAGACCCCGGGCCCGTTGGCGCTTTCCGGTCTCGCCGTCGAGGAGCGCCTGGAGTACGGGCTTGAGGTCGGCCGGGTGTCGTATCCAGGCCGCCAGTCCCGCGTCCTGGAGGGCGGCCGCGTTGGTCCGGCCGTGGCCCGGTATGCAGCGGTAGCCGGCCGTGGGCAGGCCGGTGGCGAACGCCTCCAGGGAGGTGAGACCGCCGGCGTTCTGGACCAGGACGTCGCAGGCGTGCATCAGCTCCGGCATGTCCCAGACCCAGCCGAAGACATGCTCGATGCCGTCGGCGCAGAGGCGTTCGGCCAGTGCCTCGTTGCGACCGCAGACCACGACGGGGACGGCGACGCCGCTGTCGCGTATCTCCGCGGCCGCCTGCCGTACCGCGCCGACACCCCAGGAGCCCGCCACCAGCAGGGCGAGCG
>NZ_JAFLRJ010001019.1 GCF_017315755.1 Streptomyces beijiangensis
TGGGGCCGCTGCGGTGCCGTCGCCGACCGGCTGGTCTTCCGGCCGCTCATGGGCTGGGCCACCGCCTGGTCCTTCGACCGGCTGCGGCTGTGGTGCGAACGCGGGACCCACCCGCGCGCCGCCCTCGCCCGCGCCCTCGGGGAGTGCGCCCTGCGCCTGGTCCTGGTCCTCACCGCCGTGCTCGTCTCTCCCGTCGCCCCGCTCGCCGTCGCGGCGGGCACCGCCGTCCTCGCCGCCCTGCTGCCCCCGCTGCCCGGCACCCCCGCCGCACGCCGCTGCCGGCGCACCCCGCCCGGGCACGTCCGCGCCCCCCGCCTGCTCGCCGCCCTGGAGTCCTCGTGACCTCGATCTTCCACACCCACATGG
>NZ_JAFLRJ010001020.1 GCF_017315755.1 Streptomyces beijiangensis
CTGGTTGTAGAAGATGAAGTCGTCGTCGTTGCGCACTTTGCCGTCGGCGGTGAGCAGCAGGCCCGACACGTCGAGCCGCACCGGTGCCGACACGTCCACCGCGACGCGGGTGGTCGGGAGCGGGATGTTCGAGCCTGGGGTCATTGCGGTCATGCCGGGAACAACGAGCGGGTCGGCTTTACAGTTCCTTGAAGGTCAGCCGCGGTTTCTGGGGTGGTTGCGGGCCGTGCGCTCATTGCCGTGTTTGTACGCGCCGGTCCACCGCGCCATCACCAGTTGGGCGTCCCCCGACTCCACCTCTGCCAGGAACTCCTCCGCCCGGGGGCCGCGC
>NZ_JAFLRJ010000105.1 GCF_017315755.1 Streptomyces beijiangensis
GCCGGGCGGCTCTGGCCGGCGGGGGAGGCGGAGGAGAGGCGCACGGAAGGTCCGATGGCCCGTCGCGCCTCGTGCCATGCCGGATGTGTGCCCGTTACGCGCCGCTAACAATCGTTTACTTCGCGTCGGATTGACGAGACCGTACTGCACTACGATCTGACCTCATGCCCAGGAAACCCGTCCCCGTCGTCGTCCTCGCCGGGTTCCTCGGCTCCGGCAAGACCACCCTGCTCAATCACCTCCTCAGGCAGAGCAGGGGCACCCGCATCGGTGTCGTCGTCAATGACTTCGGGGCCGTCGAGATCGACGCGATGACCGTGGCCGGACAGGTCGACTCGATGGTCTCCCTCGGCAACGGCTGTCTGTGCTGCGCTGTCGACGCGAGCGAACTCGACGACTATCTCGGCAGGCTCTCCCGCCCCGAGCTGCGCATCGACGTCATCGTCATCGAGGCGAGCGGCCTGGCCGAGCCGCAGGAGCTCATCAAGATGATCCTGGCCGCCGAGAACCCGGACATCGTGTACGGCGGCCTCGTCCAGGTGCTGGACGCCGCCGAGTTCGACGCGACCCGCACCCGCCACCCCGAGACCGACCGCCATCTCGCCCTCGCCGATCTCGTCGTGCTCAACAAGGCCGACCGGGCGGACGAGGCTGGAATCGAGCGGACGCTGAAGGCCGTCGGGGAGCTCAGTGCAGGGACCCCGGTCGTCCGCACCACGTACGGACAGATCGACCCCGAGCTGCTCATCGACCGCCGCGCCGTGGGCGAGCGGGTCGGGCAGCTCTCCTTCGACGACCTGCGGGCCGACGAGGAGGATCACAGCGGCCACTTCCACGCCGCCTACGAGAGCGTGGAGTTCATCTCCGCCCAGCCGATGAATCCCCGCCGGTTCATGGAGTTCCTCGACCGCAGGCCCGAGGGGCTCTACCGGATCAAGGGCTTCGTGCACTTCGAAGTCCCGGAGAACGAGGGGAAGTTCACCCTCCACGCCGTCGGACGCTTCCTGCGCTTCTACCCGGGCGCCTGGGCCGCCGGCGAGGAGCACCTCACCCAGCTCGTCCTCATCGGCTCCGGGATCGACTCCGCCGCCCTCCGTGAGGAGCTCGACGTCTGCCGGGAGTCCGCACCGCAGGACGCCCGCCCCGAGTCGATGTGGGGCGTCCTGCGGTACGTGGACTGACTCCGTCGTGACGAGGCGCTACGAGGCCGGACCGGCCAGCGCCGCCACCGGCGTGAGCAGCGGAATCCCGGAGCCGTCGCGGCGCGGGTCGTGCTCGGGCAGCTGCTCCACCGCGGTGCCGTTGGCCGAAGCCGCCCGCGCGGGAGCGGGACCAGCCCAGGCCAGCACCAGCAGGTCCTCGCCCTTGAGGAACCGCTGGCAGCGCACCCCGCCGGTGGCCCTGCCCTTGCGCGGGTACTGGTCGAACGGTGTGAGCTTCGCCGTCTGCGCCGAATCGTCCAGCGTGCCGTGCGATCCGGCGACCGTGAAGACCACCGCGTCCACCGCGGGGTCCACCACGGTGAAGGAGATCACCTTGGCGCCGACGGCCAGCTTGACGCCGGCCATTCCGCCGGCCGGACGGCCCTGCGGCCGTACCTGCCCCGCCGGATACCGCAGCAGCTGGGCGTCGTCGGTGATGAAGACGAGGTCTTCCTCGCCGGTGCGCAGTTCGGCCGCGCCGACCACCCGGTCGCCGTCCTTGAGGCCGATGACCTCCAACTCGTCCTTGTTGGCGGGGTAGTCGGGCACGACCCGCTTGACGATGCCCTGTTCCGTACCGATCGCGAGCCCGGGTGACGACTCGTCCAGTGTGGTGAGACAGACGACGCTCTCGCCGTCCTCCAGCGTGATGAACTCCGAGATCTGCGCCCCGCCCGCCAGATTGGGCACGGACGCCGTGTCCGGCAGCTTCGGCAGGTCGATCACAGCGATCCGCAGCAGCCGCCCGGACGAGGTCACCACCCCCACGTCGCCGCGCGCCGTGGCCGGCACCGCCGACATCACCACATCGTGCTTGGCGCGCTTGCCGGAGTCCTCGGAGAACGGCTGGCCGTTGGCCGTACGGGCCAGCAGCCCCGTCGACGAGATCAGGACCCGGCACGGGTCGTCGGCGACCTCCAGCGAAACGGCGGCCACCGGAGCGCCCGCCGACTCCATCAGGACCGTGCGCCGGTCGGTGCCGAACTGCTTGGCCACGGCGGCCAGTTCGGTCGAGACGATCTTGCGCAGCTCGCTGTCCGAGTCCAGGATCGCGGTCAGTTCCTCGATCTCGCCGTTCAGCCGGTCGCGCTCGCTCTCCAGCTCGATCTTGTCGAACCTGGTGAGGCGGCGCAGCGGGGTGTCCAGGATGTACTGCGTCTGCACCTCGCTGAGCGAGAAGTGCTCGATCAGCCGCTCCTTGGCCTGCGACGAGTTGTCGCTGGAGCGGATGAGACGGATGACCTCGTCGATGTCGAGCAGCGCGACGAGCAGGCCCTCGACCAGGTGCAGCCGGTTGCGCCGCTTGGTGCGGCGGAACTCGCTGCGGCGCCGCACGACCTCGAAGCGGTGGTCGAGATAGACCTCCAGGAGCTCCTTGAGGCCCATGGTCAGCGGCTGGCCGTCCACCAGTGCCACGTTGTTGATGCCGAAGGACTCCTCCATCGGCGTCAGCTTGAAGAGCTGCTCCAGGACGGCCTCGGGGACGAAGCCGTTCTTGACCTCGATGACCAGACGCAGCCCGTGCGAGCGGTCGGTGAGGTCCTTGACGTCCGCGATGCCCTGCAGCTTCTTCGCCGAGACCAGGTCCTTGATCTTGGCGGTGACCTTCTCGGGGCCGACGGTGAAGGGCAGTTCGGTGACGACGAGGCCCTTGCGGCGCGGGGTGACGTCCTCCACGGAGACGGTGGCACGGATCTTGAAGGTGCCGCGCCCCGACGCGTACGCGTCCCTGATGCCCGTGAGCCCCACGATCCTGCCGCCGGTCGGCAGGTCGGGTCCGGGGACGAAGCGCATCAGCGTCTCGAGGTCGGCGCCCGGGTGCTTGATCAGATGGCGGGCGGCGGCGATGACCTCGCCCAGGTTGTGCGGCGGCATGTTCGTCGCCATACCGACGGCGATCCCGGTGGCACCGTTGACCAGCAGGTTCGGATACGCGGCGGGAAGTACACCCGGCTCGTTCTCCTGGCCGTCGTAGTTCGGCGAGAAATCGACCGTGTCCTCGTCGATGGACTCGGTCATCAGCGTCGTGGCGTCGGCCATCCGGCACTCGGTGTACCGCATGGCGGCCGGCGGGTCGTCATTGCCGAGCGAGCCGAAGTTGCCGTGCCCGTCGACCAGCGGGAGCCGCATCGAGAACGGCTGCGCCATCCGCACCAGGGCGTCGTAGATCGACGCGTCACCGTGCGGGTGCAGCTTGCCCATCACTTCGCCGACGACACGGGCGCACTTCACATAGCCGCGGTCGCGGCGCAGCCCCATCTCGTTCATTTGGTAGACGATGCGCCGGTGGACGGGCTTCATTCCGTCCCGGGCGTCCGGCAGGGCCCGGGAGTAGATCACCGAGTACGCGTACTCGAGGAAGGAGCCCTGCATTTCATCGACCACGTCGATGTCGAGGATCTTCTCCTCGAAGTCCTCCGGCGGCGGGGTCTTCGTGCTGCGGCGGGCCATCGCTGCTGCGGCTCCTTCACATGCCTTGGTCAGGTAGGGACGCCGACCATTGTGGACCGTCCCACTGACAACACCGACCGCGACCCGGGAACTTCGCGCGCTGTCGGTGCGCTTGCATACAGTGGCAGGACTTCACTTTTTCTCTTTACCGCGATCGAAGGGACGTACATGCCCATGGGTCACACGGCCACCGCCGAGGCCTCCTCCGGCGGCCTGACAGTAACGGAACACAGGCTGGCCAATGGCCTGCGCGTGGTCCTCTCCGAGGACCACCTGACCCCGGTCGCCGCAGTCTGCCTCTGGTACGACGTCGGTTCGCGCCACGAGGTCAAGGGCCGTACGGGCCTGGCTCACCTCTTCGAGCACCTGATGTTCCAGGGCTCCGGGCAGGTGAAGGGCAACGGCCACTTCGAGCTGGTGCAGGGTGCCGGCGGCTCGCTGAACGGCACCACCAGCTTCGAGCGCACCAACTACTTCGAGACGATGCCCGCCCATCAGCTGGAGCTCGCGCTCTGGCTCGAGGCGGACCGGATGGGCTCGCTGCTCGCCGCGCTCGACGAAGAGTCGATGGAGAACCAGCGGGACGTCGTCAAGAACGAGCGTCGCCAGCGTTACGACAACGTGCCCTACGGCACCGCGTTCGAGAAGCTGACCGCCCTCTCCTACCCCGAGGGCCACCCGTACCACCACACGCCGATCGGCTCGATGGCCGACCTGGACGCCGCGACCCTCGAGGACGCGCGCGCTTTCTTCCGTACGAACTACGCGCCGAACAACGCGGTGCTCTCGGTCGTCGGCGACATCGATCCCGAGCAGACGCTGGCCTGGGTCGAGAAGTACTTCGGCTCCATCCCGTCCCACGACGGCAAGCAGCCGCCGCGTGACGGCTCGCTCCCCGGCACCATCGGCGAGCAGCTGCGCGAAGAGGTCCGCGAGGAGGTCCCCTCGCGCGCCCTGATGGCCGCGTACCGCCTTCCGCAGGACGGCACCCGCGAGTGCGACGCGGCGGACATCGCGCTCACCATCCTCGGCGGCGGCGAGTCCTCGCTGCTGCACAACCGCCTGGTCCGGCGTGACCAGACGGCCGTCGCGGCCGGCTTCGGCCTGCTGCGGCTGGCCGGCGCCCCCTCGCTGGGCTGGCTGGACGTCAAGACGTCGGGCGGTGTCGAGGTCCCGCAGATCGAGACGGCCGTCGACGAGGAGCTCGCCCGGTTCGCCGCGGAGGGCCCCACGGCCGAGGAGATGGAGCGTGCTCAGGCCCAGTTGGAGCGCGAGTGGCTCGACCGGCTGAGCACGGTCTCGGGACGCGCCGACGAACTGTGCCGTTACGCGGTCCTGTTCGGCGACCCGCAGCTCGCGCTGACCGCCGTACAGCGGGTTCTCGACATCACGGCCGAAGAGGTGCGGACGGTCGCCGAGGCGCGTCTGCGCCCCGACAACCGTGCGGTCCTCGTGTACGAGCCGACCACGCCCGAAGCGACCGACGACTCCGCAGCAGAAGCAGAAGAAGAGGGGGCGGACCAGTGACGGAGACCACCGACACCGCTGCCGTGAGCATGACGTACCACCCGCAGCCCCAGCCTGGCACCCCCACGCCCTGGGCCTTCCCGGCCCCGGGGCGCTCCGTGCTCCCCAACGGCCTGACCGTGCTGCGGTGCCACCGCCCCGGCCAGCAGGTGGTGGCCGTCGAGATCAACCTCGATGCCCCCCTGGACGCCGAGCCCGACGGCCTCGACGGCATCTCCACGATCATGTCGCGCGCCTTCAACGAGGGCACCGACAAGCACACCGCCGAGGAGTTCGCCGCGGAGCTGGAGCGCTGCGGCGCCACCATGGACGCGCACGCCGACCACCCGGGCGTACGGGTCTCCCTTGAGGTCCCCGTCTCCCGGCTGCCGAAGGCGCTCGGCCTGCTCGCCGAGGCACTGCGCGCACCGGCCTTCACCGACGGCGAGATCAGCCGTCTGGTGCGCAACCGCCTCGACGAGATCCCGCACGAGCAGGCCAACCCGGCCCGCCGCGCGGCCAAGCAGCTCTCCAAGGAGCTGTTCCCGGCCACGCTGCGCATGTCGCGCCCCCGCCAGGGCACCGAGGAGACGGTCAAGCGGATCGACGCCGCCGGCGTCCGCGCGTTCTACGACGCGTACGTCCGCCCCGCCACGGCCACCGCAGTGGTGGTCGGCGACCTCACCGGCGTCGACCTGGACGCGCTGCTCGCCGAGACCCTCGGCGACTGGACGGGCAACACCGCGTCCCCGCGCCCCGCCCCGCCGATCACCGGCGACGACCGGGGCCGCGTGATCATCGTGGACCGCCCCGGCGCCGTACAGACCCAGCTGCTGATCGGGCGCCTCGGCGCGGACCGGCACGACCGTGTCTGGGCCGCCCAGGTGCTCGGTACGTACTGCCTCGGCGGCACGCTCACCTCCCGCCTGGACCGCGTCCTGCGCGAGGAGAAGGGCTACACCTACGGCGTACGGGCCTTCGGCCAGGTGCTGCGCTCCGCCCCCGACGGGACCGGCGCCTCCATGCTGGCCATCAGCGGCTCGGTGGACACCGCGTCCACCGGACCGGCGCTGGGCGACCTCTGGACGGTGCTGCGCACGCTCGCCGCCGAGGGTCTCACCGACGCGGAGCGCGAGACCGCCGTACAGAACCTGGTGGGTGTCGCACCGCTGAAGTACGAGACGGCCGCAGCGGTCGCGGGCACGCTCGCCGACCAGGTCGAGCAGCACCTCCCGGACGACTTCCAGGCGCAGCTGTACGCGCGTCTGGCCGAGACCGGGACGGTCGAGGCGACCGCCGCGGTCGTCAACGCCTTCCCCGAGGACCGCCTCGTCACGGTCCTCGTCGGGGACGCGGCACAGATCGCGGAGCCCGTCAGGGAGCTGGGGATCGGCGAAGTGACCGTCGTCACGGGCTGATCGGCAAACAGTCACAAAGGTGACCCCGGCAGCTATTTCGCTGCCGGGGTTCTCTCTTATGTCCGTTTTATTGGAGAGGTTGCCTTGATGTCCTGTGGCGTGCGCTACAAAAGCTGCTGTCTGTTTGGTTCCGGGAAGACGGACCGCTTACGGTCAATCCCGCTGTTCGTCGTACGTAAGCCGCAGCCGCGGCCCCGGACAGCGATCGCCGAGTCCCCGTCAGGCGCGAGCCTGGGGAGCCGGGGACCCACTCAGTCCCTGGGGTGAATCGGACCCAGCCGCAAGGCGCGGGCCCGTAGGAGACCTTCCTGCTCCGAACCCGTCAGCTAACCCGGTAGGCGAGAAGGAAGGAAAGGACCCACCCCTTCATGGCGTTCGCCCGCCCTACCGGTAAGCACCGTGCCCCGAACCGCCTGACGCGCAGGACCGCGACCTTCGCGGGTGCCGCCGCCCTCGCCACCACCGGCGTCGTGGGAAGCCTGGCCGCTCCGGCCATGGCCGCCGAAGCCGCGGCCCCGGCCGTCGACACCACCGGCCTCGCCCAGACCATCGTCATCGGCGACTCCCTCGCCGTCCACATCGACGCCCAGGCCGCCGCGCAGAAGCACGAGGCCGCCACGGCCAAGGCCGCTGCCGAAGCCAAGGCGAAGGCCGAGGCGCGCGCCGCCGAGGCCAGGGCGAAGGCCGCCGCCAAGGCGAAGCAGGAGCGCGAGGCCAAGGAGCGCGCCGCCCGCGACGCCGAGCGCAAGCGCCTGAACACCTACGTGGCTCCGATATCGGACTCCTACGTCTCCACCCCGTACCAGGCCAGCTCCGGCCTCTGGTCCTCCGGCAGCCACACCGGCATCGACTTCCACGCCGCGTCCGGCACCTCGGTCCACGCGGTCGGCTCCGGCACCGTCGTCGAGGCCGGCTGGGGCGGCGCGTACGGCAACAACATCGTCATCAAGATGAACGACGGTCTGTACACGCAGTACGGCCACCTCTCGTCGCTCGGCGTCTCGGTCGGTGACACCGTCACCCCCGGCCAGCAGATCGGCCTCTCCGGCGCCACCGGCAACGCCACGGGCCCGCACCTCCACTTCGAGGCCCGTACGACTGCCGAGTACGGCTCGGACATCGACCCCGTCGCGTACCTGCGCTCGCACAACGTGAACGTCTGACACCTGCTCGACCTGCTCCACCCGCTCCACCGGAAGGCCCCGTCGCTTGTGCGCCGGGGCCTTCCGCGTGTCTGTCCGTGGCCAAAAGATATCCATGATTAACCGGCTGCCATCGGAAATTCACCTCTGCTGCAATAGAGTCGCCGAACAGGCGTCGATCGACCGCGTTTCGCGGGGATTAAGGCGGAGGTTCGGTGATGCGCATTCCGGCGCACGCGGTATGCACGGCGATCCGTGACGACATCGTTTCCGGTGTGTTCGCGCGCGGCAGCCGGCTCACCGAGGAAGTCCTCGCCCGCAGGTACGGGGTCTCGCGCGTCCCGGTGCGCGAAGCGCTGCGGACCCTGGAGTCCGAGGGTTTCGTGCTCACCCGCCGCCATGCCGGCGCCTGCGTCGCCGAACCCACGGAGCAGGAGGCGGCCGACCTCCTGGAGATGCGGCTGCTGCTGGAGCCGATGGGCGCGGCCCGGGCGGCCCAGCGACGCACCGAGGCACACCTCAAAGTCCTCCGCGGCCTGGTCAGGCTGGGGCAGGAGCGGGCCAGACGGGGGCAGGGCGAGGATCTGCGCTCACTCGGCGGCTGGTTCCACGAGACGCTCGCGCAGGCCTCGGGCAGTCCGCCTCTGACCGCGCTGCTGACCCAGCTGCGGCACAAGATCGCCTGGATGTACGCCGTCGAGCAGCCCGTGCGCCCTGTCGACTCCTGGGCGGAACACGGTGCGATCGTCGACGCCGTGGCGCGCGGGGACGCGGAGCGGGCCAGGGCGCTGACCGCGCTGCACGCGGAGCGGGTGAGTGCCGCACACCGGTTGCGCCGCTCCGAAGGCAATCGTGTGAGGACTTCGCAACATGCTGTAAACACCGTGGGCGGTTCGCATTAACAGTCGCGCCGTATACAAAGAAGAGGCAATTCCATGCCTCTATTTCCTGCTGCCCCGATCAGGTTCGGAGAATGCCGAAACCGCCCCGCCGTAATTCAGGCGGAGCGGCTTCGGTGTGCGAAATTCAGACGGTCTCTCGGACTGTCTTTCAGACGGTCTCGGGGAGTTCCTCGAGACCCTCGGCGACCAGCTTCGCCAGACGGTCGAGGGCGGCGTCCGCACCCTCGGCGTCCGAAGCGAGCACGATCTCCTCGTTGCCCTGTGCACCCAGGCCGAGCACCGCGAGCATCGATGCGGCGTTGACGGGGTTGCCGTCGGCCTTGGCGATCGTCACCGGGACGCCGGAGGCCGTGGCGGCACGGACGAAGATGGAGGCGGGACGGGCGTGCAGACCCTCGGCCCAACCGACATTTACGCGGCGCTCAGCCATGGTGTTGCCCTTCAAGTTCTCTGACTGTTGTCTAGACCATTCAACCACGGGTGCGGGATGATGTGGCCCAGCCTGCACCGGCCCGACCCGCTCCGCGACCCGTAGGCTCTCCCCATGCTGTGTTTCCCGGGGGACAACCCCCGGACCCCCGGCCGACCGCTGCATCAGCCGCTACCGCGGCGGAGCAGGCGAGCCCACTGTGCCCCGTCGCCTTCGCGAGGTGAGTCGCAGTGAACTCGTACCAGGCGTACCCGGCGCACTGGGAAGCCGATGTCGTGCTGCGCGACGGCGGTACCGCGCGGATCAGGCCGATCGCCCCCGACGACGCCGAGCGGCTGGTCAGCTTCTACGAACAGGTCTCGGACGAGTCGAAGTACTACCGCTTCTTCGCGCCCTACCCGCGGCTGTCCGCCAAGGACGTGCACCGTTTCACCCACCACGACTACGTCGACCGGGTGGGTCTGGCGGCGACGATCGGCGGAGAGTTCATCGCCACCGTCCGCTTCGACCGGATCGGCACGGGCGAGGCCGAGGTCGCCTTCCTCGTCCAGGACGCGCACCAGGGCAGAGGCGTCGCATCAGCCCTCCTGGAGCACATCGCGGCAGTCGCACGCGAACGCGACGTGCACCGCTTCATCGCCGAGGTGCTGCCCGCCAACAACAAGATGATCAAGGTCTTCACGGACGCCGGATACGAGCAGCGGCGCAGCTTCGAGGACGGCTCGGTCCATCTGACCCTCGACCTGGAGCCCACCGCCGCGTCCCTCGCCGTCCAGCGGGCGCGCGAACAGCGGGCCGAGGCCCGCTCGGTGCAGCGGCTGCTCGCCCCCCGCTCGGTCGCGGTCGTCGGCACGGGCCGCGCACCTGGGGGAGTGGGCCGCACGGTCCTGCGCAATCTGCTCGCCTCCGGCTTCAGCGGCGTCACGTACGCGGTCAACAAGTTCTTCCCCGCGGACGTCACCGAGGTGGACGGCGTCCCCGCGTACCGCTCCGTCGCCGCGATCGGCGAGCCGGTCGACCTGGCGGTCGTCGCCGTCCCCGCCGAGCACGTCCCCGGGGTTGTGGCCGACTGCGGGGAGAGCGGGGTCCAGGGCCTTGTCGTCATCTCCGCCGGTTACGCGGAGAGCGGCCCCGAAGGAAGGGAGCGCCAGCGCGAGCTGGTGCGCCAGGCCCGTTCGTACGGCATGCGCATCATCGGCCCGAACGCCTTCGGCCTGATCAACACCTCCGACGCGGTCCATCTCAACGCCTCGCTGGCCCCCGAGTCCCCGGCGCCGGGCCGTATCGGCCTCTTCACCCAGTCGGGCGCGATCGGCATCGCGCTCCTCTCCGGCCTGTACCGCAGGGGCGCGGGTCTCTCCTCCTTCATCTCATCCGGCAACCGCGCGGACGTCTCGGGCAACGACTTCCTGCAGTACTGGTACGACGACCCCGACACCGATGTCGTCCTCCTCTACCTCGAATCGATCGGCAACCCCCGCAAGTTCACCCGCCTCGCCCGGCGCACCGCAGCGGTGAAGCCGGTCGTGGTGGTCAAGGGCGCCCGGCACAGCGGCTCCGCGCCGCCCGGCCACGCGGTGCCCGTCACCCGCGTCCCCGACGCCACGGTCTCCGCGCTGCTGCGCCAGGCGGGTGTGATCCGCGTCGACACGGTCACCGAACTCGTCGACGCCGGAGTCCTGCTGGCCGGCCAGCCGCTTCCCGAGGGGCCGCGGGTCGCGATCCTCGGCAACTCCGAGTCCCTCGGGCTCCTCACGTACGACGCCTGCCTCACCGAGCGCCTCCGCCCGCTCCCGCCGCGCGATCTGACGACGTCCGCGACGCCCCAGGACTTCCGCGTGGCACTCGCCGAGGCGCTCGCCGACGACGGCTGCGACGCGGTCGTGGTGACCGCGATCCCCTGGGTCGGCGAGAACGGCATGACGGAGATGGGCGACGGCGAGATCCTCGGCGCGGCACTGCGCGAAGCGGCGGCCGGCGCCCCGGCCAAACCGGTCGCGGTCGTCCACGTGGAGATCGGCGGACAGGCGCAACCGCCAGGCCGCCGATCTCCACGTGGAC
>NZ_JAFLRJ010001021.1 GCF_017315755.1 Streptomyces beijiangensis
CGGCGAACGCGGTGGCGCCGGTGGCGCGGACGCGGATGTCGGCGAACGTACCGATGGAGCTGAAGGAGATCGGGGAGCCGGAGGATGTGGCGGCGCTCGTCACGTATCTGCTGAGCGACCGGGCCCGGGAAGAGAAGATCACCGGGCAGGTCTACACGATCGCCGGCCCGAAGATCGCGGTGTGGGCGCAGCCGCGGGAGCTTCGGGCGGGGTACGCGGAGGGCGGGGCCTGGACCCCGGAGCGGATCGCGGACTTCCTGCCGGGGACGGTGGGGG
>NZ_JAFLRJ010001022.1 GCF_017315755.1 Streptomyces beijiangensis
GCTGCACGTCTCGGCGGACCGTAAGAGCATGACCGTCGTGAGCGTGCCGCGCGACACCCGCGTCACTATCCCGAAGTGCACCGGCACCGACGGCACGGTCTACCCCGCGACCAGTACGGAGACCATCAACACGAGCCTCCAGCACGGCGGTCCCGGCTGCACCGTGGCCACCTGGGAGAAGCTGACCGGCATAGCCGTCGACC
>NZ_JAFLRJ010001023.1 GCF_017315755.1 Streptomyces beijiangensis
GCTGCCGTCGACACCGGTGTCCAGGACGGCGACGGTGATGCCCTTGCCCTTGGTGGTCTGCCATACCTGCGGGGCGTGCATCGCGTCGAGCTCCCACTGCTGGGTGCGGATGGAGTCGGCGTGGGCGGGAGCTGCGGGCAGCACGGCCACAGCGGCTGCTGCGAGCAGGGCTGCCAGGCCCCGGCGGCTTCTCGTCTGCCAGTGCGTCAACGGCCGGTGCATCAACGGGGAGCCTCCGTGGCCTTGGCGACCGAGGCGCGCACACCGCGCTC
>NZ_JAFLRJ010001024.1 GCF_017315755.1 Streptomyces beijiangensis
CCGGCGCCGGTGGTCGGCCCGCTGGTCCCGCCGAGGACGGCAGCGAGGCTCCGGATGCGACGGCCAAGCCCGTCCCGACCGGCAAGAGCATTTAGGCGCGATATCGCCCCACTCCGGTCAACACCGAACCAAGAACAAGGGGAATCCCAGTGAATGTCGAACACGCGCTGCTCACCGTGGCAGACGGCCAGAGCGAGCAGTTCGAGCAGGCCTTCGAGGCGGCTCAGGAGATCATCGTCAAGGCCGAAGGCTGCTACTTCGTGGACCTGCTGCGCCAGACCGGCAGCCGCACCACCTACCTGCTGATCGTCGCCTGGGCCTCGCACTCCGCCGCCGAGGGCTTCCGGGACGCGAAGCTCTTCGCGCAGTGGAACG
>NZ_JAFLRJ010001025.1 GCF_017315755.1 Streptomyces beijiangensis
CCCTCCTCCAACCCGTCCGAGACCCCGCCCAGTTCGTAGGAGTCCGCGCCCATCGCATGCGCGTCGCACAGCATCCGCCAGTGCAGCGCGCAGCTGGGCCGCAGTTCCCGGTGGCGTACGGCGGGCCCGCTGTACGCATGCCGCACCGTCGCGCCCGACAGGGTCATCAGCGCGGCCGCCACGGCCTCCCCGTCGTACTCGGCGAGGTACAGCCGCAGCCCGTCGGCCCCGTCCGCGTTCAGTGCGTCCCACATCCGCCGGAAGTACTGCACCGGACGCGGCGCGAAGCGCCCGCGGGCGGCGTCACGGGCGTACAGCGCGTGGAAGTCCCCCAGGTCGCTCTCGTTCCCCCAGCCGACCCGCACCCCGCTCGCCTCGGAGGCCTCGACGCCCCGCTTCCAGTACGGACCGAGCCCG
>NZ_JAFLRJ010001026.1 GCF_017315755.1 Streptomyces beijiangensis
CCTGCCCGAGGGAGTTCATCCTGCGTCCCGCCTCCCGGATGAAGAGCGGGACCGCCGCCGTCATGTTCGTCTCGATGAAGCCCGGCGCCACCGCGTTGATCGTGATCCCCTGCTCCGTCAGCCGCGGAGCCATCGCCCGGACGAGCCCGATGATCCCCGCCTTGCTCGCCGCGTAGTTGGTCTGGCCCACGTTGCCCGCGATACCGGCGATCGAGGCGGTGGCGACGATGCGGGCGCC
>NZ_JAFLRJ010001027.1 GCF_017315755.1 Streptomyces beijiangensis
GCCGTCGGCGAGTGGCTGGCCGAGACGCTCGCACCGTGCGCCCGCACGCTGGATGCGGACCTCGTGCCGCTGGCCATCGGCGATCTCCAACTGCCCTTCCTGGACGAGGAGGAGCACCCGTCGACCGGCATCTACCACCAAGAGCACACGCGCCGGTGGAGCGCGATCGTCGCCGAGGCCGACGGCTTCGTCGTCGTGACGCCGGAATACAACTACGGGATGCCCGCGACCCTGAAGAACGCACTCGACTACCTGGGCCCCGAGTGGGCCTGGAAGCCGGTCGGCTTCGTCAGCTACGGCAATACCTCGGCCGGCACCCGCGCCGTCCAGCACGCCAAGCAGGTGGTCACCACCCTTCGCCTCGTCCCCCTGGGCTCGACCGTCGCGATCCGGATCGCG
>NZ_JAFLRJ010001028.1 GCF_017315755.1 Streptomyces beijiangensis
GCCCGCTTGGCCCGTTTGGAGGGGGTGCGGTCCGTTGCTTCCTATTGGGATGCTCGGGATCCGCTGCTGCGCTCTCGTTCGGGGAGAAGTGCCCTGGTTCTTGCGGTGCTGGCTGGTGACGAGGATCAGCGGGTACGAACTGCCCGTGTGCTGGTGCCCGCGCTGACCGGTCGGCAAGGCGTTCTGCGGGTGCAGGCCACAGGTTCGGCATGGATGGGGGTCGAGGCTGTCGACCGGACCGAAAGTGATCTGCTG
>NZ_JAFLRJ010001029.1 GCF_017315755.1 Streptomyces beijiangensis
ATTTATAATCATCTGTGTCGGCATCAGGTGAAAGCCAAGCTCCGTATTTTCTGATCGTCTGGACGATGCTTTCGAGTTCAGCAGGAGTGAAGTCACCTATGTCTGTGCCTTCGGTTTCAGCAGTATGGCGTATTTTTACTGTAATCATCATCACTTTTTGGCTCCTTTCACTTGCTGTTTGAACATCTTATTAACAGCATATTTTTTTCCTCTGTAAATCGTTCCATTAACT
>NZ_JAFLRJ010001030.1 GCF_017315755.1 Streptomyces beijiangensis
GACCTGGCGCGAGGTGATGTACGGGGTGGCCTCCCGCCTCACCCCGGACTCCTACTTCACTCTCGCGCGCGCCGTGTACGCGGAGATGGCGCTCGCCGGGATCACCGCCGTGGGCGAGTTCCACTATCTCCACCACGCGCCGGGCGGCACGCCCTACGACGACCCGAACGCCATGGGCGAGGCGCTGATCGCGGCGGCCGCCGAGGCGGGCATCCGGATCACCCTCCTCGACAC
>NZ_JAFLRJ010000106.1 GCF_017315755.1 Streptomyces beijiangensis
CCCCAGCAGGAGGCGCTGCCGCCGGCCTCCCAGCCCGGTGACGGCCGTACGCCGCTGTACGACACCCTTGAGACGAACTGGTTCCGCTCCCCCCAGGGCGGCCAGGCAGCACCGGAGCCACAGGCTCCGTCCGTACCGCAGCAGCCCGCCGCGGTCACTCCCCCGATGCCCCGGCGCGATACGGCTCCGGCCGGCGCTCCGGCCAACCAGGGCAACGCGGCCCCCACCTGGCGCGCTTCGCCCAACGACGAGCTCGTACGGCAGGCCGAGCGGGCCAAGAAGCCCGCAGCCGGCGGTGTCACCACCTCCGGTCTGCCCCGTCGGGTACCGCGGGCCAATCTGGTCGCGGGCACCGCACAGCAGCAGGCCCACCAGGCCGGTCCGCAGGTTTCCCGTGCGCCAGACGACGTACGCGGCCGGCTGACCAATCTCCGACGCGGCATCCAGCAGGGTCGCAACGCCGGAAACGGCCCCTCTCACCAGCAGGAGCACTAGTTGAGTCCGATGAGCCAGGCGGCGCAGNNGGTGGTCTCCGCCGACGGACTGCTCCTCGCCATGTCCGAAGGTTTTCCCCGTGACCGCGCGGACCAGCTGGCGGCTGTCGCCTCCGGCCTGACCTCGCTGACCGCGGGCGCGTCCCGCATCTTCGAGGGCGGCACGGTCGCCCAGACCGTCGTGGAGATGGAGCGCGGTTTCCTCTTCCTGATGTCGGTCTCCGACGGTTCCTCGCTCGCGGTGCTCTCGCACCCCGAGTGCGACATCGGTCTGGTCGGCTACGAGATGGCCCTCCTGGTCGACCGCGCGGGCAGTGTCCTCACCCCGGACCTGCGCGCCGAGCTCCAGGGAAGCCTTCTCCACTAGGCCGCACCCTCAACTCACAGGTTTTGCCCGTACGTTCGCCTCAATCCGTCCGGCCGCAACCCTCCCCCCACCGGCCAAGTCAGACGGCAAGCCGACCCCCTGCTGTCCCCGCCCGGAGGATCCATGACCCCGCCACCCGCCTCACACGATCCGTACGGCGCGTTGCACGACGCGTCGTACGACAGTGAGGGCGACCAGCCGCTGGTACGTCCGTACGCGATGACCGGCGGCCGGACCAGGCCGCGCTACCAGCTCGCGATAGAAGCGCTGGTCAGCACCACGGCCGACCCGGCGCACCTTGCGGGGCTGCTCCCCGAGCACCAGCGGATCTGCCACCTGTGCCGTGAGGTCAAGTCGGTGGCCGAGGTCTCGGCGCTGCTGTCGATGCCGCTCGGTGTGGCCCGCATTCTCGTCGCCGACCTGGCGGAGGCCGGCATGGTGGCCATCCACCAGCCGGGCAACGGCGAGGCCGGCGGCACGCCAGACGTGACACTGCTCGAAAGGGTGCTCAGTGGACTTCGCAAGCTCTAGCGGTGCCGGTGGTGGCGCGACCCGCTCCACCACCTCCGCGAAGATCGTGGTGGCGGGCGGCTTCGGCGTGGGCAAGACCACGTTCGTCGGCGCCGTCTCGGAGATCAATCCGCTGCGTACGGAAGCCGTGATGACGTCCGCTTCGGCCGGCATCGACGACCTCACGCACACCGGGGACAAGACGACGACCACCGTCGCCATGGACTTCGGGCGCATCACCCTGGACCAGGACCTGATCCTGTACCTCTTCGGTACGCCCGGACAGGACCGCTTCTGGTTCATGTGGGACGACCTGGTGCGCGGCGCGATCGGTGCCATCGTGCTGGTGGACACCCGCCGTCTCTCCGACTGCTTCCCCGCGGTCGACTACTTCGAGAACAGCGGACTGCCGTTCGTCATCGCCCTCAACGGCTTCGACGGACACCAGCCGTACACCCCCGACGAGGTGCGCGAGGCCCTGCAGATCGGCCCCGACTCCCCGATCATCACCACCGACGCGCGGCACCGTGCTGATGCAAAGAGCGGACTCATCACGCTCGTCGAGCACGCACTGATGGCACGTCTCAAGTAGCTTTTCCGATACGGCAGTTGTCGTAGACGACTAGGGGCGGACTGTGTCCTTTGACACGATCCGCCCCTGTGTTCATAACGTTTCGAGAGAGAATTCGCACGTCCTGGCCACCCATTGCGGTCGCTCGGTGTCGCTGCGCTCACAACTGACCCGCTTTTTGCCGGGGCTCGCTCTTTATGACCGTTTTATCTGAGGCGTGCACCACTCGGAATGGCTGGTTCCGGCTGTTTGGAACGACACCCTCTGACGTGCTGCAATGCGACGAACTGAGCAGTAATACGGTGCCGAGAGGTTGTTGGTCGAGTGAGGCGAAGCAAGAACGGCTCCGCTACGCAGCAGGCGCGAGGGAACTTCACCCCGCCGCCGCGCGAAGCGGTGTCGGCTGCGGACATACCCGCGCCCGTGGCAGGCGGCTCCACGAGCCGGCTGGCGCCGCGCAACTGGCGGGTGCCGACAAAGCTCAACGCCATCCTGCTGGTCCCCGTGCTGGTCGGCCTCGTCATGGGCGGCTTCCAGGTCAAGGGATCGGTGGACACCTGGAACGAGGCGCAGGACGCCGAGAAGACCGCGCTCATCGTGCGCGCGGCCTCCGAGTACGGTCAGGCGCTGCTCAACGAGCGTGACCTCACCGCCGCGCCGCTGCTCTCCTCCCAGCGCACCAGCCCCGTCGTCACGAAGGCGTACGCGGCCACCGACAGCGCGGCGGAGAAGTTCAACACCGCCGTGCAGTCCATGCCCAAGAAGCAGGGCCTGGAACGGCGTCTCAGCCTCTTCCGCGGTGAGGAGCCGAAGCTCGCCGCGCTGCGCAAGGCGGCGTACGCCGAAGCCCTCGACCCGGTGAAGACCGAAGAGGGTTACGTCAAGGTCCAGCACTCGCTGATGGAGTTCTCCAACGAACTCGGCCTCGGCACCGGCAACATCACCAGCTACGGCCGTACCGTCTACGCGATCGAGCTGGCCAAGGCCGCCGAGTCGCTGCAGCGCTCCATCGGCCTGCACCTGCTGCTGCGCCCGAGCCAGGAGCAGGACACCTTCCGCGCGCAGGCCGTCGCCTTCAACTCGTACAACTACCTGGAGCAGATCGCTCTGGGCGAGTACACCTCCGGCGGCACGCAGTCGGACACCGACAAGCTCATCCAGGTCATGAAGGGCAAGGCCGCCGAGGGCGCCAAGCAGCTCACGGCCGCCAAGCAGCAGGCCGATGCCGCCGGTGTCCCCTTCGTCGCACCGCCGTCGAAGAACGGTTCGGTCTTCGACGGCATGGCCGCGGAGATCGGCAAGGGCCAGAAGCCTTCGGCCCTGAAGGCCAAGGGCATCACGGCGCAGACCTGGACGGCCGCCTCCACCGCCAAGTTCGACGGCTACAGCGAAATCGAGAACGGCCTGGTCACCAAGGCCGTGGACGAGGCCGCAGCGATCTCCGACTCCGCGAAGACCGACGCCATCACCAACGGCGCCATCGTCGTGATCGCGCTGCTCGCCGCCTTCGTCCTGGCCGGGATGATGGCGCGCCAGATGAGCCGCTCGATGCGCCAGCTGCGTACGGCCGCGTTCGGCATAGCCGAGCAGCGCCTGCCGTCGCTGGTCGACCAGCTCTCGCG
Source organism: Streptomyces beijiangensis (assembly GCF_017315755.1). GTDB lineage: Bacteria > Actinomycetota > Actinomycetes > Streptomycetales > Streptomycetaceae > Streptomyces > Streptomyces beijiangensis. Next base: position 3,565 of record NZ_JAFLRJ010000106.1, read on the forward strand.
TACGGATCCGGGCCGCGTGGACACCCGCGTACAGCCCATCCCGATCAATACGCAGGACGAGATCGGCGAAGTCGCCCGCGCCTTCGACCAGGTCCACCGCGAGGCGGTCAGGCTCGCGGCCGAGCAGGCCATGCTGCGGGGCAACGTCAACGCGATCTTCACCAACCTCTCGCGGCGCAACCAGTCGCTCATCGAGGGCCAGCTGACCCTGATCACGGACCTCGAGAACAACGAGGCCGACCCGGACCAGCTGGAGAGCCTCTTCAAGCTGGACCACCTGGCGACCCGTATGCGACGCAACGGCGAGAACCTCCTGGTCCTCGCCGGCGAGGAGCCCGGTCGCCGCTGGAACCAGCCGGTCCCGCTGGTCGACGTGCTCCGCGCCGCCTCCTCCGAGGTGGAGTCGTACGAGCGCATCGAACTGTCCGGCGTTCCGGAGTCCGAGATCCACGGCCAGGCCGTGACCGACCTCGTGCACCTGCTCGCCGAGCTGCTGGAGAACGCCACCACGTTCTCCTCGCCGCAGACCAAGGTCCGCGTCACCGCGACCCGGCTGCCCGACGGCCGCGTGATGGTCGAGATCCACGACAAGGGCATCGGCCTCACCGCCGAGGACTTCGCGGACATCAACCACAAGCTGGCCAACCCGCCGACCGTGGACGCCGCGATCTCCCAGCGCATGGGCCTCTTCGTGGTCGGCCGCCTCGCCGACCGGCACGGTGTGCGCGTCCAGCTCCGCCCCTCGGGCGAGCAGGCGGGCACCACGTCGCTGGTCATGCTCCCCGACGCCATCACCCACGGTGGCGGCGGCGAGGCACTGCCCGTCGACGACTTCACGGTCTCCTCGATCATTCCCGAGCAGCCGCAGCAGCCACAGCAGCCGCAGCTGCCGTCCATCCAGACGGCCCCGCTGCGCACGGCGGCCGAACTCGGCTTCGACGACTCGCGCTACGGCGACGGGATCGCCGGTGAGCCGCAGACTGATCTGGACCCGGTCAACCGCTCGCTGATACGCGAGGAGCGGCGGGCGCAGCTGGAGGCTCAGGCCCAGGTGGGCGAGCGGCCGCTGTACCGCGACGAGGTGCAGGATCCCGCGCCGTACTCGGAGCCCCAGTACACCGAGCAGCAGCAGTACACGCAGGACCCGTACGCGCAGCCCCAGTACGAGCAGCCCGCTTACCCGGAGCAGCCGTACGGACAGGACCGGGCGCCCTCGTACGACCAGAACGGCTACGCCTATCCGGAGGCCGGTTTTGAGCCTCAGGGGACGCCGCAGCCGCAGTACGACGGCTCCTTCGATCCCCATGCCCACCAGGGTGAGTGGCCTGCTCAGAGCGCATTCGAAGGGTCGTACGAAACCGGTTTCCAGACGGAAACGGAATCTGCTCCCAGCGCTCCCGCAAGTGACCAGGAACGCGTAGGCTTCGACCGGCCGGGACCGTCCCCGAGCACTTCTCACGAAGTGACCGATGCCGGACTCCCCCGCCGCGGCAGCCAGTCGCAGCAGCCCGCGGCTCCTGAGGACGAGAGCAGCACCGAAACCGGTGATGTCGTCGTTCCCGATGACTGGCGTTCGTCCAACGACGACCGCTGGCACCGCGCGGAGAAGCTCCGTGAGCCGAAGGCCGGCGGGGTCACCCCCTCCGGTCTCCCCCGGCGCGTGCCCAAGGCCAACCTGGTCGAGGGCACCGCGGAACAGACCCCGCAGGGCGGCCCTCAGGTCTCCCGCGCCCCCGAGGACATCCGGGGCAGGTTGAGCAACCTGCGCCGCGGTGTCGAGCAGGGGCGCAACGCAGGTAGTGACACGAACGGCCAGGGCTTCAGCAGCCCTGACAGCACCTACAACCAGGAGCGTTAGTGTGAGCCCGATGAGCCAGGCGGCGCAGAACCTGAACTGGTTGATCACCAACTTCGTGGACAACACCCCTGGGGTGTCCCACACGGTGGTGGTCTCCGCCGACGGACTCCTTCTGGCGATGTCCGAAGGCTTTCCGCGCGACCGTGCCGACCAACTGGCGGCCGTAGCCTCGGGACTGACCTCGCTGACCGCGGGCGCGTCCCGCATCTTCGAGGGCGGTCATGTGAACCAGACCGTCGTGGAGATGGAGCGCGGCTTCCTCTTCATCATGTCCGTCTCCGACGGGTCCTCTCTCGCGGTGCTCTCGCACCCCGAGGCCGACATCGGTCTGGTCGGCTACGAGATGGCCCTTCTGGTCGACCGCGCGGGCAGTGTCCTCACCCCGGACCTCCGTGCGGAACTCCAGGGAAGTCTTCTCAACTAACAGACACACAGTGCGTTTCTCGCCACCGCGCCATAGGGTGCGGTGGCGCGGCTCCACAGGAAACAGCGACCGGCAGTCGGAGGAGGAAACGTGGCAACGCCCCCAGGCGGTCACCCCTACAACGGTGGACAGCAGTCTCCGGGTGATCACGACCGTAACCGCTACAACTTCCCCTCCACGCCCAGCAGTAGACAGGGTCAGCCTCCTTACGGACAGCCCTATCCGCCGCAGCAGCCCTCGCCGTACTCCCAGCCGCCGCAGCCGCCGCGCATCCAGCCGGTGCAGCCGCGTCGTGCCCCTGAGCCCGCTCCGATCGCGCACAACCCTCTTGTACGCCCCTATGCCATGACCGGCGGCCGTACGCGGCCGCGCTACCAGCTCGCCATCGAGGCGCTGGTGCACACCACGGCCGAACCCTCCCGGCTGCAAGGGCAGTTGCCCGAGCACCAGCGGATCTGCCGGCTCTGTGTCGAGATCAAGTCGGTCGCTGAGATCTCGGCTCTTCTTTCCATTCCTCTCGGTGTCGCCCGGATCCTCGTCGCCGACCTTGCGGAGGCCGGCCTTGTCGCCATCCACCAGCCGGGCGGCGACGAGAATGCCGGCGGCACGCCAGACGTGACACTGCTCGAAAGGGTGCTCAGTGGACTTCGCAAGCTCTAGCGGAGGTGCAGCCCGCTCCACTACCTCCGCGAAGATCGTGGTGGCGGGGGGCTTCGGCGTGGGCAAGACCACGTTCGTCGGCGCCGTCTCGGAGATCAATCCGCTGCGTACGGAAGCCGTGATGACGTCCGCGTCCGCGGGCATCGACGACTTGACCCACACCGGGGACAAGACCACCACGACGGTGGCCATGGACTTCGGTCGCATCACCCTGGACCAGGACCTGATCCTGTATCTGTTCGGTACGCCCGGACAGGACCGCTTCTGGTTCATGTGGGACGACCTGGTGCGCGGCGCGATCGGTGCGGTCGTGCTGGTGGACACGCGGCGGCTCGCGGACTGCTTCCCCGCGGTCGACTACTTCGAGAACAGCGGACTGCCGTTCGTCGTGGCCCTGAACGGCTTCGACGGGCACCAGGCTTACACGCCCGACGAGGTGCGCGAGGCGCTCCAGATCGGGCCGGACACTCCCATTCTCACGACGGACGCCCGTCACCGCGCGGACGCCAAGAGCGCGCTCATCACGCTCGTCGAGCACGCGCTGATGGCGCGTCTGCGCTAGCGCTTCTGCTGGTACGAGAGAGGGCCCGCACTCCTGTCGGAGTGCGGGCCCTCTCTCGTGGCCTGCGGGGGCTGCGCACCGGGGGCTGCACACCGGGCCCCTAAAAGATGTCCTCAATCGCCGGACGGGCTTAAATTGCCCGCGCGTCACAGTGGACACCAGGCAGATCAAGCCCGTCCGGCGATTGAGGACAAGCGGGGCCGGGCCCTGTCCGCTCCGTGGGGCGGCGGGGTCAGCCCTGCCACGAGTGGGGTGCGCGGAAGCCCGGGGTGCGCTCCAGGCGGCGCCAGCCGGCCGTGGAGTGCGGGTTGTGCGACAGGGCCTCGTGGCGGGACGCGGCGCGGGCCAGGAGGATCGCGGTGATGGCCGCGAGCTCTTCGGGGCCTGCGTTGCCCTTCTCCACGCGGAGGAGGGAGGAATCGGGGGTGACGGGGGTGCTCAAGGCAGGATTCTCCTCTTACTGAGGCGGGTTGCCGTGTTTGCGGGACGGCAGGTCGGCGTGCTTGGTGCGGAGCATGGAGAGCGAGGCGATGAGGACTTCGCGGGTCTCGGCGGGGTCGATGACGTCGTCGACCAGGCCGCGTTCGGCCGCGTAGTACGGGTGCATCAGCTCGGCCTTGTACTCCTTGACCATGCGGGCGCGCATGGCCTCGGGGTCGGCGGCCTCG
>NZ_JAFLRJ010001031.1 GCF_017315755.1 Streptomyces beijiangensis
ACCATCGAGCTCGTCGACGGCTGGCGCTTCGCCCTGGTCAATCCGGCGGGGATCACCGACCCCTCCGGCGACTACGACCGTGCCGCCGAGCCCGGCTACGACGACTCGGCCTGGCGCCGGATCGCGGTCCCGCACGACTGGAGCATCGAGCTCACCCCCACCACCGAGAACGGCACGAGCGGCGGCACCGGGTTCCTTCCCGGCGGCCTCGGCTGGTACCGCATCCCCTTCACCCTGCCGGCCGCGCTCGCCG
>NZ_JAFLRJ010001032.1 GCF_017315755.1 Streptomyces beijiangensis
GGTATGACAACAGCCCGGCGGCCGCCTCCGCCGCCGCGCTCTCGTCCGCGTACCCGAGGACGGCCAGCGCCCGTGCCCGCGGCGCCTCCACCAGCTTTACGGTCGCCTCCGTCACCACCCCCAGCGTGCCCTCGCTGCCGCAGAACGCCCGCGCGAGATCGACCCCGTTCTCGGGCAGCAGCGCATCGACCGCATAGCCCGAGATCCGGCGCGGCAGCCCCTGCGGATAGCCGGTCCGCAGCAGCGCCACGTTCCGCTCCACCAGCGGCCGGAGGTCCGCGGGGCCCCCCTCCCACCCCTGCCCGAGCCGCCACTCCTGGCCGCCGTACCCGAGCACCGTCAGGCTCTGGACGCTGTCGGCCGTCGTCCCCCACGCCACCGAGTGCGCGCCGCACGAGTTGTTCCCGATCATCCCGCCGAGCGTGCAGCGGCTGTGCGTGGACGGATCGGGCCCGAAGGTCAGTCCGTGCGCCCCGGCCGCCGCCCGCAGTTCGTCGAGTACGACACCGGGCTGGACGACCGCCGTACGCGCCTCCGCGTCCACCTCCACCAGCGTCCGCATATGGCGGGTGAAGTCGATGACGACGCCGATGCC
>NZ_JAFLRJ010001033.1 GCF_017315755.1 Streptomyces beijiangensis
CCGTACGAGACGAAGGCGACCGGCTTTGCCTGCCACTGCGTGAAGTGCCAGTCGATGAGGCTCTTGAGGGACGCGGGGAAGGAGTGGTTGTACTCGGGGGTGATGACCACGAACGCCTCGGCGGACTCCAGTTGAGGTGTGACGCGGGCCAGCACGGTCCCGACCTCGGGAGCCGGTTCGTAGGAGAGGGCGGTCGGCAGGTCGGCCTCGGCCAGGTCGAGCACGGTGATGTCGAGGTCGTCTCGGA
>NZ_JAFLRJ010001034.1 GCF_017315755.1 Streptomyces beijiangensis
GCGCGAACGCCCCGAACCCCAGCTCGAAGGCGTCATACGCCCCGAAGATCTCCACGAGCGCGCGCCGCACCCCGCCATCGATAGCGCTCTCGTGCAGAAACGGATAGAGCACGGTCACATGAGCGGGAAACCCGGCCCTGACCAGCGCATCGGCCTCCAGCACCTTGATGGTCAGCGCGGTGTCCCCCACCACGTCGCCCCACCCGCTCACGGCACCCTCC
>NZ_JAFLRJ010001035.1 GCF_017315755.1 Streptomyces beijiangensis
GTCGGGGCTCGGCGACGTAATCGCGGATGCCGAGTGGGTGCTCCACGCGGCGACCCAGGATCTTCCGTGTCTGCGCGAAATAGGCATGGTCCCGACCCGGATCTTCGACACCGAGCTGGCCGGGAGGCTCGCCGGGTTCCCGCGGGTCGACCAGTCGACGGCGGAATGGCCCTTCTCCAGGGCGTAACCCAGCACGTTCTCGACCATCGCGCCGAGGCCGACCCCTGGCTGCGCTACGCCGCCCTCGACGTGGAACTCCTCGTCG
>NZ_JAFLRJ010001036.1 GCF_017315755.1 Streptomyces beijiangensis
CCCAGGGAGTCGGCGAGGGCTTCGATGAGGTGGAAGTTCTCCGCCCCGTTCACGCCGCGTCCACCCGAGACGACGATCGCGGCCTCGGTCAGCTCCGGGCGTCCGGTGGACTCGCGCGCGGTGCGCGAGACGACCTTGGTACCGGTGGCCTGCGCCGAGAAGGACACCGTGAGGGGCTGAACCGTGCCGGCGGCCGGGGCCGCCGGCACGGTTCAGCCCCTCACGGCGTCCTCCTCGGCGCAGGCGACCGTTACCAAGGTCGTATCGCGCACCGCGCGCGAGTCCACCGGACGCCCGGAGCTGACC
>NZ_JAFLRJ010001037.1 GCF_017315755.1 Streptomyces beijiangensis
CCATCCCGTCGGCCGCCAGCTACGACTGCAAGCTGGCCTCGTACGTGAAGGACGCGCCGGGCGACAAGACGGACAACATGCTGGCCGCGTACAACGCGGGCGCCTACGCGGTGATCAAGTACGGCGGGGTGCCGCCGTACGAGGAGACGAAGAACTACGTCTCGACGATCCGCAAGCTGGAGCAGAGCTTCGCCGCCAAGAAGGGCCGCGTCGACCCGTCCAAGCAGGCGGCCGGCGCCATCTACTTCGCCCAGCAGAAGCTGGGCACGCCCTACCTCTGGGGCGGCAACGGCACTCCGGAGCAGGGCGGCAGGTTCGACTGCTCGGGGCTGA
>NZ_JAFLRJ010001038.1 GCF_017315755.1 Streptomyces beijiangensis
GCGAAGGGGATGTTCGCGGCCCAACTCGTCGTCCCGGTAGGTTAGTACGAGCACGGCCGGGAGCCGGTCGACCCGGCGCACCAGGAAGCGCAGTGCGTCCAGCGACGCCTCGTCGGCCCAGTGCACATCCTCGACGACGAGTACCACCGGATGCGGAGGCGCCGACATCTCCGCCCGCAGGGCGTCGTACACCCGTTGCCGGTCCCCGCCCTCCTTCAGCGCCTGCCCCAGCTCGGCGGCGTGGGCGGAATCGGCGACGACGAGATCGCGAAAGGGGCCGAGCGGACGCCGTGTCTCCAGATCGTCGC
>NZ_JAFLRJ010001039.1 GCF_017315755.1 Streptomyces beijiangensis
TCCACCGCCACATCCACCCCGCACGCCGCCCCGCAGTCCATCACCCGCGGCAACCGCAACGCAGCGACCGCCCCCACCAGCAACAGCCCCGCGCTGACGATCAGCGTCACATGCAGCCCATGCACAAACGCATGACGGGCGGCTGGGGGGACCGGCCACCTCGTACGCCTCCCCCAGCGAGTTCGCCGCATGGGCGCTGGCGCCCGGGGGAACCCCCGGCACCGAGGCGAGCGCGGGCCCATAGGCCGCGTTCATGACGCTGCCGAGCAGTGCGATCCCCATGCCGGCGCCCAGCTGATACGAGGTCTCGC
>NZ_JAFLRJ010001040.1 GCF_017315755.1 Streptomyces beijiangensis
CCTCGGGGTGTCCTCGGGGCCGGCGCGGTTCCTTGCGGGCCCGCCCAGCGCGGCGCGGCGCGTGCGTCAGGCCCGCTGGCTGCTGACCGCGACGGTCTCGCCCGTCATGTACGAGGCGTAGTCGCCCGCGAGGAAGACGATCACGTTGGCCACCTCCCACGGCTCCGCGTACCTCCCGAACGCCTCCTTGGCGGTCAGTTCAGCCAGCAGCTCCGGGGTGGTCACCTTCACCAGATGCGGGTGCATGGCCAGGCTGGGGGAGACGGCGTTGACGCGGACGCCGTACTCGGCGCACTACGCCGCCGCGCAGCGCGTCAGCGCCATCACCCCCAGCCTGGCCATGCACCCGCATCTGGTGAAGGTGACCACCCCGGAGCTGCTGGCTGAACTGACCGCCAAGGAGGCGTTCGGGAGGTACGCGGAGCCGTGGGAGGTGGCCAACGTGATCGTCTTCCTCGCGGGCGACTACGCCTCGTACATGAC
>NZ_JAFLRJ010000107.1 GCF_017315755.1 Streptomyces beijiangensis
GCTCGAACCGCCTGGCGTGTGCGCCAGGTTGCGCGGGTTACGGGTCGGCCCCGGGGCCAGCACCGCGAACTCCGCCGTGACCGTCTTGCCCGCGATCAGCGCCCCGGCTTCCCGAAGGCGCGTGACGACCGCCGCCTGAGGGCCCGCGAGCGCCTCGGGCGGGACGGAGGAGCCTGCCCGCGTGGGGAGGCCGTCCACCCGGATGATGTCCTTGATGCCGACCGGGATTCCGTACAGGGGTGGCCTGTCGGCGGGGTCCGGCCATCGTGCGGCGAGTGCCGCCGTCTCGGAGCGGAGCCGGGTTTCACGGTCCGGCTCGGGGACGAATGCCTGTATGTCACTGTCCATGGAGCGGGACGTTACAGCTCGGCGAGCGCTTCGGCAGGTGTCTGGACGGGGGCATTCGCGGGACGGGCCGTGAGCGCCGCGTACACCGCGCCGCCCACCACCCCCGAGAAGATGAAGCTGCAGTCCACACCACCGGTCAGGGAGAGCAGCGGCCCCTCGTAGAAAGGCGTCGAGACCGCGAGCAGGCCCACCGCCGCTCCCAGGGCCCAGGCCGCCGTCGCCCGGAAGTTCCAGCCGGAGCGGTACCAGTAGATCCCGCCCCGCGCACGGCGGTTGAAGACCTGGAGGGCGTCCGCGTCGTAACTGCCGCGGCAGCGTACGTAACCGATCACCGTGATCACCGCCCACGGGGTGCCGATCGCCGTGAGGAGCAGGACGAAGGACGTCATCGCCGACTGCGCGTCCCAGGCGAAGTGGCCGAGGAAGACGAAGAGGGTCGAGACGGCCGCGACCACCAGGGTCGCCCTGGCGCGCGTCGCGCGCGGCAGGATCGCGTCCAGGTCCAGGCCCATGGAGTAGAGCATCAGGCCCGCGTTGCCGACCGATCCGGCGGAGGCGGCGAGGAGCAGCGGGATCAGGTACCAGGCGGGGGAGGCCGCGACGAGCGGGCCCGCGTAGTCCAGCGAGGAGCGGGCGGCGAGTGCGGTGTACGTACCGAAGAGCTGCGGGACCAGCAGGCCCAGGCAGAGTCCGGCGCAGGTGGAGACCAGGACCGACTTCGTGGTGTGGCGGCGCGGGGAGATGTAGCGGGTGTAGTCGCCGAGCAGCGTGATGAAGGCGATCGGGCCGCTGAGTCCTGCGGCGACCGCCGAGAGCAGCCAGGTCGGCCAGAAGGAGCCGAGGAGGTACGGGGTGTCGGGGGCCGCCGCGGTCGTGAAGTCGGGTGCGTACGCGATCAGGCCGAGGACCAGGAGCGCGGTCATGCCGATGGCGAGGATCTTGCTCAGCCGGAGCAGCAGCCGGTAGCCGTACACCGCGCCGACGACGGTGAGCGCGGCGAGCAGCGCGTAGACGACGGCGTGGATCCAGCCGGTTGCGGGGAGGCCGATCAGGCGGGAGAGCGTTCCGATGATGGTGTCGCCGCCGATCCAGAGGGTCAGCGCGGTGTATCCGAGGGAGAGCAGCAGTCCGACGACCGAGCCGACCAGCCGGCCGCGAACGCCGAACTGGGCTCCGCTGGAGGTGGAGAGATTCGTGCCCGTACGGAGGGAGACCAGGGCCAGCGGCGCGGTGAGGAGCGTGCCGACGATGGTGCCCGTGATCACGGAGGTGACCGAGCCCCACAGGTCCAGGCCGAAGGAGACCGGCAGCCAGCCGAAGACGATCACGCCCAGGCAGAGGTTCGAGCCGAGCAGGATCGAGATGAGATCGCGCGGACCGCTGGTGCGTTCCGCATCCGGGATGGTGTCTACTCCGCGCTGTTCAATCGGCATGTCGGCTACCCCTGAGACTCGGAAGTTTGAGCAGCGTTCAATGTGACTTAGGGCAATGTGGCACGTCAATGTTTCCGGAGTATGAATCTCGTGGTTAGAGTGAAGTTCTAAACGATGCGTGGAGGTGTGACGGCGTGCGGCTGACCCCGACGGAACGCGACCGGCTGCTGCTCTTCGGAGCCGCCGAGCTGGCGCGGGCGCGCAGGGCGCGCGGGCTGAAGCTCAATGTGCCCGAGGCGACCGCGCTGATCGCGGACACGGTCTGCGAGGCGGCCCGCGACGGGCGGCGGCTCGCGGAGGCGATCGAGGCGGCGCGGAGTGTGCTGGGTCCCGACGACGTACTGCCGGGGGTCGCCGATGTGGTGACCGAGGTGCATGTGGAGGCCGTCTTCGACGACGGGTCGCGGCTGGCCGTGGTCAGCGATCCCATCGGGGCGGCAGGGTCGCTGGGAAGCGGGGCTCCGGGGGCTGTGCTGGCGGGACCCGGGTACGCCGAGCCCGAGGCGGCTGTGCGGGTGCGCGTGCACAACACCGCGAGCGTGCCCGTCTCCGTCACCTCGCACTTCCACTTCTTCGAGGTCAACCCCCGGCTGGACTTCGACCGTTCGGCCGCGTACGGCATGCGGCTGTGCGTGCCCGCAGGGTCCTCCGTGCGGTTCGGCCCCGGCGAGAGCGCCGAGGTCGGGCTGATGCCGATCGGCGGCGAGCGCGTCGCGATCGGCTTCGCCGGACTGGTCGACGGCCCGCTGGACGCGCCGGGCGCGAAGGAGAAGGCGCTGCGTGCCGCGGCTGCCTGCGGATATCTGGGAGCTGAGAGCGATGAGTGAGTACGCGGCCGTGCACGGCCCCCGCGCGGGCGACCGGGTCCGCCTCGGCGACTCCGGGCTGGTGGTCCGGGTCGAGGCCGACTCCCAGAAGCCGGGCGACGAGTTCCTCGCCGGGTTCGGGAAGACCGCCCGCGACGGACTGCATCTGAAGGCCGCGGCCGTCCGCGAGACGTGTGACGTCGTCATCAGCAATGTGCTGGTGATCGATGCGGCGCTCGGGATCCGGAAGGTCTCCATCGGGATCCGGGAGGGGCGGATCTCCTCCATCGGGCGGGCCGGGAACCCCGACACACTCGACGGGGTCGACGTCGTGGTCGGCACCGGCACGTCGATCGTGTCGGGCGAGGGGATGATCGCGACGGCGGGCGCGGTCGACGCGCACGTCCATCTGCTGTCGCCGCGCATCATGGAGGCCTCGCTGTCCTCCGGGGTGACGACGATCATCGGCCAGGAGTTCGGCCCGGTGTGGGGCGTCGGGGTCAACTCGCCCTGGGCGCTGCGCCACGCCTTCAACGCTTTCGACGCCTGGCCGGTCAACATCGGCTTTCTGGCACGCGGTTCGTCGTCGGACCCGGCTCCGCTGGTGGAGGCGCTCGCCGAGGGCGGTGCCTCCGGCTTCAAGGTTCACGAGGACATGGGCGCACACACGCGGGCGCTGGACACGGCGCTGCGGGTGGCCGAGGAGCACGATGTCCAAGTGGCCCTGCACAGCGACGGGTTGAACGAGTGCCTGTCGGTGGAGGACACCCTCTCCGTCCTGGACGGGCGGACCATCCACGCCTTCCACATCGAGGGGTGCGGAGGCGGCCACGTACCGAACGTGCTCAAGATGGCGGGCGTACGGAACGTGATCGGGTCCTCGACCAATCCGACGCTTCCCTTCGGCCGGGACGCCGTCGCCGAGCACTACGGAATGATCGTCTCCGTACACGACCTCAAGACCGACCTGCCGGGCGACGCCGCGATGGCCCGCGACCGTATCCGCGCCGGGACGATGGGCGCGGAGGACGTCCTGCACGACCTCGGCGCCATCGGGATCACCTCGTCGGACGCGCAGGGGATGGGCCGGGCGGGCGAGACCGTACGCCGGACCTTCGCGATGGCCGGGAAGATGAAGGCCGAGCTCGGCCCGATGGAGGGCGACGGGCCCGACGACGACAATGCGCGCGTCCTGCGCTACATGGCGAAACTGACCATCAACCCCGCCATCGCGCACGGGCTTTCGCACGAGATCGGCTCGATCGAGGTCGGCAAGCTGGCCGACATCGTGCTGTGGAAGCCCGCGTTCTTCGGCGCGAAGCCGCAGCTGGTGCTGAAGTCGGGCTTCCCCGCGTACGGGGTGACGGGCGACCCGAACGCGGCGACGGACACCTGCGAACCGCTCATCCTGGGACCGCAGTTCGGGTCGTACGGCGCGACTGCGGCTGATTTGTCGGTCGCCTTCGTCGCGCAGGCCGCCGTCGACCAGGGCAACGACGGTATGCCGACCCGCCGGCGACGGGTCGCGGTGCGCGGCACGCGCGGGATCGGACCCGCTGACCTGCGCCTCAACTCCCGTATCGGCGACGTCGGGGTGAACGCCGCGAGCGGTCTGGTCACGCTGGACGGCGACCCGCTGCAGTCCGAACCGGCAGACTCGGTCTCCCTCAACAGGCTCTATTTCTTGTGATGAGCACAGTCTTTAGGAGTTGGCGATGACGTTCCGTATGCCCGCCGAATGGGCCCCGCACGAGCGCACCTGGATGGCCTGGCCGGGCCCCAACCCCACCTTCGACAACCCGGGCGATCTGGCGGAGGCGCGGGAGGCCTGGGCGGCGGTGGCGCGCGCCGTCCGTACGTACGAACCCGTCACTATGGTCGTCGGCCCCGGCCAGGCGGAGGGCGCGCGGGCGCTGCTCGGTTCCGGCGTCGACCTGGTCGAGCGCGAGCTCGACGACGCGTGGATGCGCGACATCGGACCCACGTTCGTCACCAATGGGACTGAACTGGCCGCTGTGGACTGGGTGTTCAACGGCTGGGGCGCCCAGGAGTGGGCGCGCTGGGGGCACGACGCGAAGATCGGTGCGTACGTGGCCGACCTCGTCGGCGTCGACACGTACACCTCCCGCCTGGTGAACGAGGGCGGCGCGATCCACGTCGACGGCGAGGGCACGGTCCTGCTGACCGAGACCGTCCAGCTGGGCCCCGAGCGCAACCCGGACTGGTCGCGCGAAGAGGTCGAGGCGGAGATCCACGCGCGGCTCGGCACGACGAAGGCGATCTGGCTGCCGCGCGGACTGAGCGGCGACTACGGCGAGTTCGGCACACGGGGACATGTCGACATCGTGGCCGCCTTCGCCCGCCCGGGCGTCGTCGTGGCGCACGTCCAGCCCGACCCTTCCCACCCCGACCACGAGCTGTGCCGGGGGATCGTGGCGCAGCTGCGGTCGGAGACGGACGCGCAGGGGCGGCCGCTGGAGGTCGTGGAGGTGCCGGCCCCGACCGTGCTCAAGGACGAGGACGGGGAGTGGGTCGACTACTCGTACATCAACCACTACCTCTGCAACGGGGGAGTGGTGCTGTGCGCCTTCGGCGACCCCAGGGACGAGGAGGCGGCGGCGATCTTCCGGGATCTTTTCCCTGAGCGCACCGTGACGCTGGTCGATGCACGTACGATCTTCGCTGGTGGGGGCGGTATTCACTGCATCACCCAGCAACAGCCGGAGGTGTGAGCGGGGGCTCGCGCCGTTTCCGTGGGGGGAACAAGATGGAACGTCGTCGTGCGCTGAAGTACGGAGCGGTGCTGGCAGGACTTCTGCTGGCAGGGGTGTCGGCGGGGCCGGCGAGTCCGGCGGGGTTCGCGCTGGACTCGGAGTGCGGATTCGGCGTGGGCATGCAGCGGTTGAGGACAGGCGCCGAGTTCTGGCCCTCCCTGAACCAGCTGACGAACCATTCCGACTCCCCGATCGAGATCACCGGTGTGACGGCGGTCCATGTGCCGCAGGGGATCCGGGTCACCGGCTGGAGCGCGTACGACGCGATGCCCGACGGCCAGGCGATGAGTGGGGACGCCGCTGTCATGCGTCCGTACACGAACCTGGCCGCGCGCCCCATCCGCATCCCGGCGCGGACCGCTACGACCGTGTACCCGATGGTGCACTTGCAGCTCACCCGTCCTGGCACCTACATGCTCAAGGATTTCCGGATCGACTACATCAAGGACGGCCACCGGTACACCCAGGCCGTGGCATGCAGTGCCGAGCTGGCCTCCGGTCCCTTCGTATCCTGAGCCCATGACCGAACCCGCGGCCCGCGCACGCAAGAACGCCCCGCCCCGCGAGACCGTTCTCGCCGCGGCCATGGCCGCCATCGCCGAGCGCGGGCTCGACAAGCTCACCATGGCCGGGCTCGGGCGGACCGTCGGCATGAGCAGCGGACATCTCCTCTATTACTTCGGCTCCAAGGACGAGCTCCTCCTCCAGACCCTCGAATGGAGCGAGGAGCAGCTCGGCATGGAGCGCCGGTCCGCGCTCGCCCGCCAGATTCCCGTACGCGAACGCCTCGACGCCTTCGTCGAGCTGTACGTGCCCTCCCGGCCCCGCGACCCCCACTGGTCCCTCTGGCTGGAGCTCTGGAACCGCGCCCACGACGTCGGCGACGACGCCCGCGGCCGGCTCCTCGACATCGAGCTCTCCTGGCACCGGGACCTGGTCGCCCTCCTCGTCGAGGGCGCGTCGCGCGGTGAGCTGCGCGCCGTCGACGCCGACCGGTTCGCCGTCCGGATCCGGGCGCTGCTCGACGGGTTCTCGACCCATGTGGCCATGGGGCTCCCGGGCTCCGACCGGCCCCAGGTCCTCTCCCACATCGGGGAGTTCCTCGACGAGGCGCTCACACCCGCAAGCACGTGAGTACGCAACGCACGTAAGTACGCATGATCGTTGCCACCTGCACCCTTGTGGCCCGTCCCGTCCCTCCCTCACCGTGAACCACCATGGGACGAGAGCAATGGAAGAAAATCTGGGTCGGCTCGGCCGGCAACATGGTCGAGTGGTTCGACTGGTTCGTGTACGCCACCTTCGCCGTCTACTTCGCGGATGCGTTCTTCCCCGAGGGGAACGAGACCGCCAACCTCATGAACACCATGGGCATCTTCGCCGTGGGCTTCTTCATGCGGCCCGTCGGCGGCTGGCTGCTCGGCCGGATCGGCGACCGCAAGGGCCGTAAGGCCGCCCTGACCCTCACGGTCACCCTCATGTCGGCCTCGGCGATCCTCATCGCGGTGGCCCCCACCTACGGGGTAGCGGGCTACGGAGGCGTAGCCGTCCTCCTGGTCGCCCGGCTCCTCCAGGGGCTCTCGGTCGGCGGGGAGTACGCCGCATCGGCGACCTACCTCACCGAGGCCTCCGCCCCCGAGAAGCGCGGATTCGCCTCCAGCTTCCAGTACGTGTCGATGACCGCGGGCCAGCTCGTCGGCCTCGGGCTGCTGATCATCCTGCAGCGCACGCTGTCCGAGGACGCCCTGCACAGCTGGGGCTGGCGCATCCCCTTCGTCGTCGGCGCTCTCGGCGCGGCCATCGTCTTCTACCTCCGCCGCAGCATGCTGGAGACCGAGGTGTACGCGGAGTCGGACGCCGCGACCGACGCGAGCCGCGGCACGCTCAAGATGCTCTGGGCGCACCGGCGCGAGGCGTTCCTGGTGATGGCGCTCACCATGGGCGGCACGGTCGCGTACTACACGTACACGACCTACCTGACGAAGTTCCTGTCCAAGAGCGCCGGCATGGAGAAGCAGACGGCGACCCTGGTCTCCTTCTGCGCGCTCTTCGTCTTCATGTGCATCCAGCCGCTCGCCGGGATGCTCTCCGACCGGATCGGGCGCCGTCCGCTCCTCATCACCTTCGCGGTCGGCTCGACCTTCCTGACGGTCCCGATCATGACGATGCTCAAGCACGCGGGCACCTTCTGGCCGGCCTTCGGGCTGGCGCTCCTGGCCCTGGTCGTCGTCACCGGCTACACCTCGATCAACGCCTGTGTGAAGGCGGAGCTGTTCCCGACCGGCATCAGGGCGCTGGGTGTGGCCCTTCCGTACGCCATCGCCAACGCGCTGTTCGGCGGCACGGCGGAGTACGTCGCCCTGTGGTTCAAGAAGGCGGACATGGAGTCCGGTTTCTACTGGTACGTGGCGGGATGTGCGGCGGTCTCCCTCATCGTCTATCTCACGATGCGCGAGACCAGGGACATCGACCTCAACCGGGTCGGCTCCACGGACGCAAAGGAGTCCGCACCGGTGCGATCCACCTCACAGCTCGCATCCTGAGACGGGCCCGGCACGGAAGCGGTCCTGTGCCAGACTGCTTCCGTGCTCTCGTTCGCCATGATTATCGGCAGCAGGCGCGCCGGTCCGCAGTGACCGCCTCGTACCACGACGTACGGCGCGGACATCGTGCCCCAGACCCGCGCGCTAACCCTTCGCACCCGCGAGGGGTTTTTTCGTTTCCCGGCCCCACCACGGCAGGCAGCGAGGCGCAAGCGAAGATGGGGGCAAGTGGAGCCAGCCATTCCGGAGCCACTCACCCGACAGGAGTTCAGATCAGCATGAGCAGCAGAGACGACAGCTTCCATGTCTTCGACACCACACTGCGCGACGGCGCGCAGCGCGAGGGCATCAACCTCACCGTCGCGGACAAGCTGACCATTGCCAGGCACCTGGACGACTTCGGCGTGGGCTTCATCGAGGGCGGCTGGCCGGGGGCCAACCCGCGCGACACCGAGTTCTTCGCCCGCGCGCAGCAGGAGATCGACTTCAAGCACGCGCAGCTGGTGGCCTTCGGCGCCACGCGCCGCCCGAGCACCAAGGCGGCGGAGGACCCGCAGGTCAACGCGCTCCTCGACTCGGGCGCACCGGTGATCACCCTCGTCGCCAAGTCGCATGACCGCCATGTCGAACTGGCCCTGCGCACCACCCTGGACGAGAACCTCGCGATGGTCCGCGACTCTGTCTCGTA
>NZ_JAFLRJ010001041.1 GCF_017315755.1 Streptomyces beijiangensis
CAGCCGCAGCCCGCGCCGGGCCACGCCCCCGGCGTCCTTCCCGTACGGGACACCCACGGTGAGCGGCCCAATCCGGCCGCCGCGCTCCCTGGTGTGCACCACGGGCCGCGTCCGGACCACGACACAACCGAGGCGGTCAGGGCGGCGCCGCACCTCCCGTCCGGGCAGCGCCCGCTGCTGCCCAGGCGCCGGAGCCAGGAGAACCTGGTTCCTCAGCTCAAGGAGGCGCCCATCCCCCGCCGGGACGACGAGCACCCCGAAGCCCATGACCCGGGGCTGATGGCGGCCTTCCAGCGGGGCATCTCACTGGCCGAGGCGATGCCCGAGATGCAGCAGATCCCGCCGCTCGACAATGACACCCT
>NZ_JAFLRJ010001042.1 GCF_017315755.1 Streptomyces beijiangensis
CGGCCGCGGTAGGCGGCCGCCCAGGCGGCCGCCTACCGCGACCGGTTCACCGACAGCCAACCGGGCGACCTGGCAGGCCTCCTGCACAGTGCCGCAGTCCGCCGCACCCACCACGACTACCGCCTCGCGGTGGTCGGCGAGACCGGACGGGACCTGGCCGAGTCCCTCGACGCCCACCTGTGCGGGGATTCACGCCCCGGGACGGCGGCAGGAGACGTGCTCGGCGGACGACCCGCACGCATCGTCCACGCCTTCTCCGGCCAGGGCTCGCAGT
>NZ_JAFLRJ010001043.1 GCF_017315755.1 Streptomyces beijiangensis
CTGGACGTGGTGAGCGGCGCGGAGCGCGAGCAGGTGCTCAACGCGCCGGACGACACGGCAGCGCCGCTGCCGGGCCTGACGGTGCCTCAGCTCTTCGCCCGGCAGGTGGAGCGGGACCCCGCCGCCGTCGCCGGAGACCAGGGCGACGGCACGCTCTCGTACCAGGAACTGGACGAACGCTCGGACCGGCTGGCCGGGGCGCTGCGCCGCCGGCAGATCGGCCCCGGGTCGGTCGTGGCGGTGGCGCTGCCCCGCTCGGCGGGCCTCCCTGCCGCTCTGCTCCGCGTGGTCAAGGCTGGCGCGGCCTGCCTGCCCGTCG
>NZ_JAFLRJ010001044.1 GCF_017315755.1 Streptomyces beijiangensis
GCCGCGCGGCGCACGAGCGCCGAGGGATCTACCTCTGTGGTCTCCCGCACACTGCTCACCCGCCCCTCCCCGCTTGGTTCCCGCTCAAGATCTGATGTCTCTGCGAGTCTAGGTGCGGGGTCTGACAACGGGCGGCGCCCACGGGGGCCGCGGACGATAAACCGGCTGACGTGGCGCCCCGGACCGTGCAGGGTGAGGTCGCCCAGTCCTTCCGTATGACCACCCGCAGGAGGCCCCCATGGTCCGGCGCACCACCGTGCCCACCCTTTTCCC
>NZ_JAFLRJ010001045.1 GCF_017315755.1 Streptomyces beijiangensis
CGCACCGGATCTTCCGGCGGGTGCGGGACGACCATTCGCGGCTGTACGCCAATGCCCCGATGCCGTACGCGCAGTACTTCGACGGCGGCCAGGCGCTGCACGGGACTCCCCACGACCTGTTCAACGGGGCGGGGTCGGCGGGCTGCGTCAATCTGCGGGTGCCTGATGCCGCGCGGCTGTGGCGGACGGTGGGGAACGGGGACCGGGTCTTCGTGTGGGGGAGCCGGCCTGGGACGCGC
>NZ_JAFLRJ010001046.1 GCF_017315755.1 Streptomyces beijiangensis
CCCTCCCGCTCCCCGAGCTGCCGCCGGCACTCCTCGCCCAGCTCCGGATAGACGGCGGCGATGGCCCCGTACACCCGTCTCCGCAACAGGGCCTCGGCCTCGTCGCGCCCTGCGTCGTCCACCAGCCCCTTGAGCAGATCGTCGTAGCGAGTCAGCGCATGGCGCAGGTAGTTGACCATCCACCGGGCGAGCGCGGGCGGGTCGGCGTCCGCCACGGTGGCCGGATCGGGTACGTACCTCCCACGCCCCCGTCCGTACTGCTCGTCCAGCAGATTCCGGTGCCGGACGGCCCGCTCGGCCAGGGTCCGCGGAGCGAGCCGCGGCACCACGATGGGCGTGGCCCGGACCATCGCCAGCAGCGCCGCACCCCGGCCCCCGCCCCCGTCACGGACAGTGGCAACACCTCGCCGCAGCGCGGCCCGCCGGGCTGCGGCGAACTTCGTCCCCCGCTCCACCACCTCGACGCGGTCGGCCCCGTACAACCGCACCGCGGGCATGGCGCGATCCCGGGCATTACGCCCCCAAAGGTCAGGATCCCCCAGCAGATTCCGCACTATGGCCGATGTCCACCCCTGCCCCCGAAACCCCGCCAACGACACATTCCTGCCCCTGTCCACCATCGGATCCCCCACTCACCGGTTACGGATTGTGAC
>NZ_JAFLRJ010001047.1 GCF_017315755.1 Streptomyces beijiangensis
CCTCACCTGGCAGCTCGGTCCCGGCGACCGGATCGGCCTGGTCGGCGTCAACGGCGCCGGGAAGACGTCCCTGCTGCGGGCCCTGACCGAGGCCGCCCGCAGCGAGGGAGAGACCCAGCCCACGGCGGGAAGGATCCACGTCGGCAAGACGGTCAAACTCGCCTACCTCTCCCAGGAGGTCGCCGAACTCAACCCGAACCTGGCGGGTGCTCCAGGCCGTGCAGCAGGTCCGCGACCGCGTCGACCTCGGCAAGGGCCGCGAGATGACCGCCGGCCAGCTCTGCGAGAAGTTCGGCTTCAACAAGGACAAGCAGTGGACCCCAGTCGGCGACCTGTCCGGCGGTGAGCGCCGGCGGCTCCAGATCCTGCGCCTGCTCATGGACGAACCCAACGTCCTCTTCCTCGACGAGCCCACGAGAC
>NZ_JAFLRJ010001048.1 GCF_017315755.1 Streptomyces beijiangensis
CCGCTGCCTCGCTCGAAGCTCTCCCTGGCCGGCAGCCCGCTGCGGGAGATCTACCCGATGGCGCCGCTGGCGCGCGGGCAGGCACTCGCCGTCGCGCTGTCGACCTACGGCGGACAGGTGCATGTGGGGCTGGTCGCCGACGGCAAGGCGGTCCCGGATGCGGACCGGCTGGCCGAGTGTGTGAAGGAGGAGCTGGCGGAATTGCTCGCAGAGGTGTTGACGCACTGAAGTGATCCGATGAATATTCGTCGCATGCGGCGGAACATGATCGGACACAGCGGGGTCGAAGTCACCGAACTCTCCTTCGGGGCGGCCGGAATCGGCAATCTCTTCAGCCAGGTCGACGACGAGGCCGCCCCGAAGGAGAGTTCGGTGACTTCGACCCCGCTGTGTCCTCACTTCAGTGCGTCAACACCTCTGCGAGCAATTCCGCCAGCTCCTCCTTCACACACTCGGCCAGCCGGTCCGCATCCGGG
>NZ_JAFLRJ010001049.1 GCF_017315755.1 Streptomyces beijiangensis
CCACCTGCCGTACGTCACCTCCGTCGCCGAACCGGATCCCGGCGCTGCGGCCCAGCGAGTACAGGCCTGAGGCGAGGGCCGCCATGTGGTCGGCACTGTCGGCATCCAGACCGTGCACGGACTTCACCAGTCCGTCGGCGGAGAGCAGGACGGCGCTGCGGGTGAACGGGACGCGCTGGACCAGTCCGCTCAACAGCCAGTCGAGGTCGGACACCTGGCCG
>NZ_JAFLRJ010000108.1:0-202 GCF_017315755.1 Streptomyces beijiangensis
ACGAGATCCCAGATCTTCCCCGGCAGCAGCCCGCCGATGTCCCCGAGCCCGCCCGGCAGTTTGTCCCCGAGCCCGCCCGCGCCCGGGATGTTGTCGAGCCCCAGCTTGCTCCCGTCGATGGTGACGACATCGTGTCCCGCCCAGGCGAGCCCGCCGATCATCGCGATGAAGAGCACCGCCAACGAGACCACCCGCGCGACGA
>NZ_JAFLRJ010000108.1:342-14940 GCF_017315755.1 Streptomyces beijiangensis
TGCCCGCCATGCCGACCAGCGCCCAGCTCACCGCGGCGATCGAGCCCAGCGCCACATCCCCCCAGCGCACACCCGCACGGCCACCTGCGTCCACGCCCACGTCCATCAGGACCCCCCGATCTGCGGTGAGTTGCCCCATTCGCGCATGATCCGTACGCACTCATGGTCGCTTACCACTGTCCGGGGGTGTTTCCGCCGAGTCAACGGGCAGAGGGGCCTCGCGCACACGTGCTCTTCACGGGGCCCGGTTTTCCGATACGTAACTGAGCCTGAAATAGTTCCTGACGATGTTCACCATCCCTAGACTCCCAGTGACGGGGGAACCTCGGGGGACAATAAGTGGGGCTGGAGTGCCGGAACTCGTACTGGAATTGAATGGCAGGACCTGGACGCTCGATTCGTCCAGGTCATACACCCTTGGGCGTGATCCGCAGGGCGATCTGGCTGTCAACGACGCCCGGGTCTCGTGGCGGCACGCCACCATCAGCTGGGGCGGGCGCAGTTGGGTGATCGAGGATCACGGCTCGACCAATGGCACGTTCGTACAGGGCCAGCGGATCCATCAGATGGAGATCGGTCCCGGCTCAGCGGTGCACCTCGGCAACGCGACCGACGGCCCGCGGCTGAACCTCTCCGGAGGAGCTGCCGCGGCGGCTCCCGCACCGGTCCAGCAGCAGCCCGCGCAGGCCCAGCAGTACGGGGCGCCGGGCTGGGCGGCATCCCAGCAGCAGGCCACGGCCCGTGCGGCGGACCAGCCCAACTGGCAGCAGCAGGCCGCCCAGGTGCCGCAACAGCAGGGCGGGGCAGGCGGTTTCCCTGGCGGAGCAGGCGGTTTCCCCGGCGGTGTCGCGGGGGCCCCGCCGGTCTACGGCGACCGTTCGCCGACCACCTTCCATCAACTGGCCCTCGGCCGCGTGATGCGTATCGGCCGTGCGCTGGAGAACGAGCTGGTCGTCTCCGACCTGCAGGTCTCACGCCACCACGCCGAGTTCGTGGCCACGCCGGACGGCCGCTTCGAGCTCCACGACCTGGGCTCGCACAACGGTACGTACATCAACGGCCAGCCCATGACCAAGTCGGGCACGGCGGTGATCGGCCCCAACGACATCGTCGGCGTCGGCCACTCCACCTTCCGGCTGGTCGGGGACCGCCTGGAGCAGTTCGACGACATCGGTGAAGTCTCCTTCTCCGCACGCCACTTGACGGTGACGGTCGACGGCGGCAAGGACATCCTCAAGGACGTCTCCTTCGGCGTCCCCGAGAAGTCCCTGATCGCGGTCATCGGACCCTCGGGCTCCGGCAAGTCCACCCTGCTCAAGGCGCTGACCGGCTACCGGCCCGCCAACCAGGGCGACGTCCTCTACGACAACCGTAATCTCTACAAGCAGTTCGCCGAGCTCCGCCAGCGCATCGGCCTGGTCCCGCAGGACGACATCCTGCACAAGGAACTGACGGTCCGTAAGGCACTCAAGTACGCCGCCAAGCTGCGTTTCCCCTCGGACACGACCGAGGCCGAGCGCGCCCAGCGGATCGGGGAGGTCCTCGGCGAGCTCAAACTGGACATCCACAAGGAAAAGAGGATCACTTCGCTCTCCGGCGGCCAGCGCAAGCGCGTCTCGGTCGCCCTGGAGCTGCTCACCAAGCCCTCGCTGATCTTCCTGGACGAGCCGACCTCGGGCCTCGACCCGGGCATGGACCGCGATGTCATGCAGCTGCTGCGCGGGCTCGCCGACGATGGCCGCACGGTCCTCGTCGTCACCCACTCGGTGGCCGAGCTCGCCATCTGCGACAAGCTGCTCGTCATGGCTCCGGGCGGCGCTGTCGCGTACTTCGGACCGCCCGAGGAGGCTCTGAACTTCTTCGGCTACAGCACCTGGGCCGATGTGTTCTCCGCCTTCGAGAACTACCGCGACTACGACTGGGCGGGACGCTGGAGGGGTTCGCAGCACTACCAGATGTACGCCGCCGACATCGATGCCGTCGCCGCCCAGCCGGTGCACATGCCGCCCCCGCAGGCGATGAAGCCGCCCAAGCCGCAGAGCTGGGGCTCCCAGCTCTGGACGCTGATCCGCCGGTACTCCTCGGTCATCGCGTCCGACCGGGGCTTCCTGGGACTGATGGTGATCCTGCCCGCCGTCCTCGGCGTCGTCAGCGTCGTCATCCCGGCGAAGTTCGGCCTCGCCCCGCCGACGGGGGGCGCGCAGTTCAACAGCGACGCCGGCACGATCATGCTGATCCTCGCGGTCGGCATGTGCTTCTCGGGTGCGGCCAACTCCGTACGAGAACTGATCAAGGAACGGGTCATCTACGAGAGGGAACGGGCCACCGGCCTGTCCCGCTCGGCGTACCTGATGTCCAAGGTCATCGTCCTCGGCGTGATCACCGCGGTCCAGGGCGTCATCATCTGCGGCATCGGCTTCTCCCGCCGCAAGCTCCCCGCCGAGGGCCTGCTCATGCCGCCGGCCATCGAGATCTGCCTCGTCGTCATCGCGCTGGGCTTCACCTCGATGATGTTCGGCCTGGTGATCTCCTCGCTGGTGAAGACCGCCGAGAAGACCATGCCGCTCCTGGTGATGTTCGCGATCGTCCAGGTCGTCTTCACCGGCATCCTCTTCAAGGTGTACGGCTCGATCGGCCTGGAGCAGTTCGCCTGGCTGATGCCCTCCCGCTGGGCCATCGCGGGCGCAGGGACCACGCTCGACCTGGGGCATCTGATGCCACCGTGGGACCCCGCCAAACCGAACGACCTGGACCCGCTGTGGAAGCACTCGGCGAGTCAGTGGGGCATCAACATCACCGTTCTGCTGGCCATCGGAATCCTCTGCGGCTTCGCGGTGGCGCGCCTGCTGCGCCGCCACGAGCCCGAGGTCATGCGCAAGTAATTCCGTACGACACACGACACACGACACACAACGTCGAAGGGCGGCACCCGCGCGATGCGGGTGCCGCCCTTCGACGATGGGGGGCTGCGACGGCTCAGTAAGCGCCGTTGACGTTGTCGATCGAGCCGTACGTCGCGGCCGCGTAGTTGGCGGCAGCGGTGATGTTGGCGACCGGGTCGTAGAGGTCGTTCGCGGTTCCGGCGACGTGGTACGTGTCGAACGTCGGCTGGATGACCTGGAGCAGACCGATCGACGGGGTGCCGTTCTGGGCATTGATGTCGTATCCGTTGACGGCGCTCGGGTTGCCGCCCGACTCACGGATGATGTTGCGGTACAGGCCGTCGTAGGAGCCGGGGATGCCCTTCTCCTTCATGATGGCCAGCGCGTGGTTGATCCAGCCGTCCAGATTGTCGGCGTAGACCGGCGTACGGGCGGCGGCACGGCTGGCGGCGGCGGCCTCGTCGCGCTTCTTCGCGGCGGCGGCAGCGTCGGCCTTGGCCTTGGCGTCCGCATCGGCCTTCGCCTTGGCGGTGGCGTCCGACTTGGCCTTCGCGGCGGCCTTCGCCTTGGAGTCCGCGGCGGCCTTCGCCTTGGCCGCGGATGCCTTGGCAGCAGCCTTGGCGGCGTTGTCCGCGTTCTCCTGCTGCTTGTCCACGCTGGCGGACAGGACCTTGGTCTGGGTGGCGAAGGCGGCCGTCGAGGTGTCGAGCGTCTTGGAGGACTCCGCGGAAGCGTTTCCGGGCACAAGGGAGAAAGCGAGGGCCGCGGCGCCAACGGCGGCGACACCGGCGATCGAGAACTTGTGGGTCTTGGTCAGACGACTATGGCCGGGAGTGCTGGACTCGGTCATTGCAGACGTACCTCTTCGAATAGCTGGAGTCGCTTTAGCCGGGGACGGCGATGCGCCCTGGGGCGGCGACTGAGCCATTGTTAGCGGCCGCAAAAACCTGTGGCAAAGGTGTGACGTACGACCCTGCTTAGTGGACCGGGGGCGGTCCAGGACCACCGGGTGCCCGCGCATACCCGGCTCACATAGCCCTTATGCGTCAACTATGAGAGTTCGTAAGTGACGTGCGTCCTATGCGCGGGCTCACATCGGACGCGTAACAAAATCACCAACAGTTGCTGGAGCAATTCGGAACGTAGTCATTCTCATTCGGAAGGATGAGATGGACGTCCCCGAACTCATGCCAGAGGTAGAGCTCCCGGAGTGCTTCCGCGTAGCTGAGGCTCAGTGCCTCGCCCCCGGCGATCGCCTCCAGCATCAGCAGATGCGAGGCCTCGGGCTCGTGCAGCCCGGTCAGCAGCCCGTCCACGGCACGCACCCCGCGCTCCGGTGTGACCACGAGGTCCGTCCACCCGGACAGCGCCCGCACCACCCCGTCGGGCCCGGTGGCGGTCTCCAGCGCGCGTACGGCCGTCGTCCCCACCGCCACGATGCGTCCCCTGCCCGCACGGGCCGCGTTGACCAGCCAGGCGGTCGTCTCCGGCACCTCGAACCGCTCCGGATACGGCGTCTCGTGCGACTCCGTCGACGCGACCCCGGTATGCAGGGTGATCGGTGCGAACTGCACCCCCCGGCTCACCAGCTCCGCCACGAGCCCCGCGGTGAAGGGCCGCGCGGCACTCGGCATCTCGGCGGAACCCGCCCCGTCGGGGGAGGGCAGCGCGAAGACGGTCTGGTGCGCGGCGAGCGGCTGATCGCGCAGCGTGTACGGATACCGGATCGGCCTCCCGTGCTCCCGCAACACCCCCACCACGTCATCGACCGAAGGACGCGCCCACCAGAGCCGGTCCTCCCCGTCCCGCAACGGCTGCTCAAGGACGAGCCGCACGCCCCCCGGCAGCCGCACCAGGGCCCCAGCGGGCCCTCCGTGCCGCCGCCGGGTGCTCCCGCCGGCCAGCGGATGCCGCAGCTCGACCACCCACCGCCCGTCGTCGCCCCGGGTCGAGAAGTGCACCACTACCCGTTCATCCCCGACCCGTCCGTCCACCGCCGCCGGCAGCGTCTGCGACGTATTGACGACCAGCACGTCCCCGGCCCGCAGCTGAAGGGGCAGCTCCCGAAAGGAATGGTGCGAGACCGCACTCCCTCTGGACACCATCAGACGTACGTCGTCCCGCCCGTCCCCCCGCTCCTCGGCCGGCACGGAAGCCAGCAGCTCCTCCGGGACCCTCACGACCACCGGAGCGCTCATCGCCGCGCCTCCAGCAGCGCCGGGGCGGAGTACCGCCCACTCGCGGGCCGTTCCGCCAGCAGCCGCAGAAACGCCGGGACCACACTCCCCGGCGAGGGCCGCGCATCCTCGTCACCCGGGACGGCCGCCGCGTACAGATCCGTCCCCATGTCGCCCGGGTCCACCGCCCACACCCGCAGCCCCGGCTCCTCCACCGCCAGCACTGCGGCCAGATGGTCGAGGGCCGCCTTCGAAGCCCCGTAGCCGCCCCAGGTCTCGTACGCCTCGGCTGCCGCGTCCGAGCTCACCGCGATCACCGTGCCCTCCGCGCCCGCCCGCAGCAGCTCCAGCGACGCCTGTACGAGGCCGAGCGCAGCCACCACATTCGTCTCCAGCGCCGCCCGCAGTCCATCGAGGCCCAGCGACTCCAGCCGCACCAGCGGCTCCGCCCCCAGCGCACTCGCATTGCTCACCAGCAGGTCGAGCCCGCCGAGATCCCGCGCCGCGGACACCAGTTCCGCGCGGTGCCCCGCATCAGTGACATCCCCTGCCACCGCCACCACCCGCGAACCGTGCTTCCCCAGCTCCCGGGCCGTCTCCTCCAGCACGTCCGCCGTCCTGGCGTCGAGCACCAGATCCCAGCCCCGCTCCGCGAGCCCCGCCGCGAGCGCACGCCCCAGCCCCTTGGAAGCCCCAGTGATGATCGCTACTGACATGACACGGTCCCCTCTTCGCTGTGTGCCACCACCGTAGGAACGGCCCCCCGCCCACCGCGTCGTCCGCGAGCCGCAGCACCGCACCGCACTTCGACCTAGGTCCTGCGGCCCGATCAACTGCCGTCCACAGCCCGATACGCAGGGTCGATGCCGCCGGTACGGTGACCCCATGTCCCACGTCCCCCGATCAGGCCTGTCCGCGGTGAGCACCGCGCTGCTCGCCATGAGCCGGCACATGGAGGTGCGCGACGTCCTCAAGACGATCGTCGCCTCGGCCCGCGAACTGCTCGACGCCGAGTACGCGGCACTCGGTGTCCCCGACGACCACGGCGGCTTCGCCCAGTTCGTGGTCGACGGCATGAGCGACGCCCAGTGGAAGGCGATCGGCCCGCTGCCGCGCCAGCACGGCATCCTCGCCGCGATGCTGCATGAGGCGAAGCCCGAGCGGCTGGCCGATGTTCGCAAGGACCCCCGCTTCGAGGGCTGGCCCTCAGCGCACCCCGACATGTCCGACTTCCTGGGCCTGCCGATCCGGGACGGCGACGAAACGATCGGCGCGCTCTTCCTCGCCAACAAGAGGTGCCCGAAGCCCACGGACACCTGCGGCTTCACCGCCGACGACGAAGAGCTCCTCACGATCCTCGCGCAGCACGCCGCGATCGCCCTCACCAACGCACGCCTGTACGAGCGCAGCCGCGAGCTGACCATCGCGGAAGAACGCTCCAGGCTGGCCCATGAGCTCCACGACGCGGTGAGCCAGAAGCTCTTCTCGCTCCGTCTCACCGCCCAGGCCGCCGCCACCCTGGTGGACCGCGACCCGGCCCGCGCCAAGGAGGAGCTCCACCAGGTGGCGGCCCTCGCCGCCGAAGCGGCGGACGAACTGCGCGCCGCGGTGGTCGAGTTGCGCCCCGCGGGCCTCGACGAGGACGGCCTCGCCGCCACCCTGCGCACCCAGATCCAGGTCCTGGACCGCGCCCACTCGGCGCATGTCACCTTCGACAACGGTCATGCGCGGGCGCTGCCCGCGGCCCGTGAGGAGGCCCTGCTCCGGGTCGCCCAGGAGGCCCTGCACAACGCCCTGCGGCACTCCGGCGCGGCCCGCGTCGACGTCGTACTCGACCAGACCGGTCGGCAGACGGTCCTGCGCGTCACCGACGACGGCTGCGGGTTCGACCCCAGGACGGTCCGCCGCGCGGGACGCCACCTCGGCCTGGTCTCCATGCGCGACCGGGCGAGCGGGGTCGGCGGGCAGCTGACCGTGGAATCGGCACCTGGCAAAGGAACGACAATCGAGATGGAGGTCCCCGGTGGCTGACAAGGTGATCCGTGTACTCCTGGTCGACGACCACCAGGTGGTCCGCCGCGGCCTGCGTACCTTCCTGGAGATCCAGGAAGACATAGAGGTGGTCGGCGAGGCGTCCGACGGCGCAGAGGGCATCGCCCGCGCCGAGGAGCTGCGCCCCGACGTCGTCCTGATGGACGTCAAGATGCCCGGCATGGACGGCATCGAGGCCCTGCGGAAACTCCGCGAACTGGCCAACCCCGCCAAGGTGCTGGTGGTCACCAGCTTCACCGAGAAGCGCACGGTGGTCCCGGCCCTGCGCGCAGGGGCTTCCGGTTACGTATACAAGGACATCGACCCGGACGCGCTGGCCGGAGCCATCCGTTCCGTGCACGCGGGCCACGTCCTGCTCCAGCCCGAGGTGGCGGGCGCGCTCCTCTCCCAGGACGAACACGGCAGCGGCCAGGGCAGGGGCACCACCCTCACCGAACGCGAGCGCGAGGTCCTCGGCCACATCGCCGACGGCCGCTCCAACCGTGAGATCGCCCGGGCCCTCGTCCTCTCGGAGAAGACGGTCAAGACCCACGTGTCGAACATCCTGATGAAGCTCGATCTGGCGGACCGCACCCAGGCGGCTCTCTGGGCGGTGCGACACGGCGCGACCGGCTGACATACCGGAAGGCGGACCGTCGTCCTCCGGTCCGAGATTCATACCGTCGGGTGTATGTCGCCCGTTCGGCGTATCCCTCTCGGGCCGAGAGCGTTCTCCATGGCGTGCTGCGGCGGCTGGCCGCAGCTACTGCTAGGAGGATCCTGAAGTGAAGAGCATGAAGAAGGCCACCGCCATTGCCCTGGTCGCCGGCGGCATTGTCGCCGCGGGTGCCGGTGTCGCGTCCGCCACCGACGGCGCGCACGCCAACGGCAAGGCCGTCAAGTCCCCGGGCGTCGTCTCGGGCAACCTGATTCAGGCTCCGGTGCACGTCCCGGTGAACGCCGTCGGCAACACCGTTTCCGTGATCGGTGCCCTCAACCCGGCCTTCGGGAACGACGGCTTCAACGGCTGATCAAGCCACCTGTACGACTGACCGGCCCTCGCGGTCGAGCAGTGACCGCCGGCCCCCGGAGACTTCCGGGGGCCGGTCCGGTTTCCGCCCCGCCGGTCCCGCCCGTTCCCTCAGCCCCGCTCGCGCTCCTCGACGAACGCGTTGAAGGCGGCCACCTGGGCCCGCCGCGCCACCCGCTCCACCGGCCGCAGCGCCTCACCCCGCGCCGCCATCTCCGAGGCGCTCACCGCACCGCCGTGACCGCTCTCGTACGCCACCGAGACCAGCGCCCCCACCCGCTGCGCCATCTCCAGCACCCGTACCGCACGCGGCGGATACCCCGGAGCGAGCACCTCGCCGCCGGATCCCTCCACCCGCGCCCGATAGGCGTCGATCGCCGCCGCGGCCACCGGACCCGACCCGGCCACATCGAGCTGCGACAGCACCGCCGTCGCATCCCGCAGCGCCTCCGCGAGCTCCCGCTCCGCCTCGCCGAGCGAGGGCACGTCCGCCGGCGGAGCCTCCCGCACCGTCAGGCAGTGCCAGACCACCTCGACATGCAGATCGCCCGGGGTCCCCGCCTCGTGTATCTCCGGTACGAGTCCGTACGGGGCCCCGAAACCGACCACGCCCTCCTCCGCGTCCAGGGCCCGCGCATTGAATTCCGGCGGGCCGCTGAGCCCCAGCGGATGCCCCGGCGCGGGCAGCGCCACCCGGAATCCGGTGACCCCGAGCGCGCGCAGCCGGCCGAGCGCCAGCGTGAGCCCGACAGGACCCGACTCGCCGGGCAGCCCGGCGACCCTGTGGACCGCGTCACCGCCCACGATCGCGAGCGCCGCGTCATCCGGCGAAATATTTCCGGCCAAAAGGGCATTTCCCCATGCGGCCAGGCGTCCTGAGCGTGGTTCCGAGAGCATGGAGACAGCCTAGGGACTGGACCGCTTCGGCGGTGGCGTAGGTTTTCCCTGGGAGCTGCGCACCACAGGCGCACGCGCGAACCGAAACTGCATGGGGAGACAACGCGCTCATGAGCGATGTACTGGAGCTGCTGGACGTATCGGTGGTCCGCGACGGACGTGCTCTGGTGGACGACGTCTCCTGGGCGGTGAAGGAAGGCGAGCGCTGGGTGATTCTCGGCCCCAACGGCGCCGGCAAGACCACCCTCCTCAACATCGCCTCCAGCTACCTCTTCCCCACCTCGGGCACCGCCTCGATCCTCGGCGAGAAGCTCGGCAAGCCGGGCACCGACGTCTTCGAGCTCCGCCCGCGCATCGGCATGGCCGGTGCGGCGATGGCCGACAAGATGCCCAAGCGCCAGACCGTCCTGCAG
Source organism: Streptomyces beijiangensis (assembly GCF_017315755.1). Taxonomy (GTDB): domain Bacteria; phylum Actinomycetota; class Actinomycetes; order Streptomycetales; family Streptomycetaceae; genus Streptomyces; species Streptomyces beijiangensis. The sequence goes on from NZ_JAFLRJ010000108.1 coordinate 9,773, forward strand.
ACGGTGCTCACCGCCGCGTACGGCATGACCGCCACCTGGCACGAGAACTACGACGAGGTCGACGAGCAGCGCGCCCGCGCCTTCCTCGACCGCCTCGGCATGACCGAGTACCTGGACCGCAAGTTCGGCACCCTCTCCGAGGGCGAGCGCAAGCGCACGCTCATCGCCCGCGCCATGATGACGGACCCCGAGCTCCTCCTCCTCGACGAGCCCGCCGCGGGTCTCGACCTCGGAGGCCGCGAGGACCTGGTCCGCCGCCTCGGCCGCCTCGCCCAGGACCCGTACGCCCCCTCCATGGTCATGGTCACCCACCATGTCGAGGAGATCGCCCCCGGCTTCACCCACGTCCTGATGATCCGTCAGGGCAAGGTCCTCGCCGCGGGCCCCATGGAGACCGAGCTGACCTCCAGGAATCTCTCCCTCTGCTTCGGTCTGCCGCTCCTCGTCGAGCAGCGCGGCAACCGCTGGTCGGCGCAGGGTCTCCCGCTCGGCTGACCCCGACCGGTCCGCGTGCGCCCTGTCCCCGGAGGGACCTGCGGATCTACCATGACCTTGTGGACATCGAGGCGTGGGTGTGGTGGCTGATCGGCGCGGTCGGACTGGGAATTCCGCTCGTGGTGACCGCGATGCCGGAATTCGGGATGTTCGCCGTCGGAGCGGTCGCCGCGGCGGTCGTGGCGGGTCTCGGCGGCGGTGTCGTCAGCCAGTTCCTCGTCTTCGTCATCGTCTCCGTGGCACTCATCGCGGTCGTACGGCCGATCGCCAACCGGCACCGCGCCCAGCGGCCCGAACTGGCCACCGGTATCGAAGCACTGAAGGGCCGTCAGGCCGTCGTCCTGGAACGGGTCGACGGCAACGGCGGCCGGATCAAGCTGGCCGGTGAGATCTGGTCCGCACGCACGCTCGACGCGGGCCAGAGCTTCGACGCCGGACAGCAGGTCGATGTCGTCGAGATCGAGGGAGCGACGGCAATCGTCATGTGACCTCACGAACTTCCCACACGGCAGACCGCGATCTGCGAATATCGATCACCGAGATCCACCGGCAATCGAAGGGCACGGGAGCACGATGCCATCCGTCATCATCGTCCTGATCATTCTGGTGGTGCTGGTCTTCATCGCCCTGGTCAAGACGATTCAGGTCATCCCGCAGGCCAGCGCAGCCATCGTGGAGCGCTTCGGCCGCTATACCCGCACGCTCAACGCGGGCCTGAACATCGTCGTCCCGTTCATCGACTCGATCCGCAACCGCATCGATCTCCGTGAACAGGTCGTTCCGTTCCCGCCCCAGCCGGTGATCACCCAGGACAACCTGGTGGTCAACATCGACACCGTCATCTACTACCAGGTGACCGACGCCCGCGCCGCGACCTACGAGGTCGCCAGCTACATCCAGGCGATCGAACAGCTCACCGTCACCACGCTCCGCAACATCATCGGCGGCATGGACCTGGAGCGGACCCTGACCTCCCGCGAGGAGATCAACGCGGCACTGCGCGGAGTCCTCGACGAGGCCACCGGCAAGTGGGGCATCCGCGTCAACCGCGTCGAGCTCAAGGCGATCGAGCCGCCGACCTCCATCCAGGACTCGATGGAGAAGCAGATGCGCGCCGACCGCGACAAGCGCGCCGCGATCCTCCAGGCCGAAGGTGTACGGCAGTCCGAGATCCTGCGCGCCGAGGGCGAGAAACAGTCCTCGATCCTGCGCGCGGAGGGTGACGCCAAGGCCGCGGCCCTGCGCGCCGAGGGCGAGGCCCAGGCGATCCGTACGGTCTTCGAGTCGATCCACGCGGGCGACGCGGACCAGAAGCTCCTCGCGTACCAGTACCTCCAGATGCTCCCGAAGATCGCCGAGGGCGACGCCAACAAGCTCTGGATCGTGCCCAGCGAAATCGGCGACGCGCTCAAGGGCCTCAGCGGCGCCTTCGGCAACATCGGCGGGGGAGTGCCCGGCTTCGACACGGGCAAGGAGAAGACGCCGCCGACCGAATGACGGCCGGACGAGAACAGTGAATGGGCCCGCCCCTGTTGTCCGGGGGCGGGCCCATTCACCGCGTACATACGTCTACGTCTGCACTCAAGCGGTCTGCGGCAGCCAGTCCGGCAGTGCGTGGCGCTCACCGGCCCCGAGCGCGAGCAGCATCGCATCGGCGGGCGTCGGTATGAACGGCTTGCGCAGCAACGGCATCCCCGCCTGCTCCGGCGTACGGGCAGCCTTGCGGTGGTTGTCCTCCGCACACGAGGCCACCGTGTTCAGCCAGGTGTCCTGACCGCCCTGCGCCCTCGGCACCACATGGTCCACGGTGCTCGCCCGCCGCCCGCAGTACGCACACCGGTGCTGGTCCCTGATCAGCACACCCCGCCTCGACCAGGGTGCCTGTCTTCGGAAGGGCACCCGTACGTACCGGCAGAGCCTGATCACCCGCGGCACCGGTATGTCGACCGCGGCGGCGCGCACCCGCAGTCCGGGATGGGCCTGCTCGACGACGGCCTTGTCCTGCAGCACCAGCACCACAGCACGGTTGAGCGTCACCGTCGACAGCGGTTCGAAGCTCGCGTTCAGAACCAGTGTGTCCCGCATCGTGCCCACCTCCGTAGCGCCGGCCCACCCCCTGGTGGACTGGGATCAACTCTGGCCGGGCGCGCCACAATGGACAACGTAATAAAAAAGGCCCTGCCCTGATCTCTCCAAGACCAGGGCAGGGCAAACAATCAGCGGACGTTCAACCCCCGGCAGGAGCTGTGTACTCACCGATCAGCTGAGCACGCCCGAGGGTGTGGAACCGAAGGTTGAAGCCGACGGCGGCCGGCGAGGTGTCGCCATCCGTACCCAGCTTCTCGGTGTCCACCGCATAGACGGTGAAGACATAGCGGTGCGTCTCCCCGGCCGGCGGCGCGGCACCCCCGAAGTCCTTCGACCCGTAGTCGTTACGGGCCTGAATCGCGACGTCCGGAAGCCCCGCGAAGGTGCCGCTGCCGGCGCCCGCAGGCAGCTCGGTGACCGAGGCCGGGATGTCGACGACCGACCAGTGCCAGAACCCGCTGCCCGTGGGCGCGTCCGGGTCGTAGCACGTCACGGCGAAGCTCTTGGTCTCCGCGGGGAAGCCCTCCCACCGCAGCTGCGGCGAAGTGTTCCCGGCCGCGTAGACCTGAGCGTCCTTCAGAGCCGCGCCCGGCTCGACGTCGTCACTCGCCACGGTGAAAGAAGGAACGGGCGGGTGGAAGTCGTGGGGGAGCGGCGGCCTGTTGAGCCCAGTCACGTGAGCACCTCCTGCGTCGGCAGTTCTCTCTGTCCGCCTCCGACCCTAGAGCCAGTTGCGACGGCCGCCGACCTGGGCGAGCCATTCATTGAGATACGCGGACCAGTCGGTCCCCTGGAAGTCGTTCAGCCCCACCTGGAACGCACGGTAGGAGTCGCTGCCCTCGCTGAAGAGCCCCGGCTTCTTGTCCATCTCCAGAATGACGTCCATCTCGCGGTCGTCCGCGACGAACGTCAGCTCGACCTGGTTGAGCCCGCGGTACTGGGAAGGCGCCTGGAACTCGATCTCCTGGTAGAACGGCAGCCGCTGACGCGTCCCGCGGATGTGACCGCGCTCCATGTCCGCGCTCTTGAAGCGGAACCCGAGCCGGATGAAGGCGTCGAGAATCGCCTGCTGCGCTGGCAGCGGGTGCACGCTGATCGGGTCCAGGTCCCCGGAGTCGATCGCCCGGGCGATCTCCAGCTCGGTCGTCACCCCGATGTTCATCCCGCGGAGCGGCTGTCCGTCCACACTGGTGACAGGCGTCTCCCACGGAATCTCGAGCCCGAACGGCACCACGTGCACGGCCCCGGCCCTGACCTCGAAGGCCCCGCCGATCCGTACCTTGGTGAACTCGATGTCCTGCTTGACCTCCTGGTCGCCGCCCTCGACCTCGACGCGCGCCTGCAGACCGACGGAGAGCCCCTCGATCTGCTGGTCAACAGATCCGCCCTGGATCCGCACCTCGCCCTGGACGACCCCGCCGGGCACGACATTGGCCTCGAACAGCTCGGTCTCGACCGAGGCACCGCCCGCACCCAAGCTGGCGAGCAGCTTCTTGAACCCCATATCCACTCCTCCTAGATCCTGACCCCTACATACGCGCAACGTCCGCGTTCGGTTCCCCACTACGCTGGGACGCCATGATCGCGAGCCCCGACCGTACGCCGCTCCCGCGGCAATTCTTCGACCGCCCCGTTCTGGAGGTGGCCCCCGACCTGCTGGGTCGCATCCTGGTCCGCAACGCACCCGAAGGCCAGATGGAACTCCGCCTCACCGAGGTCGAGGCGTACGCCGGCGGAGCCGACCCCGGCTCACACGCCTACCGGGGTCCCACCCCGCGCAACGAAGTGATGTTCGGTCCGCCAGGACATGCGTACGTCTACTTCACCTACGGCATGTGGCACTGCCTCAACCTGGTCTGTGGTCCCGAGGGCTCCGCGAGCGGTGTCCTGCTCCGCGCAGGCGAGATCCGGGTGGGCGCGGATCTCGCGCGCAAACGTCGAATCTCGGCCCGCCATGACAGGGAACTGGCCAAAGGCCCGGCCCGTCTGGCCACCGCCCTGGACGTGGACCGCACCCTGAACGGCACCGACGTCTGCGCCGGCCCGCAGTCCCCCCTGTCCCTGCTCTCGGGCACCCCGCCCCGCCCCGACCAGGTACGCAGCGGACCGAGGACCGGAGTCGGCGGCGAGGGTGCCACACAGCCCTGGCGCTTCTGGATCGACAACGACCCCACGGTGAGCCCTTATCGGGCCCACACCCCACGGCACAGGCGAACTTGACCCGGCCCCTGGGAGCGCCTAACGTAGTCCGAGCCGCTTGAAACGGGTACTGCTATCGGAACGGTCCTCAGGACCCGACCTGAGCATCCCGAAGCGGCCAACCACTACTACGATCAACCCTCGCGGGTTCTGTTTTCGGCATGCCGAAATTGGAACTCAAATGCTCGATTATGAGCTGCCGAGGGAATCGGCTAAAGTAGTGACCACGCCGAAAGGGAAACGCGAAAGCGAATAACTCGAAGCGGTCCCGCCGACTGGGAATCAGGCCCGAAAGGATCTGATAGAGTCGGAAACGCAAGACCGAATGGGAAGCGCCCGGAGGAAAGCCCCAGAAAATGTTCTGTGGGTGAGTACAAAGGAAGCGT
>NZ_JAFLRJ010001050.1 GCF_017315755.1 Streptomyces beijiangensis
CGCGCCGTTCCTCCACGCTCAACCGCACTCTGGCCACGCGGCAACCCTAGCCTCCGTCAGCGGTACCAGCCGAACCGGTCCGCGATCACCGGCAGCCGGTCCGCGACGATCGCGTGCGCGGCGGCGCGCGGCGTGGTGCCGTCCGCTTCCGCGCGCGCCAGCATTTGGTCGATCAGTGCGCGCATCGAGCGGCGGGTGTACGCGAAGGCCTCGTCCGCGTCGGCGCCGATGTCGCCGAAGAGCGTCCACCACCACCAGGCGTTCGTCCCGGAGTTGACGACGACGTCAGGCAGCACGGTGACCCCGCGCGCGACGAGCAGCTCCTCCGCGCCCGCGAGGACCGGCATGTTCGCCGCCTCGACGATCCAACGGGCGCTGATCTGCGCCTGGTTGACCTCGTCGACGGCGTACGAGACAGCGGCCGGCACCAGCACATCGGCATCGGCGGACAGCCAGGCGTCGCCGGGCAGCTCCAGGTCGGCCTCGCGCAGGACGGAGCGGTCCACGGCCCCGTACCCGTCGCGCGCGGCGAGCAGCGCCTCGACGNNCGCCCATCGTGCCGAGCCCCTGCACGGAGACGCGCGTCCCCTCGTACGCGACACCCGCCCGGTCCAGGGCGGCGAGCACCGACTCGGCGACACCGCAGCCGCCCACCAGCTCGTCGAGCCCGATGCCGTCGACCTCGACGGCGAACGCGTCGGCGAGGCGTTCGCGCGCCGCCG
>NZ_JAFLRJ010001051.1 GCF_017315755.1 Streptomyces beijiangensis
TTGCGCACCGCACTGCCACGTGGCGGCCGGGGTCTGTTCGCCTATCCGGCGCAGAGCAGCTTCACCGGTGTGCAGCATCCGCTGGGGTGGATCGGCGCCGCACAGGTCCGCTGACGACCCGGGGGCGCGGTGCCACCGTCGCACTCAATCTGCTGGCGGCCCGACGGCCGGATCATCGACGCGAGGATCGTGACGCACGATCAGGGTGCCCCTCGGTATCTCGTCCAACACGGCCTACGTGGC
>NZ_JAFLRJ010001052.1 GCF_017315755.1 Streptomyces beijiangensis
GGTGTTGGAGTAGTGCCAGGCGGCGCCGGGGGCCGAGACGGGCGGGTGCGAGGTCGCCGTGCGCACCAGCCCTTCGGGGCTGACGGGGCGGAAGCGGCTGGTCATGAAGGCGTCGGTGAAGTAGGCGCGCTGGAAGGCGGCGTCCTCGGTGTAGTCGTAGATTCCGCTGGTGTGGCCGAGCAGTTGGCGCAGCGTGATGCGGCGTCCGTCGTAGCCGTCGCCGCTCACGGTGCCGGGCAGCCAGCGCTCCACCGGGTCGTCGAGGCGCAGCCTGCCCTCGGCTTCGAGCTGGAGCAGCACCGTCGCGACGAAGGGCTTGGTGAGGCTGCCGATGCGGAAGCGGTCCTGGGG
>NZ_JAFLRJ010001053.1 GCF_017315755.1 Streptomyces beijiangensis
CGGCCCCTCACACCCCTCAAAGCCCCTGAGCGCGGGGTCGTGACAGGTTTGGCGCAGGTTGAATCACTCGGGTGGCTCAATCTCTGGGTTGCCGCTGTTGCGCAATCATTCTGCCGGTTGTTTGGATTGGGTGAGCGTCCAGCCGGATCCTCTAATACCTGCACTGTCGCTCAACGTCTTCACTGTCTTGAGTGGACGACATGCGCCTGACCGGCACCCACCGGGGGTACATGACCGGATTTCGGGCAGACGTATCCACCGCACGACGAGCGTGATTCCGGACAGCGCTTCCGTCGCCCTCCTGTG
>NZ_JAFLRJ010001054.1 GCF_017315755.1 Streptomyces beijiangensis
GCTCGCCGAGCAGCGTGCGCGGCTTGTGGAGGCCGGGGGTGTCCACCAGGATCAGCTGGGCTTCGGGACGGTGGACGATGCCCCTGACCGTGTGGCGCGTGGTCTGCGGCCGGCTGGAGGTGATCGCCACCTTCTGGCCGACCAGAGCGTTGGTGAGGGTGGACTTGCCCGCGTTGGGGCGACCGACGAAGCAGGCGAAGCCGGCCCGGTGGGTCA
>NZ_JAFLRJ010001055.1 GCF_017315755.1 Streptomyces beijiangensis
GGTCATGCCGGTGACCATGGTGGGCGCCGTGGCCGCGCCCGCGAGGAGCAGCGAGGCGGCCAGGGTGACGAGGGACGTGGTGGTCGTCGCGGAGAGGAGGGGGCCCGCCGTCAGTACCGTCATCGCGGCCAGGCAGATGAGGAGGCGGCGCGGGACGTCGTCGTCGGGGGCGGGGCGCAGGGAACCGTAGAGCAGGCCTGCGATGCAGGATCCGGCGGCCTGGAGGGCGAGTACCGCACCGGCAGCCGATTTGTGGCCCTGGGCGTCGGCGAAGGCGATGGTGGCGACCTCCATCGCGCCGAACACCGCGCCGGTGGCGAGGAAGACGGCGAGCAGGGCGGGGAAGCCGGG
>NZ_JAFLRJ010001056.1 GCF_017315755.1 Streptomyces beijiangensis
TGTACGACCCGAAGGGCACCGCCCTGGTCGTCATCACCCGGACCATCGCCCCCGCGCGCGGAGGCACGGCCCTGCCCGGCGGTTACATCGACGACCGGGAGGACTGGCGCCAGGCCGTCGTCCGCGAACTCCAGGAGGAGACCGGCATCGACGCGGCGATCCGGGACGTACGGCTCGCCGAGGCCATGAGCTCGCCCGACGGACACCTGCTGCTGTTCGGGCTGCTCCCGGAACGTCCCGCGGAAGGGCTGCCGCCGTCGGAGGCCACGGACGAGACGGAGGGCTGGCACCTGCTGCGCCGCGCGGAGGAACTTGCTTTCCCGCTGCACACGCGTGCCGTGCGGGCCTGGTTCGAGGGCCGGTACATCTGACCCCACGGCTCAGCCCGGCCGGCCCACGGACACGCAGGGGCCGGGCCCTTCCCCGCCCCGCTCAGTTCGGC
>NZ_JAFLRJ010001057.1 GCF_017315755.1 Streptomyces beijiangensis
TTGACCACGCGTCCCGCGACCTCGGTCGCGGGTACGGCGGAGAGCTCGATGCGCTCGTACTGCTCCACCTCGGAGGCGGCGGCACGGAGCACGTCGACGAGCGGCACGGGCCGCGTCCACCGGCGGCCCGGCTCCTCACCCGCGAGGACGAGGAGGTTCTCACCGTTACGGCGCATACGCGTCGCGAGGTGGTCGAGCTTGAA
>NZ_JAFLRJ010001058.1 GCF_017315755.1 Streptomyces beijiangensis
GCGGGGTTTCGGGGGCGTGGCGCGGGGCGGTGAGTCTTGCCCGTACGGCCTCGATCAGGGCGTCGCGCACTCCGTCCACGGCGGTGACGGGGTCGACTTGGGGCGCGGCGACGGCGAGGGACGCGACCGGTTCGTAGCCGGTGATCTCGCGGGAGCCCTCACGCAGGATCAGGGCGTGGCCCGGCGGTATGCGGCGTACGC
>NZ_JAFLRJ010001059.1 GCF_017315755.1 Streptomyces beijiangensis
CCACCACAGGGCGCCGACGACGCGTGCGGTGAGCGAGCCATCGCGGGCGGCGGCGAGGTAGGCGTCGGAGGGGTCGTCCATGCCGAGGACCGAGCCGATGAGGGCGTCCTGCCAGGCGGTGATGCCGTACGAGTGGAGCAGGCGCTGCGCGTGCAGGAGTGCCTTGAGCCGGTCGGCCGGCGTGGACTTCGGCGCGTGCCGGCCCACCACCTCCATCGCCCCCTCCT
>NZ_JAFLRJ010000109.1 GCF_017315755.1 Streptomyces beijiangensis
CGCCAAGGAGGAGGCTCCCCGTGCTGCCCGGCACGCTACCCGCCCATCAGCCGGGGAGCCTCCTCCTTGGCGTCGACGCGGACACCGTCCACCGCTTCGAGCCGCCCGGCGAGACCCTGTGCCCAGGCTGAGAGCCCGTTGAGATCGATCCCGTACGGCACACGCTCCCCGTACGCATCCGCCCAGCCCGCGCCCCTCCGCAGGAGCCGTGCCCCGCCTGCGGTGTTGCCCCGTGCGGCATGAGTGAGCCCGACGGCGAGCTGTGCCAGCCCACGCCAGAGGGCGCGTTCCTCCTCGGGCCCCGACTTCCACGCGTCCTCGAACACCTCATGCGCATGGAACGGCATCCCGGCGTCCAGCAGCCGCTGCGCCTCGTGCACCGTCTCGGCGGGGCGGCGGGTCACTCCCTCAGGCTGGCGCTCGACACCGGGAGTCCCGTACGGCAGTGGCCGTCCGAGGCCGTCGCGCGGACGGGCGTTGCGCGCCCGCCCCTCTTCGTCCCTGTCCCGCTTGTCGTTCATCCGCCGATTGTCGCGTGTCCCGGCGGAGTCAGTCGCACGCCCGGATTGATGTATGGTTCTCATGCAGGTCAGGCCGAGGGAAACACCAGGTCAGACGGGCATCGGGACGTGGCGCAGCTTGGTAGCGCACTTGACTGGGGGTCAAGGGGTCGCAGGTTCAAATCCTGTCGTCCCGACTCGAAAGAGTCGTGGATCAGGGGCCGATTCAGAGCAATCTGAATCGGCCCCTGATCGTTTTCGGCGACATGGGGGACTCGATCCCGGTGGCCGGGGTCCGGCCAACTGCTGCGCGTGGCCCTGCAAAGACCTGCGACGATCGCCACATGCTGCAGGTCTGTCTGAACGGCGCCAGGACCCGGACCGAGTCCGCCCACCTCCCCGTGACCCCTCACGAGCTGGCGGAAGCCGCTCGCGAGGCTGTCCACGCCGGAGCCGAGGACATTCACCTCCACCCCAAGAACCACGACGGCCAGGACACTCTCGAACCGGCCCATGTGGACGCCGCGGTCGCCGCCGTGCGCGCGGCCGTACCGGACATCCCCGTCGGCGTGACCACCGGAGCGTGGACACAGCCGGATGCCGGGCAGCGGGCCGGACTCATCGGCTCCTGGACCGTGCTTCCCGACCACGCCTCCGTGAACTGGCACGAGGACGGCGCCGCCACCGTCGCCGAGACGCTGCTGCGGCGCGGCATCGGCATCGAAGCCGGCATCTACTCCGGAACCGACGCCGCCCGGCGATTCCTCGCCTGGCCGCACGCGCACCGCGTGCTCCGTGTACTGGCCGAAGTCACCGACACCGACCCGCTCTTCGCCCCGGGCGTCGCCGCCTCGCTCCTGAACGCCCTCAGCGGTACGGACCGGCCGATCCTCCTCCACGGAGAGGAGGCCGCGGCCTGGGCCGTCCTGAGCACAGCGGTCGCCCGCGGGCTGGCCACCCGCATCGGCCTGGAGGACGTACTCCTGCTGCCCGATGGGACGCCCGCCACGAGCAACGCCGACCTGATCCGGGCGGCGCGAGCTGTGATCCAGAAGGCGTAGGAGGGCGATGCCCCGCGCGGCTGTGCCAGGGGTTTGCTTTCCGGTCCCTGCAGGTATTTTCCCGGCCTGCCACGGATAAACCTCTGATTTCCCTGTTGTTTGGCGGCCCGCTGGGCAGGTGCCGAACCGGCTCGCATTTTCAACATAACCTCTGCAAGCAGAGATCCGGTACATGTGTACAACTTGTATAGGCGATTGTCCGAAAGGGATTGCTGAGCCGCGCCTGCCGCCGGAGAGAGCCCTGGTGACGCCTCTCCGGTGAGGCTCCTGGGGCCGTCAGGAGCGTGCCGCGTGGCTGAATCCGACTCTGCCGGATGCCTAGACCATTGAAATCCCCGAGCGTCGCTTTTCTCTCGATTCGCTCAAAAATAGCCCCGTTCAGGACTGTAAGGGAAACGTAGAATAATTAACAATGCCGCCATTGACAGGTGACGCACAGCTGCCGACTAATTGGTGAGCGGCGAATATAATTCGCCGTCGACCTGTAAAGCGTGTGGTCGACCCGTGCATCACATGGGAGACACGCAATTGACTGTCACCGGTATATCGAGACCGGCTTTCAGACGGAGAAGATCGGCCTGGACCGGGCTGACCGCCCTGGCCGGGGCCTCCGCCATCGCCGTCATGGGGCTCGCCGCTCCTGCGGCGAGCGCGGCGGCTTCTGCCAACACTGATGTCAACACCAAACCGTCCGTAGAGGCCTCCTGCGCCGAACCCGCCGCCGGAGAGGTCCGCTGCTTCGCGCTGCGCCGCACCGACGTGGCCGGCAAGGAAGGAGTCCAGCCCAACGCCGCCACCCCGAGCGGCTGGGGCGCCACCGCACTCCAGGGCGCCTACAACCTGCCGGCCGACGGCGGAGCGGGCCAGACGATCGCCATCGTCGACGCCTACGACGACCCGACCGCCGAGGAGGACCTCGCGGTCTACCGGGCGCAGTACGGACTGTCCGCCTGCACCACGGACAACGGCTGCTTCAAGAAGGTCGACCAGCGGGGCGGCACCGACTACCCGGCGGCCGACAGCGGCTGGGCCGGTGAGATCTCGCTCGACCTGGACATGGTCTCGGCAGCAGCGCCGTACGCGAAGATCGTCCTGGTGGAGGCCGACTCCGCCAGCTTCGAGGACATGGGCGCCTCGGTCGACCAAGCGGTCGCGCAGGGTGCCAAGTTCGTCTCGAACTCCTACGGCACGGGCTACGACAGCACCCCCGGCAGTGGTGAGGACCCGTCGGAGACCACCGAATTCGACGCCCACTACAACCACCCGGGTGTCGCGGTGGTCGCCTCCTCGGGCGACAGTGCCTACGGTGTCTCCTACCCGGCGGCCTCGCAGTACGTGACCTCTGTGGGCGGTACCGCCCTGAAGCAGGACTCCTCCAGCACGCGTGGCTGGTCCGAGTCGGTCTGGTTCAACAGCCACGGCGGTCCGGGCTCGGGCTGCTCGGTGTACGAGGACAGGCCCGCCTGGCAGGCGAGCGTCGTCACCGATTGCGACAAGCGCGCGGTCTCCGATGTCTCCGCGGTCGCCGACCCGTTGACCGGTGTCTCGGTCTACCAGACCTACGGCGGGGGCGGCTGGGCCGTCTACGGCGGCACCAGCGCCTCCTCGCCGATCATCGCCGGTGTGTACGCCGCGGCCGGCACCCCGCCGGCGGGCACCTACCCGGCCGCGTACCCCTACGCGGCGGGCGGCAGCGGTCTGAACGACGTCGTCGACGGCAACAACGGCTCCTGCACCCCGGCCAGACTGTGCACCGCGGGTACGGGCTGGGACGGTCCGACCGGACTCGGTACGCCCAACGGCGTGCAGGCGTTCCGGAACGGTCCGCACGGCGTACTGAGCGGCACCGTCACCAGCAGCGCCACCGGTGCCCCGGTCGCAGGTGCGGAGATCACCGCGGGTGACTCCCAGGCCAGGTCCGGGGCGGACGGCACCTATTCGCTGACGCTGACGCCCGGCACCTACGACCTGAAGGTCGCCGCCTACGGCTACACCACGGCCACCTTCTCCGGCGTCGAGATCACCGACGGAGGCTCGGTGACCAAGAGCCTCGCGCTCACCCCGGTCCCGAACCGGACCGTCTCCGGCAAGGTCACTGATGGTTCCGGCCACGGCTGGCCGCTCTATGCGGCGGTCACCGTCGACGGTGTACCCGGCGCGCCGGTCGAGACCGACCCGGCCACCGGCGCCTACTCGGTCGACCTCCCGGCCGGCAAGACCTACACCCTGAAGGTCACCAGCAACTACCCCGGTTACCAGAGCGCCACCAAGGCCGTCACCGTGGGCGACTCGGCGGTCTCCGCCAATGTGAGCCTGCCGGTGGACGCCTGGGCGGGCACCGCGCCCGGGTACACGGCGGCGGATGTGGGCACCACCGAGCCCTTCGACTCGACCACGTCGGCCCCTGAGGGCTGGACCGTCGTCAACGCCGAAGGCACCACCGGAGGATGGGAGTTCGACGACCCGGGCAACCGGTCGAACACCACCGGCGGCAAGGGTGCCTTCGCCATCGTGGACAGCGACAAGGCGGGCAGCGGCAAGACCCAGGATTCCACGCTGACCAGCCCGTCCTACGACTTCTCGGGCACGGATCTGCCCGAACTCGGCTACCGGACCAGCTATAAGACGTTCTCCAACCAGAAGGCCGAAGTCGAGGTGAGCTCGGACGGCGGCACCACCTGGTCCACGGTCTCCTCGCACACCACCGCTGTCACCGGTTCCAAGATCACCGTTCCGCTCACCGGCTACGCGGGCAAGTCCGACGTCCGGGTGCGGTTCCACTTCACCGGCAAGTTCGGCTGGTGGTGGCAGGTCGACGACGTGTTCATCGGCTCCCGCAGCGTCTCCACCGTCCCCGGCGGTCTTGTCGTCGGGCAGGTCGACGACGCCAACACCGGCGACGGCATCGTCGGGAGCACGCTCAACGGCACCGGTGACGGCGCCGTGAGCACCACCTCGGCCGCCACCCCGGACGACACGGCGCTCGGCGACGGCTTCTACTGGGCCTTCGCACCGGTCGGCAAGCAGACCGTGACCGCCGCGAAGCCCAAGTACACCAGCGCGTCCAAGGCCGTGGTCTTCGCCGCCGACTCGACGGTGACCAAGGACTTCTCCCTCAAGGCCGGGCGTCTCAAGGTGACACCCGCCGCGGTCAACGCCCCGGTGGCGTGGGGAGGTTCGGCGGCCAAGACCGTCACGATCAAGAACACCGGCGGTGCCGACGCGACCGTCAAGCTGGCCGAGAAGTCCGGCGCCTTCACACCGGCGGTCCCGGGTGCTCCGCTGATCAGCAAGAAGGGGGATTATTCGCCTCTGTCGGCCAAGAGTCAGGCGGGCAGGTCCGCCGGTGCCGCGGTGGCTCCGGCCGAGGGCGGCGATGCCTGGCAGACCGTGGCTGATCTGCCCGACGCCCGCATGGACAACGCGGTCGCCGCCGACAACGGCAAGATCTACTCGGCGTTCGGCTACGACGGTGCGGACGACACCAGGACCCTGTACTCCTATGAGGCCGAGACCGGCTGGACGAAGCTGGCCGACGCGGCCGACACGCGGGAGGCTCCGGCCCGCGGCTTCATCAACGGCAAGCTGTACGCCGTCGGCGGGTGGGGTGCCAGTGGGGCCCCGGACGCCAAGCTGGAGATCTACGACCCCGCCACCAACACGTGGTCGACCGGCGCCTCTTCGCCGGCTCCGCTGGCGGGCGCGGGCTCCGCGGTCCTGAACGGCAAGCTCTACTCGGTCGGCGGCTGCACCACCGCCTGCGGTTCCGCATCGGTGACGGTCTACGACCCGTCGGCCAACTCGTGGTCCACGGCGGCAAACTACCCGGAGAGCGTCGCCTGGGAGTCCTGCGGCAGCATCAGCGGACTGCTGTACTGCTCGGGCGGCACCAACAGCGCCGGTGAGCTGAAGTCCGCGTACGTCTACGACCCGGCCGCCGATTCCTGGTCGGCCCTTCCGGACATGCCGAAGACCCTGTGGGGCTCGTCCTGCACAGCGGCCAACGGACTGCTCCTGATCTCATCCGGCGTCAGTGGCGCAGCCCTCACCAACGCGGGTTACGCCTACGACCCGGCCGCAGGAACCTGGTCGTCCCTGCCCAACGCCGACGTGGCGACCTACCGCGGCGGCGGCGCCCCGGGCTTCTACAAGGTCGGTGGCGCCAACGCACCCAGCACCCCGTCCACCGCTGTGGAACTGCTCGCCGGTTACGACCAGACCGGCGGTTCGGACGTCAGCTGGCTGTCGTTGGACACCTCGGAGTTCAAACTCGCTCCGGGAGCCAGCGTCGCGGTCGCGGTGTCGGTGAAGGCCTCGGTCGACGAGATCACCCAGCCGGGTGCCTACGCGGCCCAGATCGGCATCTCCGCCAACACCCCGTACACGGTGGCCTCGGTCCCCGTCACCATGACGGTTGCCCCGCCCAACACCTGGGGCAAGATCACCGGAACGATCCTCGGCACATCATCGGCGGGTTCCGCGCCGCTCAAGGGAGCCACCGTCCAGATCGACTCGTGGGCGTCCTCGTACACCCTCATCACCGACAAGGACGGTCACTACGCGCTCTGGCTCGATGCCCGTAACAACCCCCTCACCGTGATCGTCGCCAAGGACGGTTACGCCCCGAAGGTGGCCACGGTCAAGGTCGTCAAGAAGGGAACGGTGACCACGGACTTCACTCTGAAGAAGTCCTAGAAGACGTGGCGGGTCCGGCCTCGTGCCGGGCCCGCCACGCACACCGGACTGCACACTCAGGGCCGCTCACCACCAGTAGACGGGGTACGGCTGCCGGGCAGCGCGTGCGTTGATCACCCCCACCGCCACCAGCAGCACCGAGGCCACAACCAGCAGGCCGAGGAACGGAAGCGGATCGGGGCCGGTGAGCGCCACGATCACGGCGGTCGCCGCGGCGGGCGAATGTGTCACCCGCAGGACCAGCATGACGCCGACCGCAAGCCCGCCCGCGACCGCAGCGCTCCACTTGTTGGCGCCGCCCACGGACAGGACCAGGAATCCGGTCACCGCGGACACCAGTTGGCCGCCGATCACATTGCGCGGCTGGCCGAGCGGTGTCGCCGATGCGGCCGTCACCAGCGAGATGCTCGCCGCGAGCGGAGGGATCAGCAGCGTCTGTCCCCACCAGGAGCCCACCGCCACCAGGAGGACGAGCGCGCCGACCGAGGAAGCGGTGGCGATCAGGAGTGCGCGCGACGGCATCCGTGAGGGGGATCTGCTCCGGTACCAGGGTTCGGGGCCGGAAGTGGCAACACTCTTCTGAGCAGTGGCGGTTGAGGCCATGCCGATTGATCCCCTCCTGCACAGGGCGGACTTGGCGCAGCGCCCATGCGGGGACCGCCGCCTACCTCCTTTTGTATACAGTATGGGATTCTGTAGAGGAAGGGTCAGCCGGCCGTCGCGTAGTGCTGCAGGTAGAGGAATACGGACTTCCAGCCGGAGCCCACATTGAGGATGTGGAGCTGGCCGCCGGACGGGCCCAGGTCGAGCGCGGTGATGCCCTCCGTCTCGTCGCCCGGTTCGACGTCCTGGGCGAACTCCCAGGTGACGGCGCCCGTGGCGGGGTCGATCGCGTACACGGACTTGTCGCCGGAGATGTCCACCGAGGCGTACAGACTGCCCCGGAGAAGGGTGGCGCCCTGGATCCTGCTGAGAGGGCGCGACAGCTTGACCGTACGGCGCACGGGGAGCGGTGACCCGGCGGGCAGCGTCCGCAGGTCGTTGAGGCTGAAGACGACGAGCCGGTCGGTGGAGCCGGCGGTGTCCTGGTTCCAGGCCGCGGCGTAGACGAGTCCGGCTGCCGCGTCGACGGCGACCCACGGGACGC
>NZ_JAFLRJ010001060.1 GCF_017315755.1 Streptomyces beijiangensis
GCTCTACCGCACCGGCGACATCTGCCGACAGCGCCCGGACGGCGCGCTCGACTACGTCGGCCGACGCGACCGCCAGGTCAAGATCCGCGGCCAGCGCCTCGAACTCGACGAGGTCGAACGCGTCCTGGAATCAGCGCCCGGCGTCGCCGACTGCCACGTGGACGAGCACGACGGCCGCCTCCACGCCCTGGTCATGCCCGAGGGCCCGGACCTCGACGAAGCACCGGTCCGCGACCACCTGGCCAGTCACCTGCACGGCGCCATGCGGCCCCAGACACTCACCACCGTCGCCGAACTCCCGCGCACCCAGAACGACAAGACCGACCACTCTGCCGCGCTCACCGCCGTCGCCGAACCCCCGCGCACCCGGAACGACGACACCGACGACACCACCGAGCCCACCGAGACCACGAGACCGA
>NZ_JAFLRJ010001061.1 GCF_017315755.1 Streptomyces beijiangensis
AGTGCAGACACCGGCATCCAGCGGCCAGGACCCGAGGGTCCCATGGCCGCCGCAACCCGCAGCCCCGAAACCCTCAGCCCCCCAACCCTCAGCCGCTCAGCCGAAGACCGCAGCCCCCGACGCGGGGCAGACACCGGTGCCCCCGTACCCCCAGCGGCCCACCGTCACCCGGCCGCCCACCGCTGTCCCGCAGCCGGATGGCCAGCGCCGCCCGGATCAGCTCCAGGGCCGCATCGGCCCCTACGAGATCTTCCAGCTCCTCGGTGAGGGCGGCATGGGCCGGGTCTTCCTGGCCAGGTCTCCGGGGTCGCGCCTGGTCGCCCTGAAGGTCATCCGGCCCGAGTACGCCGAGGCGCCCGACTTCCGCGGGCGCTTCCGGCGCGAGGCCGACGCCGCCCGCAGGGTGAGCGGCTTCTTCACCCCGCCCGTGCTCGACGCGGACGCGGAGGCCGAACAGCCCTGGCTGGCCACGGCGTA
>NZ_JAFLRJ010001062.1 GCF_017315755.1 Streptomyces beijiangensis
ACCCACGACGCGATCGGCCCGCTCACCGCCATCGCCTCACCGCGCATCGGCATCTGCATCGACACCTGCCATCTGGCCACCTCCTTCGAGGACCCGCACACCGCCCTGGACGACCTCACCCGGGCCGGCATCCCCGTGGTCAAGTCCCAGCTCTCCGCCGCCCTGCACGCCGAGCAGCCCCATCTGCCCGAGGTCCGCGAGGCCCTGCGCGCCTTCGCCGAGCCCACGAGAC
>NZ_JAFLRJ010001063.1 GCF_017315755.1 Streptomyces beijiangensis
TCTCGGAGATGCTGCGGGCGGGCAGAGCGGCGAAGTCGACGGCACCCAGGAGGGAGCCGAGCCGCTTCTGCTCGGTGTCCGACAGATCGCGGGACGCGCGGCCGCCCTTACGGTCGGTGACGAAGACCTTGCCGCCGGGGCGGACCTCGATGCCGCGCCGCACCCCAGCGAATCCGCCGCTGACAGTGAGGCCGACGCTGTCGGCGGCGGACCGGGCCGGGGCGGTGAGGGACGGGGGTGGGGCGGTCACGGAACCGGGCGTGGCAGTCCCGCCGCAGCCGGAAATCAGCCGTCCTACGGTGAGGAATGCCAGTAACTGCCCCGCACGCGTTGCCACTTCCGGCCTCCCCGGCTCACCCGACCGCACCG
>NZ_JAFLRJ010001064.1 GCF_017315755.1 Streptomyces beijiangensis
GGGTGACGGGGTGACGGGGTGACTGCGCCGACTGCCGGGCGCGCAGGGTGTCTTGGAAGTACCGCCGCGTGCGACGACACTGGAGGGGCACTCCGTAGTTCCGTCCGCGGCAGCCCCGGGAGGGCGGCAGCATGGAGCAGATCCAACAGGTCCTTACCGAGGTCATGAAGATCAGGGGGGCGCTCGGCGCCGCCGTCGTGGACTACCTCAGCCGGGTCACCCTCGGCGTGCAGGGCAATGGATCGGACCTCGATCTGTACAAGGTCGGGGAGGTCGACACCGATGTGATCCGGGCCAAGCTCCACGCCCTGGCCGTCCTCGGCTATCCGCCCGGCGACCTGCAGGACATCCTGGTGACGCTCACCGACGAGTTCCACCTCATCCACCCGCTGTCGCAGCGCGCGATGCAGGGCGTGTTCATCTATCTCGTACTGGACCGCAACAGCACCGCTCTGGCCGTGGCCCGCGCACGACTGCGCGAGATCGAGAAAGCTTTCGACCTCTGACGCCCCCGCGCGGGATCCGGGACTAGGCTGGAAACGGACATCGCCGCAGTCGGCTGGAGGCTCTGGAGGCTGTCGTGTGAGTGATCAAGTCCCGTACCCCAAAGGGAATCTGCCCGCCCCGCTCTCCGCCTTCATCGGCCGCAAACCGGAGATCGCGGCGATCGGCCGCGCCCTGCGGAGGGAGCCGCTGGTCACTCTGACCGGGGTCGGCGGCGTGGGCAAGACCCGGCTCGCGGTCCAGGCCGCGACCGCCGTCCGGAGCCGGTTCCCCGACGGGATCTGGCTGGTGGAGCTCGCCGAGCTGCAGTCGGACGACCTGGTGGCCCGTGCTGTCGCC
>NZ_JAFLRJ010001065.1 GCF_017315755.1 Streptomyces beijiangensis
AGCGGCTGCCGGCTGGTGGCCAGGAGACGCAGGCCGGGAACGGCAGCCGTCAGGGAGGCGACCAGATCGGCGGTGCCGGTGAGGAGCCGTTCGCAGCTGTCCAGGATCAGCAGCAGCTGCTTGCCGGTGAGGAAATCGGCCAGGATCTCGACGAGCGGCCGCAGCGCCTGTTCGCGCAGCCCCACGGCGTCGGCGACAGCACGGGCCACCAG
>NZ_JAFLRJ010001066.1 GCF_017315755.1 Streptomyces beijiangensis
ATTCCGGTACGTGTCGCAGCGCCACCGGCACACACAGCACGGCCAGCGGCACATTGAGCAGGAACACCCAGCGCCAGCCGGGCCCGTCCACCAGCCATCCCCCGAGGAACGGCCCGACGGCCGCCCCCACCCCTCCGAGCCCCGACCACACGCCCACCGCGCGGGCCCGGTCGTCCGGATGGAAGGACGCCTGGATGAGGGCGAGCGACCCCGGAGCGAGCAGCGCACCGCCGACACCCTGCAGGGCACGGGCAGCCACGAGCACCCCGGCGTTCGGCGCGAGCCCGCAGAGCAGCGAGGCAGCGGCGAACCATACGACACCGATCACGAACACCCGCCGCCGCCCGAACCGGTCACCCAGCGACCCGCCGAGCAGGATCAGCCCGG
>NZ_JAFLRJ010001067.1 GCF_017315755.1 Streptomyces beijiangensis
CGGCGCCGGAGTTGAGTGCGAGGCGGAGCGCGGTGAGGGCGGCGAGCTCGGGGTCGGACTCCTGGGCGTGGAGCGCGACGGGTTCGCGTACGGCGCGCAGCAGGGAGCCTGTGCCCGACGCGGGGTCGAGGACGGTCCTTGCGGCGGGTCCCGCGGCAGGCGAAGCGAGTGCGGCCATCAGCTCGGCGGGGCCCTGCGGGGTGAGCGTGTACTGACGGGGGTTGGCGTCGAGGTGGCGGCCGAGCAGGAACTCGAAGGCCTCGCAGGCCCCGGTCCCGGCGGCCAGTTCGGCGGCGGCGCGCAGCAGGGGGACGGAGGGGAGCAGGTCGGCGGCGGGGGGGGTGTTCACAGGG
>NZ_JAFLRJ010000011.1 GCF_017315755.1 Streptomyces beijiangensis
GGCGGGAGCTGGGGCGGCGGCCCGGCGGCGGCAATGGCTGCCACGGGGGCCGCACCTGCGACGGCTGCCACACCTGCTACGGCTCCCACGGCGACGGGCGCAGGCGCACCGTTGGTACGGCTGTCTCCGTTCGCGTACGTGGCCGTCCTGCGCTTGAGCCCGCGCCGGGGCGGCGGCAGAACCCGTACCCCCAGCGTCGAGACGTCGTCCGTCAGTTCGGCGAAGAGCGTCGCGTCGGTGACCCTGAGCTCGGGCCCGAAGAGCGTGGAGAGCGCGGGGCGCGGCCGACCGCTCTGCAGGGCGACGACCTCGCGCAGTACGCCCGTCAGCTGCTCGGCCATCTCCGAGGCGGAGGAGAAACGGCGGGCGGGGTCCGGGTCGGTGGCCCGGACGAGCAGCCGGTAGAAGGACTCGTAGGTCCGGAAGACCTCGATGTTGTCGGGGTCGGGGAGGGAGTCCACGAAGTAGTTCGTATAGCCCTGGAAGTCGAAGGTCAGCACGGCGAGCGTGCGCGCCACCGTGTAGAGGTCGGAGGCGACCGAGGGGCCGACCTCGGCGACCTCGGGGGCCTGGTAGCCGACGGTCCCGTAGATCGCGGACTCGTCGTCGTCCATCCTGCGGACCGCGCCCATGTCGATGAGCTTCAGCTGGTCGGCCTGCTGTATCGCGTTGTCGACCTTGAAGTCGCAGTAGAGGAGGTTGCGGCTGTGCAGATGCCCGAGCGCTTCGAGTGCCTCGATGCCGTACGCACACGCCTGCTCGACCGGCAGCGGGTCGCGCTTACCGCCGACCTGGCGGCGGTCATTGGCGATTTCCTTCAGCGACTTCCCGCCCACGTACTCCATGACGATGTAGCCGTCCATGGAGCCGGTGCGCTGGTCGAGATGCTCGACGAAGTTGTAGATCCGGACGATGTTCGAGTGCTCGATCTCGGCGAGGAAGCGCCGCTCCGAGATGGCGGCCGCCATAGCGTCCTGGTCGCCGGTGTCGAGCAGGCCCTTGAGGACCACCCAGCGGTCGGAGACCGCACGGTCGACGGCGAGATAGACCCAGCCGAGGCCGCCGTGGGCCAGGCAGCCCATCACCTCGTACTGCCCGTGCACGATGTCGCCGGTGGTCAGCTTCGGCACGAAGGAGTACGGGTGGCCGCACTTGGTGCAGAAACCTTCCGTCCGCCCCGCCCGCTCACCGCGCGCACGGCCCACCGGCGCACCGCAGTCGGAACGTGAGCAGAACCGCTTCCGCTCGGGGACCTCGGGGTTCTCCATCACCGCGGACTGCGGGTCGGGACGCGGCACTTCGGGAATGGAGACCAGGCCCGCGCCCAGCCGGTTGCGGCCCGACGAGCTCGCGGAGGCCCCGGAGGCACGGACCGAGACGGACCGCGACGCCGACGTGCCCGACAGGGCCCGCGACAGCCGCCCGGAGACGGACCGCCTGGACGTCGAGGAGCGCGACGACGACCGGGACGAGGCGCGCGACGAAGCCCGCGAACTGGAGCTGCTGCCCCGGCTTCCCCTGCTGCTCCGCCCGCCGCCCGCGATCCCGGTAGCCGGTGAACCGACCGAGCCGTTGGGCGACACGACGGGCGCGAGCCCGCAGGTGTCGCAGTACAGTTCCCCGCCGCCCATGTCCTCGTAGCTGCCCTCACAGCCGGGCCGCTGACACTGCTGCTGCTCTTCACTCATGCTTGGTCCCCCCTACGGTCAGTGGGCCCGGACTGCCGCGGCACCAGTACTTCCGCCGTGGCGTGCTGATACCGCAGCACCGCCTGCTCGGCCGCGCGCAGATCGCAGGGTGCGCTCCACAGCATCCGGCGCGCCACGTCGTACCGCTCGATGAGCAGCGGATCCTCGGCCAGCCCGTGCCGGGCGACCTTCGCCTTGTACGCGTCGAGCCGCCCGCGCAGCTCGGCCCGCACGGCCAGCGGCTGGGTGACGGCGGTCAATGAGTCGCGGGCGCGCAGCAGTTCGCCCTCGGCCTCGCGCTCCAGGGTCTCCAGGAGCGGTGAGAGCCGGTGCCACTGCGCGTGCCGCCGGTATTCGGCTGCGGTGGCCAGGCGCTCCTGCAGCGCGATGGGCGGGCCGCTCACCGCCGGCACCTCGGATGCGGCGATCTTCGCCAGCACCTCGCCGCGGGCCGACCTGGCCTCGGCCAGTGTCCTGTCCGCACGCGAGAGCATGTCCCGCAGCTGCAGCAGCCGCTGCTCGGCGTCCTGGCGGACGGTGAGCACGGCTTCGATCTCGCGCCGGATCTCGTCCAGGGCCCGGGCCGCACGGTCGTAGCGGACGGTGTCGGGCCGGCCGCCGCCGGGTGCGGAACTCCCGGGCGCCGCCTGCCAGAAGGCCAGCGGGTCGGATATCACCTGGGCGCGCAGGGCGGTCAGCTCGGCGGTGATCGACTCCAGGTCGTCCCCGGCGGGGTGCTCCCCGGGCCGTACGCCGACCGAGTTGGCGAGCGAGCACGTGCGCGCCAGCTCGGCGGAGAGCAGATCGATACGGGCGGGCAGCGCGGACCAGACCGAGTCGGAGGCGACGACCATGTCGAGCGATCTCGCGTACAGGTCGTTCATCCGCGACACGAGCTCGACGAGCGTGAACCGCTCGGTGAGCTTGGCGGGCCCGGCGATCCCCGCGCCGATGGTCGGCGCCGAGTGCGTGGCCGCGCCCGAGAGCGTGACGCCCTGCCCGCGCAGCAGATCGGTGAGCTCGACGAGCTCTTCGCGTCCGGGCCAACGCTTGCGCTCACGCACGTTACGGGCGTCGTTCAGCGCGCCCGCGTAGGCGTCGAAATAGGCCCAGAGCAAGGTGATGGACTGCTCGGTGGAGGCCCAGCGGTCCTTGGTGAGACCGGTCAGCGCGGCCCCTTCGAGGAGTCTGCGGCCCGCGTGGTCCTGCAGCGCGAGGAGCGAACTCTCGATCGCCTCGTGCTCAGCCCCGAGCCGCGCCAGCGCACGGTCCACCTCGTCCCGGTCCATCACAGGCCCGGTGGAACCCGCGACGCCCATCAATCACCTCTCCGCTCTGCTGATTCCAGCTCTCACCATGCGTGTCCGTACTTTCAACTCAGCTTATGCTCAGCGGTACTTCGGGACAGGCGGCCCCGATATCCCCTTCAAGTCGCTGGCAAGCCACGTCCGGTAGGCCTGCATCCACTTGCTCTTCTTCCCGTCCGCGCGGTAGTCGACGAGCACCTGGTTGATACGCCGCACCAGATCGTCTTTCCCGATCTTGGTGGCGACCCCGTAGTACTCCGTGGTGAACGGATCGCCCTTGAGCTCGACGGCCGGATCCTGCGCGGCCTGCCCGGCGGCGAGGGCGTTGTCGGTGACGACGGCGTCCACTTCGCCTATCTGGAGCCGTACAAGACAGTCCAGCTGGTTGGGCACGGTCCGCTTGGCGGAGGCGGTGTCCTCGAAGACGGCCCCGAAGGACTTCTGCTTCAGGGCGTCGTATGCGGTCGACCCGGTGGCCGTACAGACCTTCTTGCCCTTGAGGGTGTCGTTGTACCCGGTGATGGGCGACCCCTTGGGGGCGAGGACCTGCTGCCCGGCCTGGAAGTAGGCGGTGGAGAAGGCGACTTGCTTGATCCGTGCGCAGTTGATCGTCATCGTCCGCACGACGATGTCGACCTTGTCCTTCTGGATGGCCTCGATGCGCTGATTGGTCGGTATGGCCCGGTAGATCACGGCATCGGGATCGCCCAGGATGTTCTGGGCGATGGCCCGCACCAGATCGATGTCGAAGCCTTCGAGGCTCCTGGTGGCGGGATTGCGGTACCCCCACCGATAGCTGTTCTGGTCGACCCCGACCACGAGCTTCCCGGCCTGCTTGATCTTGTCGATGGTGGGCCCGTCCCCACTGGACGGCGTCAGGCTGGCCTCGGGATCGGTGCAGTCGGCGGCCTGTACGGTCACGCCCTGACCGACGCCCTGCCCACCGATCCGCGCACCGTCACCGTCTTCGCCACCACTGCTGTAGGCGATCGGCCCCAGAGTCACGGCGGCCGTCAGTACACAAGCCGCGGCCATCCCCGTGACGCCGCCCCAGCCGCGCAGTCTCGGCTTCTTCGCCATCGCCGTGTCCCTCCTCACCTGTACTCCGAAAGCCTGCGGCTGATCCCGACAGCCGCCCCCGCGGCTCCGAGAACGGCCAGCACCGCAGCGCCGATCGGCAGCCCGGTCAGCGCGTCGCGCCCGTCCTGGGCCGCGGTGGTGAACTGCTTCTGCTCATGGTCGATCGCCTTCTGGATGGCGGCGTCCACCTGGTCGAAGCACTCACCGGTCGAGTTCTTCGCCCCGATGACGGCCGTCAGCGCGCCGTCGTAGTCACCGTTGTCGTCGGTGCGCCGGGCTTTGGTGTGGCGCCCCTGCCAGATATCGGCGCTCGTGGCGGCGAGATTCACCGGGTCGAGC
This sequence comes from Streptomyces beijiangensis, assembly GCF_017315755.1. Taxonomy (GTDB): domain Bacteria; phylum Actinomycetota; class Actinomycetes; order Streptomycetales; family Streptomycetaceae; genus Streptomyces; species Streptomyces beijiangensis. The sequence continues at coordinate 4,415 of NZ_JAFLRJ010000011.1, forward strand.
CCCGCCTTGTCGCCTTTGGCGAGTCCCTTGGCCTGGGTGAGCCCGGCGAGGAGCGACTTCATCTCCCCGCCGTAATCGGCCTCGTACTGATCCTGCGTGCCGTCCTTGGTGAGGACGGCCCCCCGGGCCACCAGCGTCAGGTTCTCATTGGCGCGGGCCTTGAGCGAGTTGATCCGGGCGTCGTTCAATACCTTCAACGACTCCTGCCCGTGGGTCCGCGAGGTGGCGAGATCGGACCGGGCGACCGCATGCCCCACACCGAGCCAGAGCAGCACCACGGCGGAGGCGACGGTGGCGGCGACCAGCCCGTGGTTGAACACCCGGTTGGTGCGCAGGTAGCTACGCCGCTGAGCGTAGAAGAGCCCGCCCAGCGCGATGACTCCGACCGCTATCCCGAAGTACGGCCAGATCTCGGCCGAGTCGTAGTCCTCGTACAGCCGCCCGGTCTCGGCGTCGTACAGCTTCTCGGCGGCGGGCAGCAGCTGGGTGGTCATCTGCTGGTTGGCGTACCGCAGATAGGCGCCACCGAGGGGGAGCCCCTGCCGGTTGTTGGCGCGGGCGCGCTCGATGAGTCCGGTGTAGCGGGGCAGCCACTCGTTCAACTGGGCTATCTGCTGCCCGGAGTCGCTGGAACTGTCGGTGTTGGCAGCGGCCTTCACGAGCAGCCGCGAAGCAGTCGCGATGTCCTTGTCGTACCGGGCCTGAACGTCGGCGGGCTCAATGGCCCCCGCCAGGAACCCGCTGGCAGCGGCGGTGTCCGCGTCGGCGAGCGACCGGTAGATATTGGCGGCGTCGGCGCTCAACGGCTGACTCCGGCTCACCACGTCGTCCGCGGCGGCGGACCGGTCGGAGATCTCAAAGGCGGCCACGGCCCCGAAAGCCACGACCAGCACGGCAATTACAGCCCCGATGATCCGCAGCCGCCCGGGCTCGGTCGTAGCGGCAGCACGCAACCGGTCCGTCCCCTCGGACCAGGCGCTGCGCCGGGCCGGTGCGGGTGCGAGTACGGGTGCGGGTGCGGGTGCGCTGGTCTGCACCGGCGCGGGTGCTTCCGCGCTCGTTGTCGGCGGGTGTGCCACTTGACCTCCCCCTGGGTCGTGGACGGTTACTACGGCGAGCAGTATGGCCGCAGGGGCTGATACGCACACCAGGATTGCCTGGATCTTGATCAACCTGGTGCCTGCGCCCCCGCTGCCTCCCCATCATGAATACGTCGCGGGGATCAATTCGGTTCCCGTTCGAGGCCTGTTGACCACGTTCGGGGGACGCACCTGGTGCCGTACGCGAACCACGGCAGGAAGAACTGCGTGATCGGGCCCACCGAGAGCGCGTACAACACCGTGCCCGCACCCACGCTGCCGCCCAGCAGCCAGCCCGCCACCAGCACGGCGACCTCGATCAGCGTGCGGATCAGGCGGATCGAGCGGCCTGACGCCGCGGACGCGCCCGTCATCAGGCCGTCCCTCGGGCCCGGGCCGAAGCGGGCCCCCACGTAGATCGCGATCGACAGGGCGTTGAGGACGATGCCGGCCGCCAGCAGGCAGCAGCGGGCGGGCAGGGGCTGGTGGTCGGGGATCAGTGCCAGGCCCAGGTCCGACGCGACCGCCAGGACCACGATGTTCGCCACCGTGCCGAACTTCGGGCGCTGGCGGAGCGGGATCCAGAGCAGCAGGACACACCCCCCTACCACCGCCGTGATCGTCCCGAAGCTCAGTGGCGTGCGGCGCATCAGGCCCTCGTTGAGGACCGTCCACGGGCTCAGGCCCAGTGCGGAACGGATCATCAGCGCCAGGCTGAATCCGTACAGCGCCAGACCGGCGAAGAGCTGGGGCAGGCGTCTGAGTGGGTGCTCGGACAAGGGGACGTATGTCAGCGGCGGGAGCGGACGGCGCGTGCGCGGCGGCCGGCCCGTCTCGTGGCGGCGCTGCAGGTCGCGCTCGTACCGGTCCGTGATCGTTCTGGTCATGTGCCGCCGCCCCTTGCATTCCTCCAGGCCAATGAGCGGCAGTCTGTAAAGTTATTGGCCTGGGCAGTACGGCCAATTATTGGAGAGTGGTATGGATCGGACCCTCGGCAGCCGTCAGCTGGCCGCGATGCTGCCCGACCCCGCCGAGGCGCGCCCCGCCTACCGCCACCTCGCCCAGGCGATGAGCGCGCTCGTCCTCGACGGACGCATCGCCCTCCACGTCCGCCTCCCCGCCGAGCGCGAGCTCGCCACCGCCCTGAACACCAGCAGGACCACCATCACGGCTATGTACGACCTGCTCCGCGAGAGCGGTTACGCACACAGCCGGCAGGGGCCGGTACCTGGACGACCCTCCCCGAGGGCCGCACCCACCGGGGCATCACCCGCCTCCTCGGCCCCGTCGACACCGCCATCGACCTCGCCCGCGCCGCCCCCGGCCTCCCCGAGCAGGCCCTCGCCGACGCACTCGCCCAGGTCGCGCCGCAACTCGCCGCGCACGCGCGGACCCCCGGCTACCACCCCTACGGCCTGCCCGAACTCCGCGCCGCCGTCGCCGAGCGCTTCACCCGGCGCGGGCTCGCCACCCTCCCCGAACAGATCCTGGTGACCTCAGGCGCCCAGCACGCGCTCTCCCTCGTCCTGGGGCTGCTCGGGCGGCCCGGCGACCGCGTCATGGTCGAGAATCCGTCGTACGCGAACGCCCTCGACGCCATGCGCCGCGCCCGCCTCCGTACCGTCTCGGTCCCCGTCACCGACACCGGCTGGGACGTCGAGATCGTCGAGTCCACACTCCGGCAGACCGTTCCTCAACTGGGTTATCTCATCCCCGACTTCCACAACCCGACCGGCTGCCTCATGCCCGACGACGAGCGCGCGCGCATCCTGCGAGCCGCCCAGCGCTCAGGGACCTGGCTGATCGTCGACGAGACCCTCGCCGAACTCGCCCTCGACGTCCCGCCGCCATTGCCCTTCGCGTCTCACGGCGCATCGGGCCAGGTCATCACCGTCGGCTCGATGAGCAAGACCCACTGGGGAGGCCTGCGCATCGGCTGGCTGCGCGCCCCCGCGAAGCTCGTCACCGAGCTCGCCGGGCAGCGCGTCGCCACCGACATGGGCGGGTCGGTCATCGACCAACTCCTCGCGCTGGAACTGCTGGAGCGCGCCGGGGATCTGCTGCCCGCCCGCCTGGAACAGGCCCGTGTGCAGCGCGCCGCGCTCGCCGACGCCCTCGCCGAACACATCCCGCAGTGGACCTGGCGGTCGCCGCCCGGCGGTCTCTCCCTCTGGGTCGACCTGGGCGAGCCCATCGGCTCGGCGTTCGCCGAAAAGGCCCTGGACCACGGTGTACGCATCGAGAGCGGCGCCTACTTCGCCACCGACCCCGGCCTCTTCGAGCAGCGCCTCCGCATCCCGTTCACCACGTCCCCCGACACCTTGCATGAGGCGGTACAGCGCATGGCCGCCGCCCTCGCGCAGGGACTGTCGCCCTCCTCCGTGGACCGGCGGCCGCACTGGGTCGCCTGACCAGCACCCTGTACTGTCAAGGCCGCGTCAATTTGGTGAGGATCTTGCTTTCCGCGTGCGAGCGCCGCGGTGGAGAGCTCCCACCGTTCTCAATGGTTGGGGGATCTGTGAGTTCTAGACGGCATGTGCGCAAGATGCTGCGGCGGATGGCGAGTGGGGATCCCGTTCAGGTCACCGGCGTCAAGTCCTACCGGGGGTACGCCGAACTCGCCTCTCTGGCCGAGCAGTTCGGATATGCGTACTCCGACATTCTGCTGAGCAACGGGCTCAGGATGCAGATCGTGCCCGACCCCAGCCCCCAGGCCCGCGCGCGGGCCGCGCAGAACTGGGCGCAGTACCCGGACGCCGCCGACGGGGTCGCACTGCCGCCCCTCGCACCCGACGACGTCGGCCTCCTCGAAGCCCGAATCAAGTTCGACGTCGCCACCGGGCTCACCGAGAAACAGCGGATCGTGATCGCGGTCGTCGGATCCGGGATGCTGGCCACGGCCGGCGGTCTTGAGTTCGGCGCGGACGCCACCTCCTTCGCCGTCGCGGGCGTCTGCTGGATCACGGCGGTGGCCCTCATCCCGGTCGGGGTGGCCGTCGGCCGTCGCTTCCGGGCCAAGAATGCCATCCTGCTGGAGGCCGCCGGATACGCGCTGCTGACCGAGGCGAGCGGACGGACCCGGTACGTGCCGCCGGGCAGACAGGTTCCCGGGCACGGCAACCCCTTCGGCTGACCGGCGGCCTACCGCCCCCGCAGCACGGCGGGCGCCCGATGAGCGCCCGCCGCGTGCGGTCGTGGGGGCCCTGTTACGCGTACGCAGCCCTGAGTCGCGCGTGCGCCTCCGGCGAAGCCCCCACATGGTCGAGCCCCAGCTGGGCCGCCCCCATCACCGGGGCCTCCGTCACCACCCGGATCACCGCCTTCGGGGCGCGCACCGCGAGCAACTCCGCTATCCGGTCGTTCAGTTGCGGGTGCCGTGCCGCCAGTACGCTGCCGCCCAGGAGCACCGGGGCCTCCTCCGAAAGGAGGTCCAGGCGCGTCAGGGCCACCGCCGCCATCGCCACCACCTCGTCCGCCAGCCGGTCCACCAGGGACCGCGCTATCGCGTCCCCTCCCGCCGCCGTCGCGAACAGCACCGGCGTCAGCTCGTGCTGGCGTGCGGGCGTGAGGTGACCCAGGTGCAGCGCCTCGATCAGTGCGTACATCGTCGGCAGGCCGAAGTGCCCGGGCAGCGTCCGTACGAGCGCCGTCGGCTCACCCCGCCCGTCCTCCGCTCGGGCCGCGAACCACAGCGCCTCCTCGGAGAGGCCGCCGCCCCCGCCCCAGTCGCCTGAGATCCGGCCGATCGCGGGGAAACGGGCCGTGCGGCCGTCCGGGGTCATGCCGACGCAGTTGATGCCCGCGCCGCAGACCACCGCGACGCCCCGCGGCTCCTCGACGCCCGCGCGCAGGATCGCGAAGGTGTCGTTGCGTACCTCCACCGTCGATCCCCAGCCGCGCCCGAGCAGCGCTGCCGCCAACTCCAGCTCCTCGACCGGGAGATCGGCGTTGGCGAGACAGGCCGAGACATGGGAGGCGTACGGGGAGCCGGCGGAACCGACCGCCCGCGCCACCGCCTCCGCCACCACGTCCATCGCCGCTCCGGCCCCCACGGAAGCAGGCTGGAAGCCGCCCCCGCGCGCCGTCCCCAGGACGGTTCCGTCCGCGGCGATCAGTGCCACGTCCGTCTTGCTGTTGCCGGCATCGATCGCCAGCACACTTGCTGTCACGCCCACGCGAGGTGCTCCTGGTTGTGCGCGATCAGGCGGTCGGTCAGGTCGTCCGCCAGCGCGTACTGCCCGACCAGCGGGTGCGCGAGCAGCGCCTTGAAGACGCGGTCGCGGCCGCCGCGCAGTGCGGCCTCCAGCGCCAGGTCCTCGTAGGCGGTGACGTGTCCGATCAGACCGGAATACAGCGGGTCGAGCTTCGGCACCGCGAGTGGCGTCGCGCCGTTCCCGTCCACCGTCGCCTGGACCTCGATCACCGCGTCGTCGGGGAGGAAGGGGAGCGTGCCGTTGTTGTAGGTGTTGACCACCTGGTACGGCGATCCGCCCGCGCCCAGCAGCGACGAAGCCAGGTCGACCGCCGCCTCCGAGTAGAAGGCGCCGCCGCGCTTGGCGAGCAGCTCCGGCTTCTCGTCCAGGGCCGGGTCGCCGTACATCTTCAGCAACTGCCGTTCCATCTCCGCCACTTCGGCGGCACGTGACGGCTTGGTCGCCAGCTCCCGTACGACCTCGTCGTGCGCGTAGAAGTAGCGCAGGTAGTACGAGGGGACCACGCCGAGGCGGTCCACGACCGACCGCGGCAGATGCAGGTCGTCGGAGATCGCGTCGCCGTGCTCGGCGAGCAGCTTCGGCAGGACGTCCTCGCCCTCGGGGCCGCCGAGCCGCGCACCCAGTTCCCAGGTGAGGTGGTTGAGGCCCACGTGGTTCAGGAAGACGTCGGACGGCGCCACGTCCAGCTGCGCCGCGAACTTCCGCTGGAAGCCGATGGCGACGTTGCACAGACCGACCGCCTTGTGGCCGGCCTGCAGCAGCGCCCGCGTCACGATCCCCACCGGGTTGGTGAAGTCGATGATCCAGGCGTTGGGGTTGGTACGGCGGACCCGCTCGGCGATGTCGAGCACGACGGGGACCGTGCGCAGCGCCTTCGCCAGACCGCCCGCCCCCGTCGTCTCCTGGCCGACGCAGCCGCACTCCAGCGGCCACGTCTCGTCCTGCTGGCGAGCCGCCTGCCCGCCGACGCGCAGCTGAAGCAGCACGGCGTCGGCGTCGGCGACGCCCGCGTCCAAATCGGATGTGGTGGTGATGGTGCCGGGGTGGCCCTGCTTGGCGAAGATGCGGCGGGCGAGCCCGCCCACCAGCTCCAGGCGGTCCGCGGCCGGGTCGACGAGGACCAGTTCACTGATCGGCAGCGTGTCCCGCAACCGTGCGAAGCCGTCGATGAGTTCGGGGGTGTAGGTGGACCCGCCCCCCACTACTGCGAGCTTCATGTCAATCAGCCCTTTACTCCGGTCAGTGTGACGCCCTCGACAAAAGCCTTCTGTGCGAAGAAGAAGACGAGGATCACAGGGGCCATGACCAGTACGGTCGCGGCCATGGTCAGATTCCAGTCGGTGTGGTGTGCGCCCTTGAAGGACTCGAGGCCGTAACTGAGCGTCCAGGCCCCCGGGTTCTCCGAGGTGTAGATCTGCGGGCCGAAGTAGTCGTTCCAGGCGTAGAAGAACTGGAAGAGCGCGACGGCGGCGATGCCCGGCTTGGCCATGGGCACGATGACCTTGATGAGCGTACGGAACTCACTGCACCCGTCGACCTTGGCCGCATCGAGGTACTCGTTGGGGATCGTCAGCAGGAACTGCCGCAGCAGGAAGATGGAGAACGCGTCGCCGAAGGCCATCGGGATGATCAGCGGCCACAGCGTCCCGCTCAGGTCGAGCTGCTTCGCCCAGAACAGGTACATCGGGATGATGATGACCTGGGGCGGCAGCATCATCATCGAGATGACGAGCATCATCGACAGATTGCGGCCGCGGAAGCGGAACTTGGCGAGTGCGTACGCCACCGGCAGCGACGACACGACCGTGAGTACGGTGCCGAGTCCGGCGTAGACGAGGGTGTTGCGCCACCAGCTGAGGAAGCCCGGAGTGTCCAGTACCTGGCGGTAGTTGGACCACTCCCAGTGGGTGGGGATCAGGTCGCGGGTGAGGGTCTGCTGGTCGCTCATCAGCGACGTCAGCACGACGAACACGAAGGGCAGGACGAAGAAGAGGGCTGCCGCGACGCCGAGCGCGTGCACGGCGATCCACTCCAGCGCCGCCTTGCGACGGGCCACGCGGGCGGCGGGGGTGTCCGCCTTCTCGGTGACACGCGGGGGGTCGAGTACTTGCGCCAACTCACTCACCAGCCTGGATCAGTCCGCCGCGGCGCCGCATCAGCAGTGCGGTGAAGACCATGGCGAGGGCGAACAGCACGAGGGCGACGACACAGGACGCTCCGTAGTTGAAGGTCTGGAAGCCGAGGTTGTAGACGAGCTGTGGGAGCGTCAGCGTCGACTTGTCCGGGTAGCCGGGTTCGAACTGCTGGCCGGAGCCGCCGATGATGCCCGATGCGACTTTCCCCGCCACGAGTGGCTGGGTGTAGTACTGCATCGTCTGGATGATCCCGGTGACGACCGCGAACATCACGATCGGCGAGATGTTCGGCAGCGTGACGAAGCGGAACCGCTGGAGAGCGGACGCGCCGTCGAGCTCCGCGGCCTCGTACTGCTCACGCGGTACGTCGAGCAGCGCCGCCATGAAGATGACCATGAGGTCGCCGATGCCCCACACCGCGAGCAGGGTGAGCGCCGGCTTCGACCAGGTGGGATCGGTGAACCAGCCCGGGGCCGTGATCCCGACCTTGTCGAGGATCGAGTTGACCGGTCCCGTACCGGGGTTGAGCAGGAAGACGAAGGCCATCGTCGCCGCGACCGGCGGGGCGAGGTAGGGCAGGTAGAAGAAGGTGCGGAAGATTCCCGTACCTGTCTTGATCTTCGTGATCAGCAGCCCGATGCCAAGCCCGAAGAGGACCCGGCAGGTGACCATCACCAGGACCAGCCACAGGGTGTTGCGCAGGGCCGGCCAGAAGAGCGGGTAGTCGTTGAAGACGTACGACCAGTTCTTGAGGCCGTTGAATGTCGGGGCGCCGATGCCGTTGTAGTGCGTGAAGGAGAAGTAGACCGTGGAGAGCAGCGGGTAGGCGAAGAAGACCGTGAAGCCGATCAGCCAGGGCGACATGAAGGCCAGCGTTCGGAGCGTCGCGCGGCGGCGCTTCGAACGGAGCGTGTAAGTGGCGGTCATGGTCGGCTACTTCGCCTGCTCGATGGCCTTGTCGATCTCCGTGGCGGTCTTCTTCAGACCGGCCTGGAGGTCCTTCTGCTTGCCCTTCTCGAAGTCGAAGCCGAGGTTCTGGATCGACACGAGGTAGGCGCCGCCGTTGGGGGAGGCGGGGGTGGTGGTGCTGTCGGGGTTCTGCGCGATGTCCAGGAAGGTCTTGAAGCGCGGGTCGTACTTCAGCTTCGGCGACTTGAAGGCGGCGAACGTGGACGGCACGTTGTGGATCGCGTTGGCGAAGCTCACGACCGCGTCGGTGTTGGTGGTCATGTACTTGACCAGCTCCCAAGCGGCGTTCTGCTTGGTGGAGGTGGCGGGGATGCCGACGATGGTGCCGGTGACGTAACCCTTGCCGTACGAAGCGGCCTCGTCGTCCGGGACGGGCAGCGGCGCGACGCCGATGTCGACCTTCGACTTGGCGTCCTCGGCCATGCCCAGACGCCACTCGCCGTCCAGCTGCATGGCGACCTGACCGGTCTGGAAGGGGTGCTTGGCGCCCCACTCGTCACCGAAGCCGGCGCGGTACTTCTCCAGCTTGGTGAATCCGCCGAGCGCGTCGACCATCTGCTTCTGGAAGGTGAACCCCTTGGCGAAGGCCGGGTCCTTGGCGATGTTGGACTTGCCGGCCGCGTCGAAGTACGTCGGGGACCACTGGCCGAAGAGGTGCTCGGTCGTCGACTCGTAGCCGTGGTATGTCGGCATGAAGCCGAGCTGCTCGTAGCCGTCGCCCTTGCTCTTCGTCAGCCTCTTGGCGTCGGCGAGGAACTCCGACCAGGTCTTCGGCGGCGCGGTGATGCCGGCGTCGGCGAAGGCCCCCTTGCTGTAGTACAGCCCGTACGCGTCACCGAGCAGCGGCAGCGTGCAGCGGTTGCCGTTGTACTGCGTGTACTCGTTCATGGTCTTGGGGAAGGTGGCGGCCGGGTCGATCTTGTCCTTCTTCAGGAAGGGGTTCAGATCGATGAACGACTTGGAGTCGCAGAACTGGCCGACGTTGTTGGTGGTGAAGGAGGACACCACGTCGGGGGACTTCGAGCCGCCCGCGCGCAGGGCCTGGCCGATCTTGTCGTCGTTGATGTTGCCGACGACCTTCACGTGGATGTTGGGGTGCGCCTTCTCGAAGGCGTCGACGTTCGCCTGGATCGCCTTGACCTCGTTGGGGGCGCTCCAGCCGTGCCAGAAGGTGATGGTGGTGTCCTTGGACGCGTCGTCCGTCGCACCTGAGCTGCTCTGCCCCGTACACGCGGAAGCGAGCAGGGATATGGCGGCGGCTGTGACTCCGGCCGCGGCCAGTCGGCGGTTTCTGGGCATGACTCGGTCTCCCTCTGGCGGATCTTGGGCTGTACGGGGGCAGTACGGGGTGGCGGTGCGGGGGTCGGTCAGTGCGCGGAGGTGTCGAAGACCTCGTCGCGGGTGGTGGCGAGAGCGCTCTCCAGCGCGCCGCGCAGAACGGGATGCTGCTGTACGTCACCGAGCACGAGCCGGGGCCTGGAGGCGGCGAGCTCACCGAGCTCGCTCTCCACCAGCTCGCGCAGAGGTTCACCTCCGGCGGTGATCACCTCACCGGAGAGCACGACGAGTTGGGGGTCGAGCACGGCGACGATCGAGGCCAGGCCGGTGGCGAGCCCGGTCGCGTACGCCTGGAGGAGCTGTCGGCACGGACCGCTCTCGGCGGCGGCCCCGCGCCTCACGAGCACGGCGGCGAGGTCGGGGTACTCCCCGCTGCCGATGTCCTCGATGCCCAACTCCCGGGCGAGGCGCACCAGTACATGGGCGCCGGCCAGTTCCTGGAACCCGCCGGCGTTGGCCTTGGTCACCTGCCGCATCAGGGGTACGCCGGGCACGGGCATGAACCCGACCTCGCCCGCGCCCCCGGTCCAGCCGCGGTGGAGCCGGCCGCCGAGGACGACGGCGGCACCGACGCCCTCCTCGTTCCAGAGGAGTACGAAGTCCTCGTGGCCACGGGCCGCCCCGAGGCGCTGCTCGGCGATGGCGACGAGGTTCACGTCGTTCTCGTACTCCACCGGCATGGGCAGCGCCGCGGCCAGCTCGTCGAGCAGGGTGGGCGTATGCCATCCGGGCAGGTGGGAGGCGTAGCGGAGCCGGCCGGTGCTGGGGTCGAAGGCGCCGGGGGTGCCGATGACCACGCGCCGTACGTCGCCGCGCGCGACGTACGGCGCTCACATTGCGGCGACCCGGGGTCTCCAGCTTGAACGTGCCGACCGTGCGCCCGGTGACATCGGCGACGGCGGCCCTGATCCGCTGGGGGTTCACATCGAGCCCGGCGGCGTAAGCTGCACGCGAATTGACCGCGTACAACTGGGCGTTGGGCCCGGGACGGCCTTCGCTGGTCCCCGTGGCGACGACGAGACCGGCGGCTTCGAGCCGGGCGAGCAGCTGCGACGCGGTCGGCTTCGAAAGACCGGTGAGCTTGCCGATCCTGGTCCGCGACAGCGGCCCGTGCTCAAGGAGCAGGTCCAGCGCGGCGCGGTCGTTCATGGCCCGCAGTACACGCGGTGTACCCGGGATCGTTCCTCCGGCCACGACTGCCCCACCCACCCCTCGGGCACTGTTAGGAAACTTTCCTATTCAGTGAGAGGAACGTAGGCCGCACGTCAGCGGCACGTCAATGCCCTGTCGCGTACCGGCAGCCAAAGTGTTATCTACTGGCCGCACAACGGGGCCTGTGGTCGACTCCGCGGATGAGTCTGTCGGTCGATGTGTTTCTTCGTGAGGGTGACGGCTTCGAGCTGCTGGACATGCCGCCCGGCTGCAATGACCAGGCGGGGTTCGAGAGTTGGCGCACCACGGTGTGGGGCTCGGACGCGGTCCGGTCCCTGGGTGCGCGGTTCTTCCCGCGGCTCGACCGCCACGACGTCGAGGTCGAGCCGGACGAGGTCGCGGCCTTCCTCGAAGAGTGCGCGCTGATCCGCGCGAACCTGCCGCTGATCGCCGCGAGCACGGCCGGGGAGAAGACCCTGGCGGAACACGGTCACGTACTGGGGCGCGATCTGGACAACATCGTCGG
>NZ_JAFLRJ010000110.1 GCF_017315755.1 Streptomyces beijiangensis
GACCCGAGCAGGCGACGGCGGTCGCGCGGCCGCCGTTGCGGTCGTCGCCCGCGCAGGACACTCCGGTGTAGACCCAGCCGACGGGCAGGGGCCAGGGCATCCACACCGGGACCTTGGCCCGGTGCACCACCACACCGAGGGCCTCGACGCTGGGCGGGATCACGGGCTGCAACGGATGCACGACACCGTGCACGTCGCACTGCCAGGAGTCGGCAAAGAGACCGGGCGCCCTGACCCGGCCACCGCACTTCGGGCAACTGGGTTCGCCCCTCATAGAGGTCAACGGTCCTCCCCGCCCGTCTTCGCGTCAAGGACGATCACCCGTCCGGAGTCCACGAGAGGAGATCACGAGTATCACGAACTCCGCGCACAGGTTCAGTAACGCTTGGTAGCGTTTGGGGTGTGCGAGCGGACATCGGGCGGCGGTATCGGCTGTACCCCACCGGGGAGCAGGAGCAGATCCTGACCGGGTGGGGCATACCGTACGCGCCTTGTGGAATGTTGCGCTGGAGCAGCGGGTGTACATGTGGAAGCAGCGCAGGTACACCCTGCGAGCCATCGAACAGTGCACGCATCTGACCACTGCCAGAGCTGAGTTGCCGTGGCTGGCAGAGCTTCCGGCGCAGGCGGCTCAGCAGGTGCTGCGCCATTTGGACCGGGCGTACGACAACTTCTGGAATCCCAAGCACCCTGCGAGCTTTCCGCAGCGTAAGAAGCGCGGACACCAAGCATCAGTCTCGTTCCCGGGGCAGATCGTGGAGGTCCGCAAACTCAACCGGCACTGGGCCGTGGTGAAGATCCCCAAGCTGGGCTGGGTGCGCTTCCGGCTCTCGCGCGCACTGGGTGGCGCCCTGAGAAATGCCACGATCAGCCGGGACGGGACCGGCTGGCACGTCTCCTTCGGCATCGCCACGGGCCGCAAGGCGGTGGCACAGAACGGCCGGCCCGGGTGCGGGGTCGACTTCGGGGTGGCTGCCTCCGCTTACGTATCCACGGAGTCCGAGCCCCGGATCAAGCCTGTCGGGCTGACGAAGAACGAAAAGCAGCGGCTGCGGGCGCTGGAACAACTCAAGGCTCGCCAGATCACCTATGCCAAGAAGCACAACGACGGCAAGTACGGCAATCGACTTCGGCAGACGATCGCAGCCATCGGGAAGCTCAAGACCCGGGAATCGAACCGGCGCCAGGACTTCACGCACCAGCTCACCGCCGACCTCGCCAAAAACCACGGCTTCGTCGGCATCGAGGACCTGCGGGTTCCCAACCTGACTGCCAGCGCCTGCGGCACCCGCGAACAACCCGGCAAGAACGTGGCACAGAAGGCCGGACTGAACCGCTCGATTCTGGACAACTGCCCCGGCGAACGGCGACGGCAGCTGGCGTACAAGTGCGACCTGTACGGCTCCCGGTTGATTGCCGTCCCGGCATTCCACACCTCCCAGACCTGCGCCGCCTGCGGCCAGGTCGACCCCGAATCCCGCAAGGGATGCGGTCGGCTGTTCGCCTGTGCCCACTGTGGGCACGAGGACGATGCCGACCACAACGCCTCGGTCGAGATCGAGGCCCGAGCCCGCCGGACGGGTGGCTCGGATATCAACAGCACGCACAGGCGCCCCGGGCGTCGAGTCCCGCCAAGCGGCGGAGGCGGACGCGTGAAGCCCAGCCAGCTTCCTCCGGGCAGCTCCCGGGAATCTCCCAGCACCCGCCGGGAGAGCATCGTCAAAACTACGCGTTCTTCACCGCCTGCATTCCCCTAATTGAGCGTCACGGACCTGCGCAGCGGATCGCGCAGGTCCGTTCCGTGTGCCAGCCAGCGCTCCTGGAGCTCCTGGCCGCCGTGCACCCGCTTCCACGCCGCTTCGTTCGCCGTCATCGGCAGGAGCGGCAGGAAGTGGACGGGGTCCATGGGCTCATCGAGGTCGAGGTCCTCGACCAGACCGCCGGGCTCGGCCACCAGTACGGAACTGAACGACGTCCCCGGCCAGAGCGGTTCGCCGACGTCGAGCGAGGCACCGGGAGCCACGATCACGCCCTCGACCTGCGGGGAGGCCGCCAGTACGGCGAGCGGGCGGAGCGCCTTGTCGGTGTCGGCGAGTCCGGCCCGCACAGACAGCACGAGTTCGGCTCGCGGGCCCTTCACCGGGTCGGCGAGTGCGGCCGTGGGATCCGCCATCGGATGGGCGGACATACCGAGGGTGGCGTAGCGCACCACATCGCCGTCGACGAAGCGCAGGACCTCGATCCGGTCCGTACCGAGGAAGGTCACCGCGGCGCGCGCGTCCGGTTCGCCCAGCGCGGAGCGCAGCCGGGCCTCCACGAGAGCAAGAACTTCAACCATGCTCGCGAGCATAAAGCGCGTATGGAACGGGCAAAGACCGGGGTTGGCCCTGTAGTCGGCTGATACTCTTGGCCGCTGGTCAGGGCAGCATCGTTCGTCCCCTACGGGGGACCGGCCGGAGGAGGTGGGACTGCGATGGATCGAGAACCGAGTCGACCGGGCAGTACATGCCGCCCTTCCGCGCTTCATCTGCTTTCTCTCTGACCCGAGATCAGGGCCCCCAGCCCAAGGTTTGAGACTGGGCACTTCGCACGCCGGAAGAGCACTTCGCTTCGTTTTGCTTTGTCTGTGTCCTGTAGCGAACGCCGCCATCCGCGATGAGGCGGTACCGCCCGCTTTGTGGATGTAGCCGCAGAAACATCCTCATTCCGGGCAGTGCCACTGTCGCCGACGGCCCCTCCGTGAAGGAGCCTGCCATGTCGATGATCCGTGACCTGCGCGCAGCCGTGCGTCCGTCCCCGCGCAAGAGCAACGCCCCGTACAGCAATTACGACTCCACCCGCGACCCCTCCGCCAGCAGCGCGGTCGTCGACTGCGCGGTCTACCGCGACGGGGTGCGGGTGAACGGCGACGCCTGCCTCACTCCGCGCGCGGCCCAGCACCGGGTGCGGGACGACGGGGGCTTCACCTGGATCGGGCTGCACGAGCCGACCGAGGCCGAATTCTCCGGTATCGCAGCCGAGTTCGGACTGCACCCGCTGGCCGTGGAGGACGCGGTCCACGCCCACCAGCGGCCCAAGCTGGAGCGGTACGACGACACCCTCTTCACGGTCTTCAAGACCATCCACTACGTCGAGCACGCCGAGCTCACGTCGACGAGCGAGGTCGTGGAGACGGGCGAAGTGATGTGCTTCACCGGCCGGGACTTCGTCATCACGGTCAGGCACGGCGGCCAGGGCTCACTGCGGGCCCTCCGCCACCGGATGCAGTCGGAGCCCGAGCTGCTGGCCAAAGGGCCTTCGGCGGTGCTGCACGCGATCGCCGACCAGGTCGTGGACGGCTATCTCGCGGTCGCGTCGGCCGTGCAGGACGACATCGACGAGGTCGAGATCGATGTCTTCTCCGAGCCGGCGAAGGGCACTTCACGGGGTACGGACGCGGGCCGGATCTACCAGCTCAAGCGTGAGGTCCTGGAGTTCAAGCGGGCCGTGTCGCCCCTGCTGCGCCCGCTGCAACTGCTGAGCGAGCGGCCGATGCGGCTGATCGACCCCGACATCCAGAAGTACTTCCGCGATGTCGCGGACCACCTGGCGCGGGTGCAGGAGCAGGTGGTCGGCTTCGACGAACTGCTCAACTCGATCCTGCAGGCGAACCTGGCGCAGGCGACGGTCGCGCAGAACGAGGACATGCGGAAGATCACGGCGTGGGCGGCGATCATCGCCGTCCCCACGATGATCACCGGTGTGTACGGGATGAACTTCGACCACATGCCGGAGCTGCACTCGCAGTACGGGTATCCCGTGGCGATGGCGGGGATCGTCGGCATCTGCCTCTCGATCCACCGCACCCTCAAGCGCAACGGCTGGCTGTAGCCCCCGCCCCGGACCCCGGTCCGGACCCCGGTCCGGACCCCGGTCCGGACCCCGGTCCGGACCCCGGTCCTCAAGCGCCGGACGGGCTACTTGTAGCCCGTCCGGCGCTTGAG
>NZ_JAFLRJ010001068.1 GCF_017315755.1 Streptomyces beijiangensis
CCACCGGCACCGGTTCCGTCGGCGAGCTGATGACCTCCGTACGGGACAGCGCCGCGATCCCCGCCCTCGTCGATCTCGCGCTGAAGAGCCCGGCCGGCTTCGGGTACGCCATCGCCTTCGGTGAGCTCGCCGTCGGCATCGGCACCCTGCTCGGCCTCTTCGGGCGGCTCGCGGCCCTCGGCGGTGCGCTGATCTCGCTCTCGCTCTGGCTGACGGTGAGCTGGCAGACGAGCCCGTACTACTACGGGAACGACCTCGCCTACTTGATGGCCTGGCTGCCGCTCGTGCTCGCGGGGACGTCGCTCGTCTCGCTCGACGCGCTCCTGGCCGCCCGCCGGCGCCGCAGTCTGTAGGCGGCCCAGTTGACCGCGCCCGCCACGATCAGACCGGTGACGACCGCCCGCACCCCGATCCCCGACGGGGTGTCC
>NZ_JAFLRJ010001069.1 GCF_017315755.1 Streptomyces beijiangensis
GCGGGAGCGGGTGACCGGCGCTGGCAAGGGTGCAGCGCACTCCGCCGCCGGGTCCGTCCAGCGGTACGAGCTCCCCGTAGAGCAGCGAGAGGAAACGGGACTGCGGGCCCTCGGGCGGCTCCTGCCCGCCCGCCACCGCGACCATCCTGGCGGCGGCCTCCGCGGTCTCCATCGCATCGTCGACCAGGAGTTTGTTGAGCCGGTCGAGCACCTCGGCGAC
>NZ_JAFLRJ010001070.1 GCF_017315755.1 Streptomyces beijiangensis
GTGATGTACGCGGGGCGGGTGGTGGAGACGGCGGGGGCGCGGGAGTTGTTCGCGCGGCCTGTGATGCCGTACACGATGGGGCTGGTGGGGGCTGTTCCACGGGTGGACTCTGCCAGCGCGGTGCTCGTGCCGATTCCGGGGAGTCCGCCCAGGCTTGGGGAGCTTGCTGGGGGGTGCCCGTTCGCGGAGCGGTGCCCTCTTGTGGAGGAGCGGTGCCGGGATGACGAGCCCAGGCTGCGGGCCGTCCCCGCCTTGTGCCCACCCTTCCCCAAGCTCTCGG
>NZ_JAFLRJ010001071.1 GCF_017315755.1 Streptomyces beijiangensis
GGCCGCGGCCAGCACCTCGGCGAGCCTGGGCGGGACCCGGCGGCGCTGCAGGGCGCTGCTCCAGTGCGGTGCGATGGTGAGGAGGGCGCCGGTGGCCAGTACGGAGAGGAGGAAGCCGTAACTCCGCGCCAGCCAGGGGTCGTACAGCACCAGGAGCAGCACGGCGGCGGCCAGCGCGGGGATCAGTGACCGGCGCCGTGCTGCTCCTGGTGCTGTACGACCCC
>NZ_JAFLRJ010001072.1 GCF_017315755.1 Streptomyces beijiangensis
GGATCTCGTTGGTGCCCGCGTAGATCGGCCCGGCGAGCGAGAAGACATACCCCTCGGACCAGGCGGTGTCCGCCAACTCCCCTTCGGCGCCCAGGAGATCGAGTGCCGTCTCGTGGAGCGCGATGTCGTACTCCGACCAGAAGACCTTGTTGAGGCTCGACTCGGCGCCGATGGTCCCGCCCGCCGCGAAGCGCGAGGCGCCCGCGCCTATCAGCTCTTCACGTACGCGGGCGCCGATCACCGCGTCCGCCACCCGGTCCCGCAGCTCCGCCTCCGCGCCCCGCTCGTGCCACAGGCCGACGAGACGGTCGGCAGCGGCCAGGAACCGGCCGGGGGAGCGGAGGGTGAGACCGCGCTCGTTGCCGGTGGTCGACATGGCGATGCGCCAGCCC
>NZ_JAFLRJ010001073.1 GCF_017315755.1 Streptomyces beijiangensis
CTCCACGCTCGCGGAGCCGCCGCGGATCGTCGTCGTCACGACCTTCGAGAACGATTCGTACGTGTACGACGCGCTGCGCGCGGGGGCCGCCGGTTTCCTGCTGAAGCGGGCCGCGGCCGAGGACCTGGTCCAGGCGGTCAGGCTGGTGGCCCGCAGCGACTCGCTCCTCTTCCCTGCCGCCGTACGCGAGCTGGCCGCGCTCCACAGCACCCAGAAGCCCGCGCCATCTGCCGCAGCACCTCCGCCTCGCGCCCGGTGAGCTTCGCCGCCCACGGCGGGGGC
>NZ_JAFLRJ010001074.1 GCF_017315755.1 Streptomyces beijiangensis
CAGCGGCCCTTACGTACGCTGTGGCCTCCGAGGACGATGGACGGGGAGCAGCGGGTGGGCGAGGGGCGGGCCGGATGGATACGGGTGCCGGTGGGCGCCGAGGCGGCGCGGTGGGCGACGCGCGGGCGGTGCCGCACGGTCCTGTTCGTCGTGCACAACGTGGCGTCGGCGACCAGGCTCCTCGACGTCCTGCCGCTGTTCCGTGACGACCTGCGGGTGCAGACGCTGGTGACCTGTACGGGGTCGTCGGCGTTCCGGGGCGGGGTGGCGAAGCTGCTGGCGGGGACCGGGCTCGCGGTGCTGCCGTGGGACCAGGCCGTGGCCACTCCGGTGGATCTGGCGATATCGGCCAGCTTCGGCGGTCAACTTGGCTCCATTGCAGGGAAGTTGACCGTACTTTCGCACGGCGTCGGATACACTAAGAGGCTGGCCACACCGGACACCGGACACCGG
>NZ_JAFLRJ010001075.1 GCF_017315755.1 Streptomyces beijiangensis
GCGGGCCGGTTCGCCCTCGAAGTCGATCAGGGACCACTCGCCGCCGTCCCTGGCGCGCAGTGCCTGGCCCAGGTGCAGATCGCCGTGGATGCGCTGGACGGGCCAGGTGTGTCCTGACTGGCCGAGTGCGGTGACCGCGTCGAAGGCGGTGCGCAGTCCCGGGGCGTACGGAGCGAGCGCGGGCACCGCCCTGGCGGTCTCCTCCAGGCGGCGGATCATGTCCGAAGCGAGGTTGTCCGTCTGCTGCTTGCGCAGGGTCTGGGTGGGGAGCGCGTCGGCAAGTGCCGTGTGGATCTCGGCAGTTGCCCGGCCCAGTTCGTACGCCTCGGTGCGGAAGTCCCTGCCGTCGGCGAGGGCGTGCAGGGCGAGCTGCCAGCCGTCGTCGGAGCCGCGCAGG
This sequence comes from Streptomyces beijiangensis, assembly GCF_017315755.1. Taxonomy (GTDB): domain Bacteria; phylum Actinomycetota; class Actinomycetes; order Streptomycetales; family Streptomycetaceae; genus Streptomyces; species Streptomyces beijiangensis. Next base: position 398 of record NZ_JAFLRJ010001075.1, read on the forward strand.
AAGGGCTGGAGCACGCCCAGGGTCGCCCGTTCGCCGTCGAGCACGCCCTCGAACCAG
>NZ_JAFLRJ010001076.1 GCF_017315755.1 Streptomyces beijiangensis
GGCGCACTGTATCCGGCATCTGAAGTGGCGGGATCAGGACGAGGGGCGCCTGGTGCCGATGCCGGTGGGTATCGCGCTCAAGGTGCGCGAGCACCTCGAGCGCTACGGCACCTTTCATGTGGAGGAGGGCTGGAACCGGCTTGCGGGGGAGTATCTGTTCGCGAACGTGGGGCGCACCAACATTTTGATGTACTCGCTCGTGAGCCGCCTCTGGCACAGGGCGAGGAAGGCCGATGGAATCACCAGGAAGATCACGACGCACTGGCTCCGGCATTTCTTTGCCTCGGCCGGCCTGGCCAAGGGGGTGCCGGTGACCGAGATGGCGGAGTGGCTCGGGCACCGGGATCAGCGGGTCACCTTCCAGACCTACGCGCATGTCATGCCGGACGCCTCGGAGCGTCTGCGTTTCGTGATGGATGCCGTATTCAGTGGTGTGATATTGCTGCGGCTTCCTCTGCAGTTCGAAGCGGTCATCGAGTCTGCGTGACGGCCCACCCGCGTGGGCAGCGCGCGAAAGTTGGCGGTGGTCTGATGGTGCAGGCGTGCTGAACACAGCCCGTGACCGGCCGGGCATGTGGATCGTCCTCGGTTGCGCAACGGGGCGACGCGGCGTCTCGATGAAGACGGGACGCGAAGAATTCCCGTGCTGGTTTCGTGCTGACTGCGGAGGCCGGATGTGGGTATTACCGCAGGTGGGAGCTCGTGATGAATGGGTGGTCGTACCACTCGATGGTGGT
>NZ_JAFLRJ010000111.1 GCF_017315755.1 Streptomyces beijiangensis
CGAGCTGCTCGCACCCGGCGCGCTCTACATGAAGAACCGGGGCGCCGGGGTGCCCGCGGGCAAATGGGTGCGGGTGGACACCACGACCCTGTCCGACCGGAATCTGGTCACGGGCGGCGCCACCGACCCGCTGACCGCGGCCGAACTGCTGCGCAGCGCGCGCAAGGTGCGTTACATCGGCACGCAGGAGCTGGACGGGGTTCGCGTACGGCACTACCGCGGTGTCACCGCCGCGGCGAAAGGGTTCGCCAGACGGGATGTGCCCTTCGACGCGTACCTCGACGAGGAGGGGCGGCTGCGCAAGGTGCGGCACTGGTTCAGCTTCGTCAACGAGGGCCGGACGGTGGATGTCGCCTCGACCACGGTGTTGTACGGATTCGGGGTACCCGTGGCAGTGAACCTGCCTGCCGCGGGGGACATTTACGCCGGAAAGATCCGCTGAGGGTCAGGCGGAAATGGTCCGTCCGTGCCATGCGCGGGGCGTGTCCGGATCCCTACGCTGGGAAGCCGACGACGGCAGAGAGAGGTGATGCACGTGCCGGGGCTGCGCACTATGAGTGTCCAGGAGCACGTGGCCCTCGCCGAGATCGAGCTGTGCGGTGAGTTGATGATCGCGGCGGCGGATGCCGCTGAGGAACGGCTCAGCGCGGACCGTATCGACGAGGTGCTGATGATGGTGTCGGTGTCGGCCGACGCCGAGGAGTAGCGGACGGGCGCGGCCCGGTCCATGCCGCGCCCCTTCTGGCCGGAGATCCCGACGGCTCAGGTGCGCAGCAGCCTGGCGATGGCCTTGGTCGCTTCCTCGACCTTGGCGTCGATCTCCTCGCCGCCCTTGACCGCGGCATCTGCCACACAGTGGCGGAGGTGCTCCTCCAGGAGCTGGAGCGCGAAGGACTGGAGGGCCTTGGTGGACGCCGAGACCTGCGTGAGTATGTCGATGCAGTAGACGTCCTCGTCGACCAGCCGCTGCAGACCCCTGATCTGGCCCTCGATACGGCGCAGCCGCTTGAGGTGCTCGTCCTTCTGGTGGTGGTAGCCGTGCACGCTCCGGGCGTGGGGCGTCACCGCTCCAGCGGTCTCCGTCACCTCGGTGGCCGTCGACTCGGTGGCCGTCATGGCGTCCTCCCGTTGGTCAAAAGGGGTACATACCCCTCGTGGGTATATGGTACCGGTCCCCCGTGCTGATCACTGTGCCTCATGGGCGACACTGGACGCTCGCCGGTTAGCCGTGGCCGGATGATGCGCCTAGCATCAGCCTGACCGAATCCAGAGCATCCTGAGGACCCCACGTGCGCTTTCGTCTGACCCCCCGGGAGACGAGCTTCTACGACATGTTCGCCGCATCTGCGGACAACATTGTCACGGGCTCCAAGCTCCTCATGGAACTGCTCGGTGCGGACGCCTCCGCCCGGGTCGAGATCGCGGAGCGGATGCGGGCAGCGGAGCACGCGGGGGACGATGCCACCCACGCGATCTTCCACCAGCTCAACTCCTCCTTCATCACGCCGTTCGACCGCGAGGACATCTACAACCTGGCCTCGCAGCTCGACGACATCATGGACTTCATGGAGGAGGCCGTCGACCTCGTCGTCCTCTACAACGTCGAAGAACTGCCCAAGGGTGTCGAGCAGCAGGTCGAGGTACTGGCGCGGGCGGCCGTTCTGACCGCCGAGGCCATGCCGAACCTGCGCACCATGGACAACCTCACCGAGTACTGGATCGAGGTCAACCGCCTGGAGAACCAGGCCGACCAGATCCACCGCAAACTCCTGGCCCAGCTCTTCAACGGCAAGTACGACGCCATGGAGGTACTGAAGCTGAAGCAGATCGTGGACGTACTGGAAGAGGCGGCCGACGCGTTCGAGCACGTCGCGAACACGGTGGAGACCATCGTCGTCAAGGAGTCCTGACCCGGTGGACACCTTCACTCTGATCGTGACCATCGGTGTCGCGCTCGGATTCACGTACACGAACGGCTTCCACGACTCCGCGAACGCCATCGCCACCTCCGTCTCCACGCGGGCGCTCACGCCCCGCGCGGCGCTGGCGATGGCCGCGGTGATGAACCTGGCCGGTGCCTTCCTCGGCAGTGGTGTCGCCAAGACCGTCAGCGAAGGGCTCATCGCCACGCCCACCGGGCAGAAGGGGATGGGAATCCTCTTCGCGGCGCTGGTCGGCGCGATCGTCTGGAACCTGATCACCTGGTACTTCGGGCTGCCGTCCTCCTCCTCGCATGCCCTGTTCGGCGGCATGGTGGGTGCGGCGCTCGCGGGCGGCACGACCGTCTACTGGTCGGGCGTGCTCGACAAGGTCGTCATCCCGATGTTCCTGTCCCCGGTGGTCGGCCTGGTCGTCGGTTATCTGGTGATGGTCGCGATCCTCTGGATGTTCCGGAAGTCCAACCCGCACAAGGCCAAGCGCGGCTTCCGCATCGCCCAGACCGTCTCGGCGGCCGGCATGGCGCTCGGCCACGGTCTGCAGGACGCCCAGAAGACGATGGGCATCGTGATGATGGCCCTGGTCATCTCGGGCGACGAGAGTTACGGCGACGAGATCCCGGTCTGGGTCAAGCTGGCCTGTGCGGCGATGCTCTCGCTCGGTACGTACGCGGGCGGCTGGCGCATCATGCGCACCCTCGGCCGCAAGATCATCGAGCTGGACCCGCCGCAGGGTTTCGCCGCCGAGACGACGGGCGCCTCGATCATGTTCGCGTCCTCGTACCTCTTCCACGCGCCGATCTCGACGACCCATGTCATCACCTCGGCGATCATGGGTGTGGGTGCGACCAAGGGGACGAAGGCCGTGCGCTGGGGTGTCGCCAAGAACATCGTGATGGGCTGGTTCATCACGATGCCGGCGGCCGCGCTGGTGGCCGCGGGCAGTTACTTCTTCGTGCAGCTGGTGTTCTGACAGCCGGTTTTCTGACAGCTGGTCTTCTGGCAGCTGGTCTTCTGGCTTCCGTACGTACGGTACGGAAATGGGCCCGTCCCCCGGTGAGGGGGACGGGCCCTTTGCCTTGCGGTGGCACCGCCATGCAGCACCGCAAGCCTTGGTTATCCGAAGCGGCCGGAGATGTAGTCCTCCGTGGCCTGCACGGACGGGTTGGAGAAGATTCGGGACGTCTCGTCCAGCTCGATGAGCCGGCCGGGCTGGCCGACCGCCGAGAGGTTGAAGAAGGCCGTGCGGTCCGAGACGCGGGCGGCCTGCTGCATGTTGTGCGTCACGATGACGATCGTGAAGCGCTCCTTCAGCTCTCCGATCAGGTCCTCGATGGCGAGGGTGGAGATCGGGTCGAGCGCCGAGCAGGGCTCATCCATCAGCAGGACCTGGGGCTCGACCGCGATGGCGCGGGCGATGCACAGACGCTGCTGCTGGCCGCCGGAGAGGCCGGAGCCCGGCTTGTTCAGGCGGTCCTTGACCTCGTTCCAGAGGTTGGCGCCCTTGAGGGACTTCTCGACGACGTCGTTGAGCTCGGACTTCTTGTACCTGCCGTTGAGGCGCAGGCCCGCCGCCACATTGTCGAAGATCGACATGGTGGGGAAGGGGTTCGGGCGCTGGAAGACCATGCCCACCGTGCGCCGGACGGTCACCGGGTCGACCGAGGAGCTGTAGAGGTTCTCGTCGTCCAGGAGGACCTTGCCCTCCACGCGGCCACCGGGGGTGACCTCGTGCATACGGTTGAGGGTGCGCAGGAGGGTCGACTTCCCACAGCCGGAGGGGCCGATGAAGGCCGTCACCGAGCGGGGCTCCACGGTCATCGAGATGTCCTCGATGGCCTTGTGGGCGGAGTAGTACGCGGTCAGGCCCGATACATCGATTCGCTTGGCCATTTCAATTCACTTCCCTGTGGCCTCAGCGGCCGGTTTTCGGGGCCTTCCAGCGGGCGATGCCGCGGGCCACCAGATTGAGGATCATGACGAACGCGATGAGGACCAGAGCGGCGGCCCATGCACGGTCGTACGAAGCTTCGCTGCCCACGCGGTACTGGTCCCAGATGTAGAAGGGGAGCGAGGACTGCGGGTCCTTGAAGGGGTTGCTGTTGATCATCGGGCTGCCGAAGACCAGCAGCATGATCGGCGCGGTCTCACCGGCGACGCGGGCGATGGCGAGCATCACACCGGTGGTGATGCCGCCGATCGCGGTCGGGATGACCACCTTCAGGATCGTGCGCCACTTCGGGATGCCGAGGGCGAGGGAGGCTTCGCGCAGCTCGTTCGGTACGAGCTTGAGCATCTCCTCGGTCGAACGGACCACGACCGGGATCATCAGGATCGTGAGCGCGAGCGAGCCGAGGTATCCGGCCGGCCCCAGGCCCAGCATCAGCACGAGGGTGAGGATGAAGAGGCCCGCGACGATGGACGGGATGCCGGTCATGACGTCCACGAAGAACGTCACGGCCTTGGCGAGTGCGCCCTTGCCGTACTCCACCAGATAGACCGCGGTCAGCAGGCCGATCGGCACGGAGATCAGGGTGGCGATGCCGACCTGCTCCAGGGTGCCGATGAGCGCGTGGTAGACGCCGCCGCCCGGCTGGAAGCTGGCGACCCCGGCCATCGAGTGGGTGAGGAAGTCGATGCTGAAGGCCTTGCTGCCACGGCTGACCGTCTCCCAGATGAGGGAGGCGAGCGGGATCACCGCGAGGACGAAGCAGACCCAGACGACGCTGGTCGCGATGCGGTCCTTGGCCTGGCGCTTGCCCTCCACGGCCGTCGAGGTCACGTACGTGATGACGACGAAGAGCAGGGCCGAGATCAGACCCCACTGGACCTTGCTGTGCCAGCCCGCGCCCGCACCGATGCCGACACCGAGCACGACGGCGAGGACGGCGATACCGGCCGGGGCCCATCGGGGGAGGTGCTTGCTGGCGAGGGGCTCGTGGGGCGCGGCCGGAGCCGGGGCGACGTCCTGGACTGTGGCGTGGCTCATGCGTTGGCCCCCGAGTACTCCTTGCGGCGGGCGATGATCATGCGTGCCGCGCCGTTGACCAGCAGGGTGAGGATGAAGAGCACCAGGCCGGAGGCGATCAGCGCGTCACGGCCCAGCGGATTGGCCTCGTCGAACTTGGCCGCGATGTTCTGGGCGAAGGTCCCGCCGCCCGCGTCCAGCACATGGCCGGAGATCAGGAAACTCGGCGAGAGGACCGTGGCGACGGCCATCGTCTCGCCGAGCGCACGGCCCAGGCCCAGCATCGAGGCGGAGATCACGCCCGAGCGGCCGAAGGGCAGTACCGAGAGGCGGATGACCTCCCAGCGGGTGGCGCCGAGCGCCAGGGCCGCCTCTTCGTTGATCCGGGGGACCTGGAGGAAGACCTCGCGGCTGACGCTGGTGATGATCGGCAGGATCATGATCGCGAGCAGGACGCCGACGGTGAAGATCGAGCGGGCCACGCCGACCTCGGTCTTGTCGAAGATGTACGTCCAGCCCAGGTACTGGTCCAGCCAGAGGTTGGTGCCTTCCAGGTACGGGACCAGGAAGAGCGCGCCCCAGATGCCGTAGATGATCGAGGGCACCGCGGCGAGGAGGTCCACCACGTACGCGAGCGGCGCGGCCAGCCTGCGCGGAGCGTAGTGGGAGATGAAGAGCGCGATGCCGACGGCCACGGGGACCGCGATGGCCATCGCGATGACCGAACTCACGACCGTGCCGAAGAGGAGGACCGCGATGCCGAAGGTGGGCTTCGCCGCGGCCGGGTCCCAGTTGAAGGTCGTGAGGAAGTTGGTGTCGTCCTTGGAGATGGCGAGGACGGAGCGGTAGGTGAGGAAGGCGGCGATCGACGCCATGAGCACGAGGAGGAGGATGCCCGAGCCTCGGGAGAGGCCGAGGAACACCTTGTCGCCCGCGCGGCCGGTGGACTGCTTGACGCGCTTCCTCGGGGCCGGCGGAGCCGGGGAGGTTTCGGTGGATATAGCCATGGTCTTTCCGGTCTGTGTGGGGGAGCTAGCTGGGCTCCCCTGGCGGCGGTGCACCGGATGGTGGCGGCGGCCGGTCAGTTCTCGTTGCTGACCGGCCGCCGCCGGGGGTCCTAGGAGAGGCCTGCGATGGTCTCCCGGACCTTGGCGTTGATCTCCGTCGGGATCGGGGCGTAACCGGCGCCCGAGAGGAGCTTCTGGCCCTCGTCGCCCGCGGTGTAGGTCAGGAAGGACTTGACCGTGCCCAGGGTGTCGGCCTTGTTGCCGGTGTCACAGACGATCTCGTACGTCACCAGGACGATCGGGTACGCGCCGTCGGCCTTGGTGGTGTAGTCGAGGCCGAGTGCCAGGTCCTTGCCGGTGCCCTTGATCTTGGCGGCGGCGATCGCCTTCGAGGCGTTCTCGGAGGTCGCCTCGACCGGGGCGGCCGCACCGGTGTTGATCTTGACGGTGGAGATCGACTGCGAGGAGGCGTAGCTCAGCTCGAAGTAGCCGACCGCGCCGTTGGTCTGCTTGACCTGGGCTGCGACACCGGCGGAGCCGGAGGCGGCCTGGCCACCGGGGGCCGGCCACTTCTTCTCGGCCTCGTACTTCCAGTCGGAAGCGGCGGTGGCGCTCAGGTACTTGCCGAGGTTCTGCGTGGTGCCGGAGTCCTCGGAGCGGTGGAAGGGCTGGATCGCCAGGTCGGGCAGCTTGACGCCCGGGTTGAGCTTGGCGATCGCCGTGTCGTTCCACTTCTTGATCTTCGTGTCGAAGATCTTCGCGAGGGTCGGGGCGTCCAGCGTCAGGCTGTCGACACCTTCGAGGTGGAAGCCGATCGCGATCGGGCCGCCGACCATCGGGAGGTTGATGCCCTGGCCGGTCTTGCAGATCTTCTTCGAGTCGGCGACCTCTTCGGGCTTGAGCGCCGAGTCGGAGCCGGCGAAGCCGACCGTGCCCTGGTTGAAGGCGATGATGCCCTCACCGGACGAGGAACCCTTGTAGTTGATCTTGGCGCCGCTGCAGGCGGCGTTGTACGCGTTCTGCCAGAGCTCCATCGCGTTCTTCTGCGCGCTGGAACCGGATGCCAGGAGCTGGCCCTTGGCGCCGTCGCACTTGATGTTGGAGGCCGCGGCGGAGCTGGTCTTGTCGCCGCTGCCACCGGTCGAGCTGGTGTTGTCGTCCGAACCGCACGCCGTGAGGACCAGGGCGCCGGAGACGGCGATGGCGCCGAGCGCGGCGGCGCGGAGCCGGTTCTTGCGCTGAAGCTTCACTTCGGGTGTTCCTTCCAGGAGCCGCCGTGGTCCGTGGTGTCGTACGGCGGCGTGCGATGAGGTTTTCGGTGTTCCGGCGGGTTGCCGTTCACCGTCTAAGGCCGAAATTAGACAGATCAGGTGAATCGGCCGACGGGGGAGAGTGAACGGCAGGTGAACCTCGCCGTACGACCGGGTGTTCGGTACCCAAGGGGCTCGTCCGGTCTCGGGGCGGTCTCGGACCGGTGACGGCACGGTCTCGCGGGGCGGTGCGGGGCTGGACTCCTCCCCGGGGGGCTCCGCCCCCGGACCCCCGCACCTCAAACGCCGGAGGGGCTGTTTTTGCCGGGTTCAGGCGCTGTGCAGCGCCGCGACCAGCGCGTCCACCAGGTCGCGGTCCCTGGGGTGCGTGAGGCGGTTGCGTGCGGTGAGCGGGGAGAGCCAGACGATCCGGTCGACCTCGTCGTTCGGCGTGAACGAGCCGTGGGTCGCCTCGGCCGCCCAGTAGACGACCTGCTTGGGGCGGTGATTGGCGACGTACCGCAGCGTGGGCAGGCGCGCGCCGGGCGTGCAGTGGTGCCCCGTCTCCTCCAGGACCTCGCGCAGTGCGCCGGCCAGGGCGTCCTCGCCGCGCTTCAGCTTGCCCTTGGGGTGCGACCAGTCGTCGTACTTCGGGCGGTGTACGAGACAGATCTCCAGCCAGCCGTCATGGGGCGAGCTGCGCCACAGGACACAGCCCGCGGCGAGGACGGTCGCGTTCGTGCCCGGGGATGAGCCGGTCGTCATGGGGCGGTCACCGCCGCTCTCTGCTGCCAGACCTGCTGGAAGGCGTATCTGGCGGCCTCGACTTCGTGCCGCTGATCGGCATGGAGGACGCCGAGAGCATAGGCGGTCGCCGGGGCGATCCTCGGCGTACGGGCGGCCGACGCGGCGGCCGATGCGGCCTCGGATGCGGCGCGGTGCCGGTCCAGGGCCTGGCCCGCTCCGAACACCCTCGGGTCCAGGCCCGGTCGGCCTTCGGCGTCGAGGTCGGCGTAGAGCACCTCATGGGCGTACCTGTTCAGGCGCAGCAGCAGCCTGACCGTGTGCCAGGGGGCGTCCTGCGCGTCGCTCAGGCCTTCCGCGTTGTACGGGAGCGAGGCCCGGCCCAGCGGCAGCACCGCGACGGCCTCGGTGAGCCGGTGGGCCGACGACTCGACCGCGGAGGGCAGGCCATCGACAGCGTCGGCGTCGGCGTGGGCCGAGGGGTCGAGCGGGACCTCGGAGGCCAGTAAAGCGACGGAGTCCGCGACCGCGTGGAAACGCGAGGAGCCGAGCGCCTGGAGGGCGGCCGAGTGGGCCCGGGTCCTGGCCAGGGTCAGCTGGCGCTCCAGGAGCGCGCCCGCGCGGGCCGCGCCGATGGAGGACAGGGCCGGTTCGGCCTTGGTGTCCGAGAGCCGGCCGAGTGCTTCGAGGAGCCGGGCGAGCCGGGCGGTGTACGCGTGCTCACGGGCCAGCGTGCCCGACAGCCAGGCCAGTTCGGTACGGAGACGGTCGGCCCAGGCCGCGTCGAGGAACGGGCGGAAGGTATGGAGGGCGGCGCTGATCCGGCGGGCGGGACGGCGCAGGTCGAGCGCCGCCTCCTCGCCGCCCTCGGGGGTGGTGCGCAGCGCGCGGAGGAAGTCGGCGGCCTGGTCGCAGAGGTAACACGTCAGGAGAGTGCCCGCCGTGGCCGTATCGGAAGAGTCGGCAGTGCTGGAGGTGTTGCTGGAGGTGTTGCTGGAGGTGTCGGCACTAGGGCGTTGCACGTCGGCGCCTCCGGGCGTCTATCAGCATCTCCTGCACATGGCGCAGCGGCTGGCCGTCGGCGTCGGCGTTGTGCCGCGTCCAGTTGCCGTCGGCGCCCAGGTGCCAGGAGGCGGTCTTGTCGGACATGCCGGTTTCCAGCAGACGGCTGAGGGCCGCCCGGTGCGCGGGGTCGGAGACCCGCACGAGCGCCTCGATCCGGCGGTCGAGGTTGCGGTGCATCATGTCGGCGCTGCCGAGCCAGACTTCGGGCTCGCCGCCGTTGCCGAAGGCGAAGACGCGCGAGTGCTCCAGGAAGCGGCCCAGTATCGAGCGGACCCTGATGTTCTCGGAGAGTCCGGCGACTCCGGGGCGCACCGCGCAGATGCCGCGCACCCAGATGTCGACGGGGACCCCGGCCATCGCGGCCCGGTAGCAGGCGTCGATGGTGGCCTCGTCGACCAGCGAGTTGCACTTGATGCGCACGTAGGCGGGGCGGCCGGCGCGGTGGTGCGCGACTTCCTTGTTGATACGGGTGATGAGCCCGTCCCGCAGCGACTTCGGCGCGACGAGGAGGCGGCGGTAGGTCTCGCGGCGCGAGTACCCCGACAGCCGGTTGAAGAGGTCGGAGAGGTCCGCGCCGACCTGCGGGTCGGCGGTGAGCAGGCCGAGGTCCTCGTACAGGCGGGCCGTCTTGGGGTGGTAGTTCCCCGTCCCCACGTGGGAGTAGCGGCGCAGGAGCTCGCCCTCCTGCCGTACGACCAGGGAGAGCTTGCAGTGCGTCTTCAGCCCGACGAGCCCGTAGACGACATGGCAGCCCGACTCCTCCAGCTTCCGCGCCCACTTGATGTTGGCCTGCTCGTCGAACCGAGCCTTGATCTCGACGAGTACGAGAACCTGCTTGCCCGACTCGGCGGCGTCGATCAGGGCGTCCACTATCGGTGAGTCGCCCGAAGTCCGGTACAGGGTCTGCTTGATGGCCAGCACGTCCGGGTCGCTCGCCGCCTGCTCCAGGAAGGCCTGGACGGAGGTGGAGAAGGAGTCGTACGGGTGGTGCAGCAGGACGTCGCGCTCGCGCAGGGCGGCGAAGATGTCAGGCGCCGACGACGACTCGACCTCGGCGAGGTCCCGGTGGGTGCCCGCCACGAACTTCGGGTACTTCAGCTCGGGCCGGTCGAGGCCGCCGATGCCGAAGAGGCCGGTGAGGTCGAGGGGACCCGGCAGCGGATAGACCTCCGCGTCGGACACCTTCAGCTCGCGGACCAGCAGATCCATGACGTACGGATCGATCGACTCCTCGACCTCCAGGCGCACCGGCGGCCCGAAGCGGCGCCGCATGAGCTCCTTCTCCAGCGCCTGGAGCAGGTTCTCGGTGTCGTCCTCCTCGACTTCGAGGTCCTCGTTGCGGGTCACCCGGAACATGTGGTGCGCCAGGACCTCCATCCCCGGGAAGAGCTCCTCGAGGTGGGCGGCGATCACGTCCTCAAGCGGTACGTACCGCTCGGGCGACGCCTCCAGGAAGCGGTTGAGCAGCGGCGGGACCTTGACGCGGGCGAAGTGGCGGTGGCCGCTGACCGGGTTCCGTACGACGACCGCGAGATTGAGGGAGAGCCCCGAGATGTACGGGAAGGGGTGCGCGGGGTCCACGGCAAGCGGGGTCAGGACGGGGAAGATCTGCGCCCGGAAGAGCGTGAAGAGGCGGGCCTGCTCCTTCTCCGTCAGGTCCGGCCAGCGGATCAGATGGATGCCGTCGTCGGCGAGCGCGGGCGCGATGTCCTGCTGGTAGCAGGCGGCGTGCCGGGCCATGAGCTCGCGCGAACGGGTCCAGATCAGATCGAGGACTTCGCGGGGCTGGAGGCCCGATGCGGAGCGGGTGGCGACCCCGGTGGCGATGCGGCGCTTCAGCCCTGCCACCCGGACCATGAAGAACTCATCGAGGTTCGAGGCGAAAATCGCGAGGAAGTTCGCCCGTTCGAGGAGGGGGGTGGCGGGATCCTCGGCGAGTTCGAGCACCCGCTCGTTGAACGCGAGCCAGCTGCGTTCCCGGTCGAGGAAGCGGCCGGAGGGCAGTTCGGCCCCGCTCCCGTCCTCCTCGTAGCCGTCCATGTCGGCGTCGATGTCGGATTCCAGGTCCGCGGCGGTCGCCGCGACGTTCGCGACGGTCTGCGGCCGGTGCGCGGCTATGGAGCCCACGGACGGCTGGATGTGCTGGAGCGGGACCTCTGCGCTGGGCTGCTGGCTCATGAAGCCATTCTTCCGCGCGAAGCCGTCGTGGGGCGCGGCGGCGGGTTGCATTCCGTGAGGGTCGCAAGCGCGTCTGAATGACGGGTAACGACGACATGACATGCGGGGTGCGGGCCCGGGGCCCCCGGGCGACCTCTGTGCGCCCGGGGGCCCCGGGGGTCAGGCGTTGCGGCGGTGCAGTACCCGGAAGGAGATCAGGACCAGGACGGCGGCCAGGGCCAGGACGATGCCGGTCTCGACGAGCTGGACCGGCAGGTAGTGGTCGGCGGGCTGGGCGGAGATGCAGGGGTCGACCGAGTCGATCAGATTGTGGTTGTAGATTCCGCCGCCGCAGGAATCGGATCCGGGCAGGTGCCAGAGGCTGCTGTCCCCGACCGCGCCGACCGGCCAGAGGCTGCCGCGCCACGGGGCGATCGCCACGGTGAGCAGCCAGGCGGCCGCCGCACCGGCGACGAGTGCGGGCACCGCGCGGCGCAGCAGCAGGGCGGCGAGGGCGCCGACGGCGAGGCCGAGCAGGGTGTAGGCGACGGTGGCCGGGCCGATGTTGAAGTACAGCGTGTACTTCTCGTAGCCGGCGCGCAGCATGTGGTGCGTGACGGACCAGTCGAGGAGCATCCGGTACGAGGCGACCAGCACGCCCGCGCCGACGGTGAGGAACGCGGCGGGCACGGCGAGCTTCGTGGCGAGCCAGCGGGCGGGCGACACGGACTGGGTCCAGGCGAGCTCGGCGGTCCCGTTCTCCAGCTCGCGCCCGATCAGCGCGGCACCGGCCCATGCGGCCACGACGGGGGCCAGGTTGCGGAGCACCTGACCGATCTCGAGGAGGCGGTCCCGGGTGGTGACGAGCGCGGTGTCGGACCACATCCACTCGTCGCAGGCACGGTGTCCGGCGGTACCGCAGCCCGCCAGGGTCGCGGCGGCGTCGACGCCGGTGGATCCGTACCGCACCCAGAGCAGTACGCCTATGGAGATCACGACGAAGGCCACCCAGACCCAGAGGGCGGTGCGGTGCAGGCGCAGGACGGTCCAGAGCTGGCCGCTGGGACGGAGCCGGGAGGTCTTGGCGGTCTTGGCGGGCGCGGGAGCGGGAGCGGGGTGGGGGGAAGTGGACGTGCTCATGACGCTGCTTTCGTACGGAGGAGACGGAAGGTGAGGGTGAGGGCGAGGGCGGCCACGGCGAGGACGAGGCCGGTCTCGATGAGCTGGGTGGGCCAGAAGTGGGGGATGTAGGTGTTGAAGTAGCCGCTGATGTCGTGCTCGCGCATGCACTGGTCGCTCACGCAGGCGTCGCCGATCTTCGCGCCGGTGGAGGTGACGTTGCCGTCGGCCACGAAGATGCCGGGCGCGCCGCGCATGCCCTCGTCGAGGGTGCTGTAGAGCGTGGTCGCTGTCCCGAGGTGACCGCGCGCGAAGTTGAACGCGAACTCGACGATCCCGATGGCGACGAAGCTCGCCACCATCGCGGGGATGGTCCGGCGCACCAGGATGCCGACCAGCGCGCCGATCGCGATGTACGCCAGAGCTCGGGCGGCGCCGAGCGGGCCGATCAGGGGGTAGACCTGGTCGGCGTACCACTCCATGCCCTGTGCGCCGTCCGGCTTGAAGGACAGCGCCCAGCGGCACAGGCCCGCCAGGACCAGCATCGTGGCGACGGCTCCGGCCGCCGGCAGGGCGAGCTTCGCGGTGAGCCAGCGGGCGGGGGAGACCGACTGGGTCCAGAGCAGGCGGTACGCGCCCGACTCCAGGTCGCGGGCGATCATCGGGCCCGCGACGAAGAGGCCGAAGAGCGCGGGGAGGAAGCCGATCACGCTCATGCAGGTCTGGACGACGTCGACGTACGTCCACCCCAGGAGCACCAGCCGCACCACGATGAGAAGGACGAGCGCGACCGCTCCCCAGCCGAGGGTTCGGCCGTGCTGGCGGGCGACCAGCCAGGCGGGGCCGCGCAGGGCGAGGGCGCTCATGCTGCTGTCCTTCGGAGGAGACGGAAGGCGGCCGCGGCCGCCAGGGCGGTGAGGGCCAGGACGATGCCGGTCTCGACGAGCTGGAGGGGCCAGTAGTCGGAGGCGCGGTGGAAGACGGCGTAGGGGCCGGAGATGTGGTTCTTCGTCCAGCACGCGTTCTCGTCGGTCATGCCTTTGAGGCACAGGTCGTACGGGAGCCGCTTGCCGCTGCTGTCGACAAGGCCCTGCTCCTGGACCCAGGTGTTCGGACCGGCGGGCCAGGAGCGCGGCGAGTTGCCGGCGGCGTATGTCGTCGGCCAGAGGTGGCCGCGGAGATGAGGCATGACCCAGATGACGATGCTCGTCGCCGCCCCCGCGATCCCCATCGCGGGCAGGGTGCGCCGTACGAGAAGTGCGGCGAGTGCGGCGAGGGCGACGGCCAGCAGGACGTAGGCGACGCCGACCGGGCCGGTCGCGGGGAAGGTGGAGTCCGCGTACCAGTTGCCCCTCACGCCGGGCCCCGCCCACCGCGCCCACCGGTACATCCCGATGAGCGCAGCCGTGCCCGCGCCCAGCGCGAGCGCGGGCAGGACGGTACGGGTGGTGAGCCAGCGGGCCGGGGAGACGGACTGGGTCCAGGACATCCGGTACGTACCGGACTCCAGCTCCCGTGCGATCAGCGGCCCGGCGACGAAGAGGGCGAAGGCGACCGGGAGCAGCAGGAGGGCCACTCCCGCCTTGGCCATGAGCTCCCTGTAGGCCCAGTCGCTGCTCGCGATGAACCAGGTGTTGTCGGTGCAGGACCCGTTCGAGAGCCGGATGGGGCAGCTGCTCCCGGCGTACTTCTCCGCCAGGTCTGCGGCCCACAGGGGCACCGCCACGAGCAGCGCGACCGACAGCACCAGCAGCACGGCCGCCGTCCACAGCGTCCCGCGGTGCACGCGTACGGCGACCCAGTCGGGACCGCGCAGGGCGAGCCCGTTCATGCGCGCACCGCCGTATCCGTACGGTGCTCCGCGCTCGGCGTCAGCAGGTCCGGGGCGTCCGGGGAGCGGAGGTGGGCCAGGAGCAGCTCCTCCAGGGAGGGTTCCGCCGTCTCCCACGGGCCCTCGATCGGCCCGTCGCGCCGTACCAGCGCGGTGAGCCCGCGGCCCGCCGTGCGCTGTTCGATCACTGTGTGCGGGGCGAGGTCGGCGACCGGTCCTGTGAGCAGGGTGTGCGCGGCGACGATGTCTTCGGTCTCGCCGCCGAGGCGGACTCGGCCGCCGTCGACCAGCAGCAAGTAGTCGCAGGAGCCTTCGAGTTCGGTGAGTACGTGGGACGACATGACGACCGTCGTACCGTTCTCCGCGGCCTCCGCCATCAGCGTGCCCATCAGCTGGTGGCGGGCGAGCGGGTCGAGGTCGGCCATCGGCTCGTCGAGCAGCATGAGTTCGGGCCGCTTGCCCAGCGCGAGGGCGAGCGCGACGCGGGTGCGCTGGCCGCCGGAGAGGGAGCGGACGCGCTCGGAGGGGTCGAGTTTGCCCTCGGCGACGATTCGCTCGGCGGCGGCCATGTCCCAGCGCCCGGGGTTGAGTTCCTGCCCCATGCGCAGCGTGTCGGCGATGGAGAGCTGCGGGATGAGGGGCTTGTCCTGGGCGACGTAACCGATCAGCTCGCGTGCCTCGCCCGGGGTGCGGCCGAGGACGCTGACCGTGCCCTCGGTGGGGCGGAGCAGGCCGGCGGCGAGGGCGAGGAGCGTGGACTTGCCGGCGCCGTTGGGGCCGACGAGGGCGCAGATACGGCCGGTGGGCAGTCGGAAGGAGCAGTCGCGGAGAGCCCAGGAGGAGCGCTTGCGGCTGTACCTCTTGCCGAGTCCTACGGTCTCGATGGCGGTGTCGTTCATCGGTCCTCGTCCCCCTTGGAATTCTTGAAGCAGTCGTCCAGTACGGATGCGCAGAGCGCCGCCGCGTCGTCCTTGTCCAGGCCGGCCCCGCGGGCCCTGGCCGCCCAGTCGGCGAGTTCGGCACGCAGGGCCGAGTCGGCGGGCGGGCTGTGGCCGAGCCCCTTGGTGATGAAGGTGCCGAGCCCGCGCCGCCCCTCGGCCAGCCCCTCGCGCTCCAGCTCGCGGTAGGCCTTGAGCACGGTGTTGGGGTTGATGGCGGTGGCCTCGACCACCTCGCGGGCGGTCGGCAGCTTGTCGCCGGGCTCCAGCAGGCCCAGGCGCAGGGCCTGCTTGGTCTGCTGGACGATCTGGAGGTACGTGGAGACGCCGCTGCGGCGGTCGATGCGGTACTCGATCACTCGGTTACCCCCTTTCACTAATTGAGTAGTGAAAGGGTGATCCAAAGAAGGGGCCGGTGTCAAGCGAGCACCGGCCCCTGAGACTCCGCTGTGACCTACGACTCCGTGCGGTACATCAGATCGACCTCGTGTGTGGTGAACCCGAGCCGCTCGTACACGGTCACCGCCGCCGTGTTGTCCGCGTCGACGTAGAGCATCGCGGTGGGCAGGCCCTCGGCGGCGAGGTGGCGCAGCCCGGTCGCGGTCAGCGCCTTGCCGAGGCCGCCGCCCTGGGCGTCGGGCCGGATCCCCACGACGTACACCTCACCGAGCTGCTCTGCGGTGTGCACCTTGGTCCAGTGGAACCCGACGACCTCCCCGTCGGCCTCCCGCTCCGCCAGGAAGAACCCCTTCGGATCGAACCAGGCCTCGCCCTTGCGGTCGTCTAGGTCCCGCTGGGTGAGCGAGCCCTGCTCGGGGTGGTGGGCGAAGGCGGCGGCATTGACCGCGAGCCAGGCGGCGTCGTCGGCGCCGGGGGTGAAGGTCCGTACGCGTACCCCTGCCGGATAGACCGGCTCGGGGATGTTCGGCGGGCTCAACGACCGCCGCAGCTGGCGCAGTTCACGGAAGAGGCTCAGCCCGAGGGTCTGCGCGAGGTGTCGTGCGGCGGAGTGCCCGCCGTGCGCCCACACCCGCAGCCGCTTCCCCGAGACGGTGAGCAGCGCGGCCCCGAGCGCGCGACCGTGACCCCTGCCGCGGTGGTCGGGGTGGATGACGAGCTCGGCGGCGGGGGCCTCGACGGGGTCGGTGTCCTCGAGCTGGGCGTACCCGGCGAGCACATCGCCCACGCTCAGCAGCAGATGCCGAATCCCGTTACGCCGCCCCCCATGGATGGCGAGCCGCCCCTGCTCGGACACGGCCTGCTGCCCATCGGCCCGCGCGGCCTCGGCAAGCAGCGCGAGTACGGCTTCGGCCTGGTCGGGGGTGAGGGCGTCGAGGGTGCGGATGGTGCGGGCGGTGGGGTCTGTCGTCATGTGTACGAGCCTACGGCGGGCCCAGTTGTCCAACAGCCCGTTGGACAACTGGCCTCCGTGAGCGGCGCTGTCCCTACGCATCCGCCCGATCGGCCCGCAGCACGTCGTCCGCGACGCGCGCCAGATCCTCCGCGCTGGGCAGCGCCTTCTGCGCCTCGGCGTCGACACCGGTCCAGGTCGCCACGGCCATGGGGCCTCCGCTGCGGGCGAGTGCGTACTCGGCCACGGCGGGGTCGTGGTTGGCGGCGACCAGAAGTCCGATGGTCGGGCCGTCGTGCTCAGGATCCCGGATCAGGTCGTCGGCGACGGTGAGGTAGAAATTGAGCTTGCCGAAGTGCTCGGGTTCGGCGCGGCCGGTCTTGAGCTCGATGACCACGTAGCGGTGGAGCCTGCAGTGGTAGAAGAGCAGGTCGAGCCGGAAGTCGGACTCGCCCACGCGGAGCGGGTACTGCTTCCCGACAAAGGCGAAACCGACTCCGAGCCCGGTGAGGAAAAGGACCACTCGAGAGACGAGGGCGTCCTCGAGGCTGCGCTCGGGGGCCTGGTTGTCGAGACCGGTGAAGTCCAGGTCGTACGGACTCCTGACCATGGCCTGGAGCGCGTCGGAGTCCTCGGGGACGGTGGCAGCGAAGTTACTGATGGCGGCGCCTTCGCGCTCGTGCAGTTGATTGCGGATCTGGTGCTCCAGGACACTGCGGGACCAGCCGTGTTGCACAGCCCGTCGTGCGTAGAAGTCCAGCTCAGAACGGTTCTTGCGGCAGTTGAGGAGGACGGCGATGTGTCCCCAGGGCAATTGCGCAACAGCTTGTTGCGCAATCTGTTCGGGCCACGTTCGAGCCATCTGCTGCATGTACTGGAGGTTGCGGGAGCCGAAGCCTCGCTGGCCCGGAAACTCGGTGCGCAGTTCCGTGGCAATGCGGTTGATGACCTTGGATCCCCAGCGCTCCTCTCCCTGGCGCTGAAGGATCGTCCGCCCGATCTCCCAGTACATCCGGATCATCTCGGTGTTGACCTTGAGCTGTGCGCGGACATGCGCACCGCGCACGATCGACTTCAGGTCATCGACCATGTCGAAGAAGCCCGCAGGCAGTTCGGAGGACTGCGCGGGCAGGGAGACAGCCTTGGCCGTGATCTCGTCGCTCATACGCACAGGCTTGCGTCGAGCGTGAGTGCAGTGACGTTAATGCGATGAAACCCCACCCTTGCGGGTGATTGTTCGCACCCCGTGGTGCGCCCGATGGCAACCAGCTCGTAACCCGTCACCCCCTGTCGCGCTACGCGCGTCGACCGTAGGCTGCGCGGCACAGTCACCACACAGGCCACGCTGAAATCACAAGGGGAGAGATGTCAGCGACACCTCACAGCAACCGTGCGACCCGGCGCCTTCTCGCCGCTGCCGCCGGGCTCGCCACCGTCGGGGCGCTCGTTGCCGCCATGCCTGCCAGTGCGGACGGGCATGGTCATGGGCACGGGCACCAGCCCTCGCGCACCGTCGACGTACAGCTGCTGTCCTTCAACGACCTGCACGGGAACCTGGAGCCGCCGGCCGGTTCGGCCGGGGCCGTCACCGAGACGCAGGCCGACGGGACCACCAAGTCCATCCCGGCCGGGGGCGCGGAGTATCTGGCGACCTCACTGCGGACCGCGCGGCAGGGGCACCCGTACTCGATCACTGCCGCAGGCGGCGACATGATCGGGGCCAGCCCGCTGCTCTCCGGGCTCTTCCACGACGAGCCGACCATCGAGGCGCTCAACAAGATCAAGCTCGATGTGACGACCGTCGGGAATCATGAATTCGACGAAGGCGCCGTCGAGTTGGCGCGCATGCAGAACGGTGGGTGCCATCCCACCGAGGGGTGTTACGAGGCCGGGAAGACGTTCGAGGGGGCTGATTTCCCTTACCTCGCGGCCAATGTGACCAGCGAGAAGACCGGGAAGCCGATCCTCAAGCCGTACACGGTCTGGAAGAAGAACGGCGTCAAGATCGGGTTCATCGGCGTGACGCTGGAGGGGACTCCCAACATCGTCACCGCCAATGGCGTCAAGGGGCTCAAGTTCCATGACGAGATCGAGACCGTCAACAAGTACGCCAAGGAGCTCGACCGGCAGGGCGTGAAGTCCATCGTCGCGCTCATCCACGAGGGCGGGCAGCCGGCGTCGGCCTCGTACAACTACGGGTGCGACTCGCCGGGTGCCGGGGACGGCATCTCCGGGCCGATCGTCGACATCGCCAAGGGCATCTCGCCGAAGGTGGACGCGCTCGTCACCGGGCACACCCACCAGGCGTACGTCTGCACCATCCCCGACCCGGCGGGCAACCCTCGCCTGGTCACCTCGGCCGCCTCGTACGGGAAGCTCTACACCGACACCACCCTGACGTACGACCGGAAGACGAAGGACATCGTCCGTACGGCCGTGAAGTCGCCGGTCTCCGGCAACCACATCGTCAGCCGTGACCAGGCCAAGGCGTCCGACATCACCGAACTGATCGCGCGCTGGAACAAGTTGGCGGCCCCGGTCGCCAACCGGCCGCAGGGGTTCATCTCCGCCGACATCAACGGGCGCGGCTCATCGGCGTACGAGAAGCCGCTCGGGGATCTGATCGCCGACGCCCAGTTGGCCGGGCTCTCGCCCGCCGACAAGGGGGGCGCGCAGATCGCCTTCATGAACCCGGGCGGGATCCGTTCCGATCTGGTCTACAAGGCCTCCGGGACCGAGGGCGACGGGGTCGTGACGTACGGGGAGGCCTTCACCGTCCAGCCGTTCACCAACATGATGAATGTGGTGGATCTGACCGGCGCGCAGGTGGTGAGTGCGCTGCAGCAGCAGGTCAGCGGGTCCAACGAGGCCTCGCCGAAGATCTTGCAGAGCTCCAAGGGGCTTACGTACACGCTCGACATGACGAAGGCGGGCGCGGCCCGCGTCGTCACCGGCACCATCGAGCTCGACGGTGCCGCGATCGATCCGGCCAAGACCTATCGCGTCGCCATGAACGAGTTCCTGGCGGGCGGCGGCGACGGGTTCGCCGCGCTCGGGCAGGGCACGAACAAGCTGGTCGGGGCCTCCGACCTGGATGTCTTCAACGCCTATCTGGCGGCCAACTCCTCGGCGTCCGCGCCGATCGCGCCGCCGGTGACCGATCGCATCACGGTCGTTCAGTAGTCGCTGGTTCGGAGGGGGCGGCGGGCCCGGTGGCCCGCCGCCCCCTCCGCGTTTTCAGAGGGTCGCGAGGAAGTCCCGTACCGCCGATGCGAATCCCTTCGGGTCCTGCGCGTGGACGAAGTGGTCACCGTCGAGTTCGGCCATGGTGGTGTTCGGGCGGCGTTCCACCGTCGCGTGGGCCAACTCCGGTGTGAACACCTGGCTCTTCGTGCCGTGCACGAACAGCGCGGGGCAGGTGCTGCCCGTCCAGTCCGCCCAGTGGTCGCCGTGGACGAGCGTCTCGGAGTCGATCGTGTCCTGCGGGTGGAACGGCAGTCGCCAGCCGCCATCCGCCGTGGGACGCAGCGCGGGGGCGATCATCGGGCCCACCGGGCCGGTGGCGGCGACGAGTTCCTCGCGGGTACGCGCTGTGTACGGGAAGCCGGCGACGAAGGAGAGGCCGCTCGGGCCGTCGGGCAGGGCGGGCGGACCCTCGACGTTGACTACCGCTGCGACCAACTGAGGGTGCTGTGCAGCAAGTTGGTAGGCGTTTATGCCGCCCAGGGAGTGGCCGAGCACGACCGCCGAGTCCAGGTCCAGGTGGGCGAGGAGTGCGACGAGGTCGTCGATGTAGCCCTGGCGGGAGTAGTCCGCCGCCCGGTCGGAGTCGCCGTGGCCGCGCTGGTCGGGGGCGATGACCCGCCACTCGTCACCCAGTTCGGCGGCGAGGCCGGTGAAGGACGCGCCCTCGGAGAGGTGGCCGTGCAGCGCGAGGAGCGGGCGGCCGGTGGCCGGGCCGAAGTCGAGGTAGGACAGGCGGCGGCCGTCGATTTTCAGTTCGTTGCGCGTCGTCGAGGTCATGGCTTGACTGTACGCATGTATAGGACGACTGTGCAATACGTTTGTATAGATCTCTCGGTCAGAGGGCTTCCTGTGGGGGAGGCGTCGGTGCTCCGGGGATGCGGATGCGCGCCTCCGTACCCCCGCCCGGCGCCTCGTGCAGGGAGATGGATCCGCCGGACTGCTGGATCGTGCGCGCCACGATGGACAGGCCGAGGCCCGAGCCGGGGAGTGAACGGGCCGTGGGTGAGCGCCAGAAGCGTTCGAAGACGTGGGGGAGGTCCTCGGGCGGGATGCCGGACCCGTGGTCGCGGACCGTCAACTCGCCGTCGGTCAGCGTGACTTCGATGGTGCCCTGGGGCGGGCTGAACTTCACCGCGTTGTCGAGGACGTTGACGATGGCCCGCTCCAGGGCGGCCGGCTCGGCCCGTACGTACCAAGGGGCGACGGTGTGGGTGATCGTCAGCTCGGGGCCGCGGAGGCGGGCGCGTTCCAGGGCGGCGGCGGTGATGTCGTGCAGGGCGACGACCTGGAGGGGGCCGCCGATGGCCGCGTCGGGGCGGGAGAGTTCCTGCAAGTCGCCGATGAGGGCGGCCAGTTCGGTCATCTGGGCCTTGACGGAAGCCATGAGCGCCTTGCGGTCGGCCGGGGGGATGGCGCGGCCGGTTTCTTCGCTGCGGGCGAGGAGTTCGACGTTCGTACGGAGGGAGGTGAGCGGCGTGCGGAGCTCGTGACCGGCGTCGGCGATGAGCTGGGCCTGGCGCTCGCGGGATTCGCCGAGGGCGGCGGTCATGGAGTTGAAGGACATGGAGAGGCGCGCGATCTCGTCCTCGCCCTCTACGGGGATCTGGAGGGTGAGGTCTTCGGTGCGGGCCACGTGCTCGACGGCTTCGGTGAGGCGGTCTACGGGCTTGAGTCCTGCTCGGGCGATCCACAGGCCGGCTGCGCCCGCGCCGATGACTCCGATGCCGGAGACTCCGAGCAGGAGCAGTGCCAGCTCGTTGAGGGTGTTCTGCGTGTCCTTGAGCGGGTAACCGATCATGAGCGCGGTGTCGGGATAGATCCGCGGGCCGTGGTCGGTGACGATCGGGACGGTGATGATCCGTACCGGATTGCCTTCCGAGTCGGTGCCGTTGCGGTACGTCTCGACCCTGGGGACCGGGTTGGTCGCCACTTTGGTGTCGCTGCTGGTGGCCTTCATCAGTCCGCCCGAGCCAGTGGCGAGACAGACGGTGCCGTCGGACCGCACCAACTGCAGGTAGTAGACGGAGGGCTGATCGCCGAGGCCGCTGTTGGAGCTGGGCGTCTGGGAGCAGTTGTTGAGCGTGATGGTCACCGATTGAGAGGGGATGCTCCCCTTGGCCTGCGAGCCCAGCTTTGAGTCGATCTCGTCGTACAGCTTCCCCTGCACCAGAAACCAGCAAATGACCGACACCACAGCCACCGCGAACGCCACCGCCGCAGCCGTGAGCATCGCCAGCCGCGACCGGAGCGGAAGCCTCCGGAAGCGTCGCAGCGGATGGGGCCGCTTCACTCCGCCCCGCCCGCCCGAAGCGCGTACCCCACGCCCCGCACTGTGTGCACAAGTCGCGGCTCGCCGCCCGCTTCCGTCTTCCTCCGCAGGTACATCACGTACACATCAAGGGAGTTGGAGCTCGGCTCGAAGTCGAACCCCCACACCGCCTTCAGGATCTGCTCCCGCGTCAGCACCTGCCGGGGGTGCGCCAGGAACATCTCCAGCAGCGTGAACTCCGTCCGGGTCAGCTCCACCTTCCGCTCGCCCCGCAGCACCTCCCGCGTCGACAGATCCATCCGCAGGTCCGCGAAGGCCAGCACGTTGTCGTCCGGGGCGTCGGCGCCCGCGCCGGTCGTCGCGTACGAGGACCTGCGCAGCAGCGCCCTGACCCTGGCGAAGAGTTCGTCCAGTTCGAACGGCTTGACCAGGTAGTCGTCGGCGCCCGCGTCGAGCCCCGTCACCCGGTCGCCCACCGTGTCCCGTGCCGTCAGCATCAGTATCGGCGTCGTCGAGCCCGAGGCGCGCAGCCTGCGTGCGGCCGTCATGCCGTCCATCCGGGGCATCTGGATGTCCAGGACGATCAGGTCGGGGCCGTACGCCTCCGCCTTGGTCAGTGCGTCCAGGCCGTCGACGGCGACCTCCGTCCCGTATCCCTCGAAGGCGAGGCTGCGCTGCAGCGCCTCGCGCACGGCGGGCTCGTCGTCGACGATGAGGATGCGCTGCGGTTCGCGGCCGTCTTCGGCGGGGCTCATGGTCCTGGTCCTAGGGGTGGGAGAGGCGGTCGGGCGGCTGGGATCAGCGTCTCAGCCTCGCACGGTGCGCGTTCGCATGGCGGCCCGGCGCGTGTGGCGGGCCGCGACCGTGGGGGAGGCGGCCAGTTCGGGGGCTCGTACGGAAGGCGCGTGCAGCTCCGCCGCGACCGCGAGCGCCAGGCCCAGGCCGGCCGGGCCCGCCGCCACCGTCGGAGCGTGTTCGGCACGGCCCACGCGGGTGCGGTGTTGGGTGGAGTCCGAGCCCCAGGTGACCATCGCGGCCAGGGTGTGGCGGGCTCGGTTGAGCTGGGTGGTGAGACGGGTCATGAGGGGCTCCTTAGTTGCTGTCCGCGCCGCCGGCCCGCAGCGTGTCCAGGTCGGCCTTGACCGTGTTGATCGGGATCGCGAAGCCGAGGCCGACGCTGCCGGCGCTGGAGCTGGAGGTGGAGCTGTCCGAACTGGCGGAGTACATCGCGGAGTTGATGCCGATGATCTGGCCGTTCATGTTGATCAGGGCGCCACCGGAGTTGCCCGGGTTGAGCGAGGCGTCCGTCTGGATGGCCTTGTACGTCGTCGTGGACGAGCCGGTGGAGCCGTTGAAGTCCTGGCCGCCGTACGAGAACGGCCACTGGTCGCTGCCCCCGCCACTGCCGCTCCCGCCGTCGCTGCCCTGCGACTGGCTCTCGTCCGTCGAGACCGTCACATCGCGGTTCAGCGCCGAGACGATGCCACTCGTGACGCTGCCGCTCAGGCCCTCGGGCGAGCCGATCGCCACGACCTGGTCGCCGACCGCGATCTTGCTGGAGTCGCCGAGCGAGGCCGCCTTCAGCCCGCTCGCGTTCTCCAGCTTGATGAGCGCGAGGTCCTTCTTGGCGTCGGTGCCCACGACCTTGGCCGTGTACGTCTTGCCGTCGCTCATGGTGACCTTGATGGAGGAGGCCCCGGTGACGACGTGGTTGTTGGTGACGATCTCGCCGTCACTGGTGATGATCACGCCCGAGCCCGTCGACGAACCGGACGTCGAGGTGGCGCCGATCTCCACGATGCTGGGGGAGACCGCGGAGGCGACACCGGAGACCGTGCCGTTGCTGCTGGCGGAGACGGTGGTGCCGTTGACCGTGGACGAGGAGTCGGACGAACCGTTCGTGAGGTTCTCGGCGACGGCCGCCGTACCTCCGCCGACCACCGCCGCGATGATCGCGACAGCCGCGAGGAGTGCGATCGGCCGCTTGGCGCGCTTGCGCTTCTCGGGAGCGGGGACGGGGACGGGGACGG